>NZ_SIHJ01000001.1:2094520-2418747 GCF_007859765.1 Posidoniimonas corsicana
CCGCCGATCGCACGGGTTGGAGGGGCAGCGGGTGTTGCTGTTCGTCTCGCGGCTGCTTCCGGAAAACAGGGTGGACCTACTCCTCGAGGCCGCTGCCCGTGTCGCGGAGCGGGACCCCGCCCTGCGAGTCGTCATAATCGGCGCCGGCGACGCCCAACGCGAGGCGCTGCGGCGGCGGGCCCGTGAGTTGGGTGTCGAACGCATGACAATCTTTCAGGATGGGCTATACAATGAGGAAGAGCTTGCGCCCTGGTTCCTGTGTGCGGACGTGTTCTGCTACCCAGAGAACATCGGTCTGAGCATTCTTCACGCCCTTTGGTACGGGCTGCCGGTCGTTACTAGCGATCGGCGAGAGTGTCACAACCCCGAGATCGCCTACCTGGACGAGGGGGTTAACGGGGTGTGCTACCGACACGGCGACGCCGAGTCGCTGGCGGACACGCTCGCTGGCTTGATCGACGATCGCGACCGGCTCGCGGCCCTGTCGGACGGCGCCCGCAGGAGCGTCGAAGGACGGGTGACCGTGGAGAAGATGGTGGACGGGCTCGAGCAGACCATCCGCCAGGCCGGCAACCGCCGCAGCAAATCCAAATAGCAACGCGTAGCGCCGACCGACGGCGGCTTCCAGCAAAGACCTACCAGGCCTGATTCGACAATGTTTAGCGACATCATGGCCTCGTTCGGCTTCCTGTTCCTGGCGGTGATCGGGGCGATCGTCCTGATCCCGTTCTGGCGGGGCAGGACCGACCTGCTGACCGGGTGGAATTTCTTGCTTATCGGCGCCGGGATGTCGACGGGCGTCGCGTCGCTCGAGGTTGCCTACGGCCCGTTCCACTGGCCGGAGCTCCAGTGGTTCCACCCCGACTCCGACCTCAAGACGCGGTACGTGATCTACTCGATCGTGTTCTACTCCGCGTTGCTTTTCTTTTACTACGTGTGCAGACCGCTGACCGCCCGGCTCAGCAAAGGCCGGCTGCAGAAGTGGCCTCCACCCACGACAACAATGCTCGTCACGATGACCGTCGGGTGCATCGGACTGGCGTTGTTTGGGCTGGCGGTCCAAGGTGTGCCGGTGCTGGACGTGCTGATGTACAACATCTCGCACAAGGCGATTGTGTTCGGTTCGGTGTTTTCGTTTCTGGCGTGGTACAACAAGAAGCACCTGGTGCCGCTGTTGTTGCTGTTCATCGGCATGTACGTGTTTGCCGGCCTCTACGCGATGCTGGTCTTCAACGGGCGGCGGCTCCTGCTATCGGTGCTCTTCGCACCCCTGGCGGCGATGTACTGGGCTAAGTGGCGAGAGCGTGGACCGGTGGTTACTACCGGGTTCTGCGCGATAGCCCTGGCGGCGCTGATTGTTGGCGCTTCGGTGTACTCGAGCTTCCGGCACTTCTCAAACAAGCGGGGCGTTGAGCGGAGCGTCGGCGTGCTGGTTGAGAAAGCGACCTCGGTCTCGGTGTTGGACGCGCTCACCGACACGGCTCAGGACGGGCTGCACTACTTTGGTCAGTACGCCGGCTACTACTCACTGCTCACGATGGAGCTGGCGGATTCGGACCGCATCGAGGTCAAACCGCTCAACAGCCTCAAGTTCGTCATGGGCTACCCAATCCCTCGATTGTGGTGGCCAGGAAAGCCGGAGCCTCCGGGCCACCTGCTTCTGAGGGCCCTCCGCCTGCCGTATCACACCACCTGGGGGCTCGGCGTGGTTGGCGAGAGCTACTACGACGGCGGCGTCGTGGTGATGATCCTCTACGCGTTCTTGGCAACCGTTGGCATACGCTTCATCGACGAGCCGCTGAAGCACGACCCCACCAACCCGTTCCTGATTGCGGTGCTGACCGCCGCCTTCCCGCACCTGATGAACTGGAGCCGCGGCAGCATCGCCGTGATGACGGTCGAGGTTGGCGAATGTGTCGCGTTCGCGTTCCTGCTGGGCGTCATTGCCCGCGTTGTCTGGGGGACCAAGCCGACGCCACAGGCCGCCGCGCCCACTTACCACTACACATCGCGTGCGGCGGGCGCCCGCTGACGGCTGATTAAATGGCAGCGCCCGGAAACAACCGCGACCGCAAGGCGACAGTGTTCGCCGTTCTGCCGCCACCCACGACCGGGATGACTCTCTGTACCCGGCTGATAGCCGACCGCCTCGGTGTGCAAGGAAACGTCCGCGAGCTCAACCTGTCGGACGGCTCCCCGAAGATCACCTTCAGCTTCCGGGTGGCGAAGCTGTTCCGCACGTTTGGCGCGCTCCTGCGTCTGCTCATGGGCGCGTCGCGTGGCGGGGCGCTCTACATGTCGGTCAATGCCCGGCGGGCGATGTGGTACAACATCGCCGCCGCGGCAGCCGCCAGGCTGTGGGGCAGCCGCGTGGCGGCGCACCACCACATCTACGCCTACATTACCCGCAAAGACTGGCGGGTAAGAGTGCTTGACCGGGTCATGGGGGCCAGCGGCGTGCACGTTGTGTTGTGCGACGACATGCGTGACAACCTGGATCGGCTGTACGGATGCCGGGCCGGTTTCCTCCAACTCCCCAGCACGGTCATGATGACACGCCAGGACTCTGGCCCGCAGCACGCGGCTGAATCACCCTACGAGGGGCAGCGGGAGTTCCGCGTCGGTCACCTTGCGAACCTCAGCTACGACAAGGGCATCGACTACGTCTTCGAGATGTTCGATCAGCTCCGGTCCGCCCACCGCGACGTCAGGCTGGTCCTGGCCGGGCCAGTGATGGACGCCGAAGCCCGGCGCCGGATCGACGGTGCGCAGCGGGACTACCCGGACCAGATCGATTACCGCGGGCCCGTCTACGGCGAAGACAAAGAGCGTTTTTTCCGCGATATCGATGTGCTGCTGCTCCCCTCCCGGTTCGACGCCCAGCCGGTCGTCATTAGCGAGGCGTTCGAACGCGGCAAGCCGGTGATCGCGCTCGGCTGGTCGTGCATCCCAGGGTTGATTGGGCCCAACGACCGCTGGACCGTCTGCCCCAAAGGGGACTACGTCAAGCAGTCGAACGAAGTAATCGGCGGCTGGATCTCTGCGCCGAACAGCTACCCGGCCGACGCGCGGCGGGCTCTGGATCGCGCCGCGGAGCTCCGCCAGGACGCCGAACAGTCGTTGCACGAGTTCTGCACCTGGGTGTTCCCAGAGGCCGCCCCGGTTTAGAACCAGACGCCATGCTGCAGAACGCACTCCACCACAAGAACCCGTTCGTCCGCAAGGCTTCGATGAAGCTGTTGGGGGGCGTCAAGCGTGCTCTGCCGCGCGCCAACGAGGGCGACCTGGCCGAGCTGCCGCCCGCGATAGCCAACTCGTTCCCTAAGAGCGGCACCCACCTGCTCGACCAGATCGTTGGCGCGCTTCCCGGCCGCGTCAACTACGGCGAGTTTCTGTCGTCGATGACCAGCTCGCTGACGTTCCGCCGCCGCGCGGACGCGGATGTCGCCGCAACCCTTGCACGCAGCCGCCCGGGCGAGATTGTCCGCGCGCACCTGTTTTATGGCGACCAGACGGCCGCCGCGCTACGCGGCGTGAACGCGGCCCACTTCTTTATCTACCGCGATCCGCGCGACGTGGTGGTTTCCGAGGCCCACTACCTGCGGACCATGAACCGTTGGCACCGGCTGCACAAGGTCTTCAAACAGACGGCCACGGTTGAAGACGCGGTCCGGTTGGCGATCACTGGCCTGGCCGGTCGGGACGACTACTTCTACCCGGACATCGGTGAACGTTTCCGACTCTACACCCCGTGGATCGGCAACCCGCGCTGTTGCGCGGTCCGCTTCGAAGACCTCACCGGCGAGAATGCCGAGAGTGAGATCAGCCGCATGGCAGGCTTCTACGCGGAGTTCGCCGCGGACCAGATCGACACGGCTGAGCTGGCCCAAGCAATGAAGGCCGCAATCGCTCCGGAGAAATCGCACACGTTCCGGAGCGGGAAGCGGGGCGGCTGGCGCGAAGCTCTTACGCCCGAGTTGCGCCGGCTGTTTGAAGAGACCACCAACGGCCTGCTCGTCGAGCTGGGCTACGAACCCAACCGCAACTGGGCCGATCAGGCCTAGCCGCGACGCACCGTTCTGTTAACACACCATGCGGATCCTATTCCACGACTACGCCGGACATGCGTTCCCCCTGCAGCTGAGCCGCAGCCTGGCGGCGCGGGGGCACCAGGTGCGGCACCTGTACTGCGGCTCCACACTGACGCCGCAAGGCGAGTTGGAGCGTCGGCCGGACGACCCCGAGAGCTGGGACATCCGCGTAATCGATCTGGGGGAAGAGATTCCGAAGACCAAGTTTCTCAAACGCTACGGCATGGAGCGTCGGTACGCCGGGCTGCTTGCCGAACAGTACGGCGCGTGGCGGCCCGAGGTGGTAATCTCGGGACAGACACCGTCCATCGCTCAGCTGCCTCTCGCCAAGCTGTGCCGCCGCGATAACGTGCGTCTGGTCTCATGGATTCAAGACATCTACGGCATCGCGGCCCAGAAGATGCTCCGCAAGAGGCTGCCTGTCGTGGGCCAGCTGGCGGCGGCCCACTTCATCCGCATCGACAAGCGCTGTGCGCGGATGAGCGACGCGCTGGTAGTCATCTCCGAAGATTTCCGTGACATCTTTCTGCGCTGGGGCATCCCGGACGACCGGATCCACACGATCCACAACTGGGCCATCATCGAACAGCTGCCGGTTGGGCAGCGCGACAACTCGTGGTCTCGCGAGAAGGCCCTGGCGGATGGAATGCGGTTCGTCTACTCCGGCACGCTAGCGATGAAGCACAACCCCGAGCTTCTCCTCCAACTCGCCAAGCGCCTCGGCAACGAGGAGGCAGGCGAGATGGTGGTGATCTCCACTGGCCCGGGCGTCGAGTGGCTCCGTCAGCAGCAGGCGAAGCACCCCGACGCGGCGATGAAGTTGATGGGCTTTCAGCCGTTCAGCGAGCTCGAGAACGTGCTCGCGAGCGCCGACGTGCTGGTCGCGATCCTGGAGCCCGACGCCGGCGTGTTCAGCGTCCCCTCCAAGGTGCTCAGCTACCTCTGCGCGCAGCGGCCGCTGCTGATGGCCCTGCCGGCGGAGAACCTGGCCGCGAAGATCGTCCGGGAGAGCAACGCCGGTCTGCTCGTTGCCCCCGACGACATCGCCGGGTTTTGCGAGGCCGGGATGCGGTTGGCCCACTCGCCCGACGAGCGCGCAGCGATGGGCGCCGCGGGCCGCGCCTATGCCGAGGCGAACTTCGACATCGCCAAGATCACCGACCGATTCGAGGCGATCCTGTCCGGACAGTGCGGCTGACACGTCCCCGCCGCCCGAACATTACTTGCGCCGGCGCTAGTGCACCCGCTGCCCGGCCTTGGCGCCTTCGTCGGGCGAGAGCACGAACACCTCTTCGCCGCCGGGGCCGCTGGCGACCACCATGCCCTCGGACAGGCCGAACTTCATCTTGCGGGGCGCAAGGTTGGCCACCATCACCACCAGGCGGCCGACCAGCTTCTCCGGGTCGTACGCGGCCTTGATGCCGGCGAACACCTGCCGGTACTGCCCGCCGCCGAGGCTGAGCTTCAGCTTCAGCAGCTTGCGGGCTTCCTCGACCTGCTCGGCTGAGACCACGCGGGCGACCCGCAGGTCGACCTTCATGAAGTCGTCGAAGTTGCACTCGTCGGCCAGCGGCTCGGCCTCCAGGCAGTCGCCCGAGTCTTGCCAGGTGTCGGACTCGTCGAACTCGGCGGGCGCGGGCATCGCGACAGTTTCATCTTCGGACGGGTCCACTTTGTTCTCTTCGATCATCGCGTTTACCTTGACGGGGTCGACTCGGGTCATCATGTGTTTGAACTTGGCCACCGGGGCGCCAACCAGCGGGGTCTGGGCCTGGTCCCAGTTGGTGATCTCCTCGTTGAGGAGGGCGCCGGCTTGTTCGGCGATCTTCGGCAGCACCGGCGTCAGGTAGACGACGATCTGCCGGAACAGGTTGAGCGCCACAGTGCACACGTCCTGCAGCCGCTGGGCCTGCAACTCGTCCTTGCGGAGCTCCCAGGGCTTGTGCTCTTCGACGTAGGGGTTCGCCTTGTCGGCCAGCGCCATGATCAGCCGCATCGCGCGGCTGTAGTCGCACGCCTCGTAGGCGGCGGCGATCTCTTCACCGGCGGCCGCCGCTGCGGCAAACAGCCCGCCGTCGTCGGGGTACTCCTTGGAGAGGCCCGTCTGTTGCACGAACTTGGCGCTGCGGCTGGCCAGGTTCACTACCTTGCCGACCAGGTCGGTGTCGACCTTGGCGATAAACTCGTCAAGCGAGAGGTCGATGTCGTCGACGCGGCTGGACAGCTTTGATGCGTAGAAGTACCGCAGGTAAGACGGGTCCAGGTGGTTCGCGTAGCTGCGGGCGGTGATGAAGGTGCCCTTGCTCTTGGACATCTTCTCGCCGTTCACGGTCAGGAAGCCGTGGATGTGCACCTTGGTGGGCAGGCTGAAGCCGGCGGTCTTGAGCATGCCGGGCCAGAACAGCGTGTGGAAGTAGGTGATGTCCTTGCCGATGAAGTGGTGCACCTCGCAGTCGTCGGACTTCCACCAGTCGTCCAGCTTCTCGCCGTGTTTGTCGCACCACTGCTTGGTGCTGGCGATGTAGCCGATCGGCGCGTCGAACCAGACGTACCAGTAGTTCTCAGGGAAGTCCGGAATCTCAAAGCCGAAGTACTTCCGAGGTCGTGTTACATCCCAGTCTCGCAACGGCGCGACCTCGCCGGTAGTCTCGTCCTTGGCGTAGAGGAAGTGGCCCTTAAGGTAGTTGGCGATCTCAGGCTGTAAGGCGTCCGACTCGTCTACCCAACCTTCCAGGAAACTCCGCAGCTTCTCTAGTACGACAAATTTGTGCGGCGCGGTCCGCAGCTCGGGCGTGGCGCCGGACAACACGCTCTTAGGTTCGACTAACTCTGTCGGCTGGTAGTTGGCCAGACACTTCTCGCAGTGGTCACCGTACTGATCAGCGGCGCCGCAGTTGGGGCAGCCGCCGCGGACGAACCGATCCGCCAGGAAAGTCTCTTCCACTGGATCGTAGGGCTGCTCGACATCACGTTCAGAGACCAAGTCGGCTGTGACTATCTTGGACCAGATCTCGCCGCACAGCTCCCGGTTCTCCGGGCTGTTGGTGCTGCCGTAGTTGTCGAAGGCGATCTGGAACTCGGCGAAGTCCGCCTCGTGCTGGCGCTGCATGTCCGCGATCAGATCTTCCTCGCTGCGGCCCTCCTGCCGGGCGCGGATCATGATCGCGGTGCCGTGGGTGTCGTCGGCGCAGAAGTACTTGCAATTGTTACCACGCAGCTGCTGGAACCGGACCCAGATGTCGGTCTGCAGGTATTCCACCAGGTGCCCGATATGGATCTGGCCGTTGGCGTACGGCAGGGCTGCGGTAACCAGGATTCGACGCGGTGGCATAGCGGGTAACGGCGTTTCGGGGCGGGTGCTAGCGTCGCCGAGCGACGCCCGTGGGCCAAGCATTCTAACGGTCGGGACCCGAGCTAGCGACCCGGATGGCACGGGCATTGCTTCGGTGACGGGCGTGGTTCGCCCGGCCTGGTGCTAGCGTCGGCCGGGCGGAATCGTGCGGGACCTGCTCTTGTCCGATCAACCGATCCGGCGCAAATTGACGGGACCCACACACAAGGCTACTCGTACGGAAACACTACAAGTCGACACCGCGGCCGCAGGATGCGTTCGCATGCCGACGAATTCAACCAGCCTGTTAGTCACGACTGATTGGGCGACCACGTCTCCAAGGAGGGAAACGAATGGTCCATGCGACTCCCCGCGCTGCGCTTATCCTTCTCACTCTGCTGCCCGCGTCGCTCGCGGCTGCCCCGCAGGTGAAGCTGCTCGACTTCTCGCTGGCCACCTGCGGCCCCTGCCGGCAGATGGACCCGGTAGTGGCGCGGCTCGAGGCCGAGGGGTTCCACGTCGATCGCATCGACGGCGGCCGCTCGCCGCAGATCGCCGCGAAGTACGGCGTCAACCAGTACCCGACCTTCGTCGTCGTGGCGAACGGCCGTGAAGTGAAGCGGGTGGTCGGCATCACCCCGTACCAGGCATTGCGGAACATGCTGGTGGCGGCCGCCCCGCGACCGGCTGCCCCGGCCGGCCGGACCGTCCCCGCCGGCCGGCAAGCGACCTTTGTAGCGTCGGCGCAGCAGCCCGCGGCGGTGCTGCAGGCCGCCAGCAACAACGCGCCGCCGATTGACGTGCCGGGCGCCAATCCGACGGTCAAGGCGCCCGCCCCGTCGGCTAGTGCAGACACGCTGCTCAACGCCACGGTTCGCCTGACGGTCAAGGACGCCAGCGGCCAGAGCTTCGGCACGGGCACCATCGTCGACGCCCGCTCGGGCGAGGCGCTCGTGCTGACCTGCGCCCACCTGTTTCGCGGCGCCGACAAGCGGCCGATCGACAACCCGGCCGCTGTCACGGTCGAGTTCTACCAGGCCTCCGGGGGCCAGCCGCGCGTTGTCGAGAGCGCGCCGCTGTACTCCATCCTGAGCTGTAACTTCGAGAACGATGTCGCCCTGGTCTGCGTGCGGCCCACGGGTCAGCTCTCGCCGGCGCGGATCGCCGCCAACGCCAACGGCCTCCGCCAAGGTGACCCGGTGCTGAGCAGCGGGTGCGATCACGGCGCCGATCCGACCGTCCGCACCGGCGTGGTGAACGCCATCAACCGCTACCAGGGCTGGGGCAATGTCTGCGCCAGCGGCGCGCCGGCGGTCGGACGCAGCGGCGGCGGCTTGTTCAACGCACGCGGCGAGGTGGTGGGCGTCTGCAACAATGCGGACTACCAGGACGACGAAGGCATCTACGCCTCTTTGGCAGAGGTGCACGCCGAGCTAGATCGGCTACAGCTATCGGCGATCTACCGTGGCGGGCCCTTGCCTACCCTGGCCGCTGACGACCGCCCTGCCCCGCCGACCCAACCTGCGGCGCCGGCCGCGTTCCTAGCGGACCAGGAGCCGATGGCGCCGCTGGCCGACGCGACCGTCCGCGCCCAGGGCCGTGACTCGACCGACACGATCGCGGGCCTGTCGCCGAGCGAGCGGGCCGCTATGCAAGAGATCGTGCAGCACGCCAGCGAATCGGAAGTGGTGTGCGTTATCCGCCCGAAATCGGGTCAGGGCCGCAGCCAAGTAGTGACGCTCGAGAACGTCTCGCCCGAGTTTGTCCGGGCGTTGTTGGCCGCGTACCACTCGCAACCGAGCAAGGTCGGCGCTCCCCTCTAGCGGCGCTACGGCCCGCACGTCTGCTGCAGCCGGCATGGTTGTTACTACCCGCCCGTGCGGTCATCGGCAACGTGATTGCCCGCGCGGGCCCCTCGGCAGGGCCGACGTAGGGTTGCGGTGTGCGCCCCCGCCCGCCCTCGGACGAGCTCTTGACCATGCTGCTGCTCTACATCGCCCTGATCGCAACGCTCAACCTGTGTATCGGCTACGTGCTCGGGGCGACATTCGGCATGCGGACCGAGCTGCCGGCGGTCAAGCTGCCGAAGGTCCGCTGCTCGAAGTCTGTCGACGATGAGCCGCTGGTGCAGGCGCCTTCGGAGTCCCCGGTCAGGGAGGCCGCACCGCCCCCGCCAGCGGCGCCCGCCGAAACGGAGGAGGATCAGGACCTCATGTCCGGCCTGGCCGCGTTCCAGGCGCAGCTGGCGCAGATGGGCGAGGATCTGAAGGATTCACGGGACGACGCCGAGGCGTTCGACGCCAACGCGAAGACCATGCAGGACGCCAACCACGCCTACCTCGAGTCGGCCCAGCAGCAGATCGACAAGCTGCCCGAAGGCGATGTCCGACGCGACTCGGCTGCCGCCGGCGTGCAGGAAGTGGGCCGCATCAGCGACGAGTTCGACGCGATTGTCGACGAGGGGCTGGAAGACGATCAGACGCGGGCCAAGCTGGTCGACAAGTCGGACGAGCTCTCCGAGAAGGTCACTGAAGTCCGCGAGACGCAGGCGGAGCAGGACCGCGCCGCCCGCTCGACCGCGGCCGCCGAGGCCGGCCTCGCGACGCTCGACAGCCTGCTGGAGCAGATCGACGCGGCGCTCAGCGACGGCGCCGAGCCGAAGCACCGCACTGTGGTGCTGGTCCGCCGCGACGCGGCAGAAGCCGAACAGACCGACGAAGGCCTCGCGCAGAAACTGCGGGCCAAGGTGCGGCAAATCGTCCGCGACGCGGCGCCCGACGCGGGCCTGGTCGCCGCTTTCGACGACGACCAGATCCTCCTAATGCTCGAGGAGGGCGACATCGACGCCATGACGGAGCGGATCGATACGCTTCGGCAGCAGATCGAGAAGACGACGTTCACCGTCAACGGCGCCCAGCACAGCACGACCATCACCTGCGCGATCGCCGACCTGCCCGGCGCCGAATCGCACGACGACGTTCTGGAATGCCTCAAGGAGGCGATGGACGAGTCGGCCCGTTTCGGCGCCAACCGCACCTTCCATCACGACGGCAAGTTTCCGACTCCGGCGCCGCCCACCGAAGCGGCGGTCGAGCCGCAGACCGTCGAGCTGTGACGCGCTACTCGCTCTTGAGCGCGAACACCGCCTCGATCTCGACCGCCATGCCCGCCGGGAGCGATGGGGCACCGATGGCGCTGCGGGCGGCGACCCCGGCGTCCTCGCCGAACACCTCCCGCATCAGCTCACTGAAGCCGTTGATCACTGCGGGGTGGTCGGTGTACTCCGGCGTGCAGCAGACCAGGCCGAACGTCTTCACGAGCCGGTCGACACGGTCCAGGCTGCCGTAGGCAGCCCGCAGGGTCGCCAGCATCGCCAGCCCGGTCTGACGGGCCGCGGCGTACCCCTGTTGCGTGTCCAGGTCGGCGCCGACGCGGCCCTTGGTCAGCTCGCCGGACGGCGAGAGCGGCCCGTGCCCCGATGTGTACGCGAGCCCGTCCACGGTCAGGACCGGCTTGTACAGGCCCATGGCCTTGGGGGCGGGGGGCAGCTCCAAACCGAGGGAGGCAAGCTTCGCTTCAGCACTCATGCAGGTTTCTCCGAAACGCCCAGCGGCGGCGTGGCCGGCGGGCGGGGTTGCTAGTTGGACAGCAGTCTTAGGCTTGGGGCGGTCCGTACACCTGGCTGGGGTCGAACACGCGTTGACCCACCACCCGCAGGCCCTGGTCGGTGACCTCCCGGTAGAAGCAGCTCTGGTGGCCGGTGTGGCAGGCGGCGCCCCCCAGCTGCTCGACCCGCAGGACGATGGCGTCCGCGTCGCAGTCGATCAGCACCTGCTTAACGACCTGCTCGTTGCCGCTCTGTTCCCCCTTGCGCCACAGCCGTTGCTTGCTGCGGCTGTAGTAGACAGCGCGGCCGGTGCGGAGGGTCTCCTGGTACGCCTCGCGGTTCATGAACGCCAGCATCAGCACCTGGCCGGTCTCGGCGTCCTGCGCCACCGCGGGTAGCAGCGTCTGTTCGTCCTGGAAAGCGGGCTCGGTCATGGGCTGTTTCTGCGGCGTGTGGGGGGCTGGCGGCCAGCGGTCGAGCATACCGCAACCGGCGGCGGGCAGCTATACGCGGCACAACCGTCCCGACCCGGTCGGGCGATCGGAGCGAGGCGCGCCACCCCCACCACTGCTGCCGGCGGCACACGCGGAGCATGCCGACATCATCACGCCGCCGCTAGATTCGCCGGCCCGGTGCGCCGATCCCTAACCCGTGGCCCGAGCCGTAGCCCGGCGCCGCCCCGAGCGAGCCCTGTACCCGAGTGGGAGCACCGTCCACGTGGATACCTCACTGACCATCGTCCTGCCCGTCCACAACGCCGAGGCGCACCTCCGCCGCAACGTGAGCAGGGTGCTGGAGGTCGCGGCCGAACTGACCCCGCGGTTCGAGCTGCTGGTGGTTGACGACGGCTCCACCGACGACACCTTCGAGATCGCCAGCGAGCTGGCGGCCGAGTACCCACAGCTGGCGGTCGTGCGCAGCGGCCTGCGGAAAGGCCTGGGCGGCACGCTGCGTGACGTGAAGCGTCGGGCGTCGGGCCGGGTGGTGATCGTGCACGATGGCGTGTCGACCATCAACGCCAACGAGCTCCGCACGCTCTACCTGGGCGCCGATGACGAGGTGAGCGTCGAGGACCTCCGCCGCCCCGCTATCGCGCACAAGGCGATGGTGGCCGCGCACAGCCGGCTGCGTGGCTTCCAGGTGATCGACCCCTCCGAGGTCGAGTCCTCTCAGCCGGCCGCTCCCCGACCTGCGCGAGCCCGCCGCGCCGCGACCGAGCCGCAGCCCGGCGTGGGCCAGATCCCCCCGCTCCCAAAGCCGAACTTCTTGGGCGCGATGGGCGATTTCGCTCGGGGCGAGTGATCGAGCCGCCAAATCCGTCAAGCTTTCGGACAGCGGCGAAAAAAATTCTCCAAATTTCGGACGCCTGCAGCGCGTTCGAATCTGCTACACCGGCGCGGAATTGATGTGGCCGAATCGCTCAAGAGAGCGCTTGCGGTCCAGCCAAGTGTGGCGATTCGCGCAGGCGCCTGTGAGGTGCGTAACTACTTATCTTTTCGTCGGTTAGGATAGCCGGCGTCTTCGCTTGCCCGACCGCGGCGCCCTGTTTACGATGATCGCGGAACGGGGAATGGCGGCCACTGATTGGCCACATCTCCTGAGGATCAGGCCCGGCGGTTGACCGCCGCCCCTGCGGCGGCGTTCAGGGTGCGGGCCGAGCGGCCAACGTCACGGAAAACGGCGCTGCTGTCAGCAGACCAGCGCGCTGGGCGTAGGCCATCTGCAAGGCGCTTGCGGCGATTCCCACCGATCCGACAGCGCGCCCGGTGCGTACGTTGTCGGGAGGGGACGCCGGCAGTTCTTATCTCATCTGCTTTCGGAACAGAGGACGGAGGCCTAGTATGAACCTTGTTGATGATTGCGGCGCTACGCCCGGTGTGAACAACGGCAGCGGCGCCCCCATCGCCGCCAATCGCGATCAGACCGCCGAGTCGCGGGCGCTGCACCGCATCGCTGAGGTGCAGAACGAGCAGGGGATATCCAACCGCAGCGTGGTGCGTCGCACCGGACTGACCATGGAGCAGGTCCGCAATCAGTTGGAGCCGTCGGCCAACCTGCGTCTGTCGGACCTGTACACCTGGCAGCAGGCGCTCGAGGTGCCCATCGCGGACTTGCTCGTCGACTCTGAGGCCCCGCTGTCCGGCGCGGTGCTCAACCGCGCCCGCATGCTGCGGACGATGAAGACCGTCCGCGCGATGAAGGAGGCCAACAAGGAGCCGGCGATGGAACGGTTCATCACGATGCTGGAGAACCAGCTGCTGGAGATCATGCCCGAGCTGCAGGACGTCACGGCCTGGCACACGGTAGGCCAGCGGCGGACGCACGACGAGGTGGGCCGCGCGGCGGAACGCCCCATCTCCGAGACGTTTGTCCGCGACGGGCTTCAGTAGTCCCTACGGCGGGCGCCGTAAACTAGCGGCGTGAGAGGATCCGCTGGTAGCGCGCCCGCCCTTCGTCTACAGCGGCCGAGACCATCAGCAGCAGCCCGCACACGCCCAGCGGCAGCCACAGCCACCAGGCGAGGCCGGCCAGGCCGATGGCGGTGTTCCGGCGGTCCCGCAGCAGCCCGATGAGAGCGGGCTGGTTGCAGCCCACGTGGAAGCAGACGCCCGCCGCCACCGCCAGCAAAGCGAGCCCGACCCGCGGCGCGATGCGGTCCGCGCGGGTGACGCTGACCTTGATAGCTGGCGGCGCCTCGCCGGTTGGCGTCCGGAGTTGCTCGGCAAGCCCTGGCCGGTCGTAGTCACTGGCCGCGTCGGCGTTGGGGATGTAGGTGAACTCTCCTGCCGCGGCGGTGCGGGCCTTGGCAAGCGACTCGTCGGACCTAAGGGGCGTTGCATCATCGTCGCTCTGGGGGGAGGCGGCATCCACCTCCGCCAACGCGTCGCGCAGCCGGCTGAGCCACCACGCCGATGCGCGACCCACCGCCGCTTGCGGCGCCTGCTCCGCCAGAGCCTGCACGCGGAGCCGCGCCGCATCGTCGCCGTCAATCGGTTGAGCGTCGGCGGTCAGATGCATCTCTGCGGGGGTGGAACCTAGCAGCGACACGACCCCATTAACGGGCGTGAGCGGCTGGCCCTGCCCGCTGATCAACTGGGGCGGTCGAACGGTCCGCTCCGTTGAGGGTTGGTCCCAGACGGCTGTCGCGGTGAGGACCTGCGGACGCTGGCTGCTGCCCAGCGTGACCCGCCACACGCTGTCTGACTCTCGGGTCGCGATCGGGCCTTGGCCGTTCAGGTCGAGCGATACCAGCCGGCTGTTCTCGTCCACTAGCAGGCGGCACGCGGTGGCGCCGACCGGGTCGAGGTAGACGCGGGTGGTAACCGAGACCCTGCCGAGCGGGTCGGCGGCGGCGGTGGTCTCGCTGAAGCGAACCAGGCACTCAGGTGGGCGTTTGTCCCGCCGCGTCCAAGCCACGGTAGGCCGTTGGCCGGGGGTTGAGCGGAAGAGGGACCAGCCCGTGCCGGGCGCAGCTTCGAGCGGCGCGTCGTGCGCGCCGCGGGCCGGGGTGAGGGACTCGGTGAGCCACCTCTCCTCTTCACTGTGGGGTCCGCCGTGCACGGCCACCACCACCTCGCTCTCCGCCGCGTCCGGGAAGCGGACCAGTGCGGCTGGGTGGGCGCCGGTGGGGGAAACCTGCTGCCCCTCAAACTTGAGGATGAGCTCCTCGCCAGCGGCCAGGTCCCGTGGCAGGCTCACCCGCCAACGCCGTGGCCCCTCGCTGGAAGCCCGCGTCAGTGTGGCGCCCGACGGCGAGGTGACCTCCAACTGTGGGGCGCGGTCGGCAAACTCGATCGCGATCTCACGAAGCCCACCTGACAGCACCCGCACCCTGGCCGCGACGTCGTGCTGAACGCCGCTCTCGGTGCGCTGGTGGGTGGTCAGATGACTCACCTTGTAGCGGGTGGCGCCGGCCCGGATCGCCACGCGGGGCGGCGGCTGCTGCGCCGGCAGCTGAAACGTGCCGACCAGCATCTCGCGCTGCGCGGCCGCCGAAGCGTTGGAGTCATCCAAGGCCGGGGCATTCTCTTCGGCGAATCGCACCACGCAATCGGGCAGACGCCACAGCTCGACCCGCAGTGGGTCCGGCGTTCCAGTCGCCGCGCGCAGCACCGGCAGCGGTGTCGAGCGCCCGCTGGGCACGGACACCCTGCCGTAGAGCTCCACCACCGATCCGGCCCCGAGCATCGCGTCCGCTGGTCGGAACACCACCACTCGGGAAGGCTGAGGCCGGGTTGCGCGCAGCGGTTGTGATCGTCCGCCGGCCGTCAGCCGGCAGTCGATCAGCTCGAACGAAGTCGGCACACTGACCTCGAGCTTGCCGAGGGGCCATCCGGCGGGGTTGGCGCCAACCGTCAGCCGCGCGGTCGACGCGGCCTGCCCAAGGACGAGCCTTAGCCGCTGATCGAGCGGGCCCGGCTCGACCGGCCGCATGTCCGACTGGACCTGCCAAAGAGCCAGTGGGTCGGTCGCCGCCACCGCTCGATCGGGTGGCGATTCGGTCTCGTCGAGGGTCCACCGCGCGGCGAACTCCGCTGGGTCGAACGCGGCGACTCCTTCGGTCGCTGGGGTCGTCACGACTAACTCGCGGCTGGAGGAAACCGCCATCATCCGCGATCGCAGATCAACTCCCGGCGGTGGCAGGGACGGGACCGAGAACCGGCCCAGGCCGCCTCGCGGCAGCTCGACTGTGCCGGTGTAAACCAGTTGGGTCAGGCCGGGCTGCCACTCCGTCCGGGGCGACAGCTCGACTCGCCGCTGCGCGGTTTGGTCGGGGTCAGCCATCGGGAGGGTCGCCTGCAGAAGCTTCGGCAGCGGCGCCGTTCCCTCCAGCAGGCACCGCACTTCGAGCACCGCCCCGCCCGGCCGGAGGCTTAGCCACTGCAGTTGGTCGCACGCGAGCAGCTTGGCGGCGGCGTTCTTGCTTCCCGTTCCCCAACGCAGGAGCAATTCGTCAGTCCCCGAGAGGTCGGCCCGCAGCGCGCCCCCCGGCTCGATTGACTGCAGCGGCGTTGGCAGCTCCGGCGCTCGCACGTCGACGCTCGCGTCCGGAACCGACAGCCGCAACTCTGACAGGCTGCAACGCGGCAGGGCCAGACGCAGCACCGCCCCCGCGTCCTCCTCGCTCACGCTCGGGGTCAGCGAGAGCGTGACCCGGTGTGGGCCGGGCTCTGCGATAGTGACTGCGCAACCGTCGCCGTTGTCCCGCCACTCGAGCGGTGTGGCGATGCCGTCGATGTTGGCCTTTTCTCCCCACTTGGCTTCCGCCTGGCGGATCGCAAGCGGGAGCGGCGTGTCCCGGCGGCTGGTCCACACCTCGAGCGACAGCGTCCACGGATCAGCGTTCACGCCTTCGCCGGCCGTCAGCCCCTTGAGCGCCCCCTGGATCGAAATACGCTTCAACACCCACGCCGCGGGCGCCGCCGTGCGACCCCCGTCGGCGAGCTTGTTGAGCTGGTTGAGGAAGCCGCCTCGGAGGTACCACTTGTCGCCCTCCGGATTCCCGTCGGCGTCAACGGGGACGATCACCGTTTCGAGCGGCGGTTCTGCCACGGGCTGCGCCGCGACGGTTGGAGCGAAGGCGAGCAGGGCGAGGGCGGCGGAGGTCGGCGTTGCCGGCAGGGAAAACGAAGCCGCGTCTCGCATGGCCCGGAGCAATCCCGTCGACGCTTTCACGAGCGGGCAGAGCATCGCGCCCGCGACCAGCCCCAGCCACACCGCAGCGCCCCACACCGCTAGGGCGCCGGGCAGCAGCAACGCTAGAACCATCGCGGCCAGCGCGGCGGTGACCAGCGTGCGGGTCGCGTAGGGCCACCACCACGCGGATAGGCAAGCGATCAGCACACCGAGCGTCGCGGCGCCGCCCACAAGCTGGTCATGGTGGATAACCTTCAGCGCGGGCGCCGATGATCCGATGCACGCCACGTCGTAGCAGCGCCAGCCGGGCGGGCAGTCGGCAGCGCTGAACGCGTTGCCCTCTTCAGCTGGGGCGGTTGGCCACCAGGTTGCCGGATCGAACGGATCAAAGATGCCCGCCGGCAGCACGCTCGCGACCGGCCCGAGCAGGCGGTTGCGGTTGCTGGTTGGCTCGGGTCCGGCGTCCAACGACGGGCCGGACAACTCGTAAGAGCTGGGCAGCAGGAACCGCCAATTCCAGAACCCGGTGGCGTCTTCCACAACGCCGTCGAGCGGCAGCGGCGCGCCGGGCGCCCACTTCCGATTCGCGTCCTCGACCGCGATGTCGATCGTGCGAGTCGAATCGGCCGCGGGGAAGAGGAGCCGGTCGCGGTCCGCGTTGCGGTCTTCCTCGATTGGGAGTCCAAGTGTGTCCCGTGCGCTGAGCAGATTGGCGTTCTTCGGCAGCAGCAGGGAGCATGGCTGGGCCGCAGGGCGTACCCGGTAGGACAGCAGGTGAACCAGCCGCCCGGAGTCGAGCGCGCGGGTCTCGACGCGGAGGAGACGCAGCGGCGGGTCTACCGGGCGACGCGACTGCCGAGTGAGCAGCGCTGAGAGGTCTTGGGCGCCGACACGCTCGGGGTCGTAGGCGAACGTCTTCTGATCGACATGAGCGGCCGTGTCGGCGTCCTGCGGCAGCGGGGTCAGCCCATTGCTGCGCAGCCCAGCGACGCCCGCCCCGGCGCCCACCAGGGTGAGCCGCCCCTGCTGGTCGCGTTCCCGCGTCAGCGACGGCAACGGGATGTCCAGCGGCGCCTGGTCTTGCGACGCGAAGGCGATCCGGAAGGTGGTGGTCGGCTGCCCGTCCAGCTTCAACGCGATGGCGCCGGACTGGTTGGGCAGCGAGTCGTCGCGTGGCGGCATCGGCGCCCGCTCGCCTAGGAGCAGCTCGGCCGACTCGGGCAGCGGCGGCTCAAATCGCACTAGTGCGATGCTGCTGGCGCCGTTGGCGGGGATTGTCAGGTCGGCCTGGTAGAGCCAGAGATCGCCCGAGTGCGAGACCCGAACGTCGCAGCGGCTCAGGCGGCGGGCCGGTTCGCTCACCAGCTCCAACTCGCCGCCCGCCAGCAGCTGCGCTAATGGGATCTGCTGGGTCTTGAACAGCAGCGGCGCGTCCTCTTGGTCCTCGGGCGGCGGCGTCGGTTGCGGCGCGGAACGCAGCTGCACCTGCAGCGGCTCTGCCGCCGAGAGCTCGATCTGGTCGCTCACGACCCGGACACCACTCGGGTCGATCGCCAGCATCTCCGTGAGCGGCGTGCGGTCGCCGCGGAGGTAGCTGCGACGCGCCAGCGTCAGGGTGAGCGCCGGCGGCTGCTCGGCGAACGCGCCCGGCACCAGGCGGATGTCGATGTTCTTGGGGCCACGGTTCTCGTAGATATCCCACCGTTCGAGTGCCTCGGCGGGTTCGGCTTCGACTGCACGGACCGCCCAGCTGTCGCCGAGCGCGACACGCAGCCGCCGCAACGCGTGCTGACGGTCGCCGGCGAACTGGATCGTCACGGTCGAGTTGGCTAGGTGCAGGTCTCGCTGCCGGTCGATCCCGAGTTGGACGGAACGTGTCACGTTCACGGCGGGCGTTGCGACCCGGCGGCCGACCTGCAGCTGAACCGACGCCTCGGGCCGGGAGAGGCGGAAGAACAGCTCCGCGCTTTCCTCTGCCGACGACGGCGCGGCGGCCGGAGTCGCGTAAGAGAGTTGAGCGATGTCCATCAGCGAGACCGGCTCCTCGAAGGCCACCGAGACGGCTCCCTCGGTCCAGCGGGCGTTGAGCAGCACGGGGGACGGGAGTGTGATCTGTCCGGACGCCTCGGGCGAGAGCAGCCACAGCTCGAGCAGGCAATCACCCTGCGGCGCCCGCGTGAGCGTGACGCGCGCGGTCGTTCCGCCCTCCTCTTCACTGAGGGTCCACTCCACCGGCAGCCCGTCCTGCGTTGCGCGGATCAGCCTGGCGCCGATTGGCAACGCGACCCGCACTGCGCCGGGCAGCGGCCGCGCCGAGCTGAGGCGGAACCGGCACTGGGTCTCGACCCCCGACTCGCGGATTGCGTGCCGCAGGTCCTGCGCCACGTCGATAGTCGCACGGGTGGTCGTGGGACGCGGACGCGAGAGCACCAGCCGGCCCGATGCGCCGGGCGCAACCTCGATCCGCCAGCGGGCCTGGCCTGCCCCCGGCGGCGCGGGCGTTGATGCGTCGCCGCCGGGCTCTTCCTCACGCACAATCGCGCGACTCATGCTGGGGGTCGTCCCCACCGGCAGGTCGAGTGCGAGGGTAGTGGTTGTCGCCGGCGGCAACCCAATCTGGTACTCCGACCGCGTATCGGAGACGCTTGCCGGCCGGCCTTCGAGCTCGAACCGGAGGTCGCCGCTGCGGTCGACCAGCACGCCGTGCGGCGCTGCTGGCGGCGGGCCCCAGTCGCCGAGCAACGCCGGCTCACCGCTTGGCGACCACGCGATTGAGGTGACCCTGGTCGCGCTGGCGGGCCAGGCGAGGAACGCCTCCGCGGCGCCGTTGAGGTCGACGCGTGCCTCGCCGGCGCCCGAGAGCACCGATCCGGTCAGACCGAGGTGCGCGCGGACGCTGTAAGCCGAGAACTGGTGCGAGGCCATCGCGTCCGGCTCGCCCAGTCGCAGCAGCCGGAGCGCCTCCAACTGCGCGACCGGAACCCACGGTTCACCAGTCTTGGGCCACGCCTCGGGCTGATTGGCGGGGGCGAAGACCCGGCGGTACGGCGCTTCGGCGGGCTGTTCGGCGCCGGTGCCCGCAGCGCTAAGCGCGAACAGCAGTATCAGGGGTAAGGAGGTCGGACGCATTTCAAGAGGCGGTCAGGGCAGCGGGTTCGACACCTCAAGCGACACGGTCGGCGCGTTGGTTGAGACCGTGCCCCCGCCAACGTTGAGGTGGCCGTCCTGGTTCGTCGACGCGTGGCGGATCGACGTCGAGTCGTCGGAGAGGGTTACCAGCGTCTTCTTGCCGGGCGACAGGGTCAGCATCGCGACCCAGCCGGCGAACAACGCCACCAGGCCGATCGCCCCGGCCTGCGCCGCCATGGCGAGGTCGGCCGGCCGCCAGTAGCCAAAGAGCAGTATCAGCACGCACAAGAGCCCGATTGCTACGTGGCGGACCCGCGGCGGGGAGTAGCCGATCACCAGGCCGATGGCCATCGCCAGCAGCGATGTCGCCAGCACAGCGATCTTCTGATCGATAGTTGTCACCCGCCAGGTCCCTTCAGGGAGGGCTAGCGCGGAGTAAAGGTACGCCCGCTCGCCGGCGTCGAGCGGCAGGTCTTGGTGGGTAGCGCCCACCCACGACTCGAGCTGCGCGGAGTCCTTGACTGGGAGCCGGCGGAACCGGCCCTGCCGCCAGCCCGCGCGCCACGCCGGGCGGAGACCCTCGGGCGCCGAGAGCATCCAGAGGTCGCTCGGCAGCACCACCTGCCAGTAGCACATGGCCTGCGAGGTGTCGGCCTGAATCTGCAGCGGGCGGAGGGTCATCTGACCACCGGACTCGCCGGACAGGGCCTCCACCCGGCGGGCCTCAACGGTGTGCTCGCCCGCCCCATCCTGCGGCAGCGGCACCCGCAGCGTGCGGGTGTCGAACGGCTCCGGCCGCACCGGCTGGCCATCAACCTGCACCACGATCGACTGCGGAGTCACGCTGGGCGGAGCCGTTAGCAGGACTTCTGGTTTGCCGGCCAGCACCCGCCACGCGGAGCGTTGCTGAAGCGTCGCGCCGCGTCGCCAGCTCTGCCGCCACACGCGGGTGACCACGGTCGGCGTCTCAATCACTCGGCGGGGCGGAACGCGGGTCAGCCGCATTGCGCCCGCGCTGTTTGACCCCACCACGCGCAGCACACCCTCGCTCGATTCCTGCGTCTGCCAGGCGTCGGCCTCGTCGTCGACGCGGAGCGTCAGGGCGTCGGGCGACTCGATGGTGGCGTCGTGCTCGAAGGAACCTACCCCCGTGGGCGCCATTAGCGGTACGGACAGCGACCCCTGCTCGTCCGCCAGCTCGTCGGCGCCCGACGGCAGCCTGAAGCCCGCGACAAGGTTCAGAGCGCCGCTCCAGGGACGCGGCAGCTCCACCACGACACGCCGGCCGCCCGCCTGCAGCCGCCACTCAAGCTGCTCGCGGACGGTGGTGACCCGCGCGTCGTTGACCGACGGCGCGTCGGTCAGCAGGTAGAACGCCAGGTCGGTCCCATCGGTTATCGCGGGCGGCGCGTCGAACTCGATCCGCTCGCGGGGCTGCTTGCGGACCTCGAGGTAGAAGCTCTGCTCGACCGAGGTCTGGTCCTCGGCGATGGTCACGCGGGCCCCCGCGGCGTTGGCGTGCAGCTCGCCGGCGCGGCGGGTGAGCACGCCGTACAGCCGCACAGCGCGGCCGGGGAGCTGGGCGTAGGCGTCGTCGCGGAAGCGGAACGTCTGCTGCGCCGTCGGCTCGCCGTCGGCGGCGGACGAAGGCGCCGGCTCGAGCATCTCGAACGTGCGAGGGTCGATGGTCAGCCACAGGCTGGGGTCGACGGTGATCAGCAGGTCGCGGCGGTCGAGCGCGTAGGACGCCGGCTGGCGGGGCTGCGGCAGCACGACCTCGAAGGGATCGCCGTCGGGCGTCAGCGCGTAGCTGCGGGCGTGGAAGCCGACCGTGACGTTCCCCAGCCGCGGACGCAGCAACGCGAAGTCGAAGGTGCCGTCGTCGTCCTGCCCGAGCGAAGTGGCGTCGACCAGCTCGGCCGGTTCGATCGGGTCGGACGAGAGGGTCCAGCCGTTCAGGTCGAAGCCGAAGTCGAGGATCGGCGCGCCGATGATCTGGTAGCGGGACGACACGTGCAGCAACGCCACGTCGGGCAGGATCTCGAGGTGGTAGCTGGGCGCCGCCTGGATGCGTGTCTCGCGTTGTCGCACCTCCACCGGGATGCTGCCCTGGGGGCGGAAGCAGCGGACCGCGTAGTTCGGCTGTGGCGTCGCGAGCGAGGCGGGCAGATCCTCGACCGCGACCCGACGGGCGCCCCGCAGGTCGAACCATCTCAGACGCGTGTCCTCGTCAACGATGACGGCGTGGTAGCCTTCCTGGCGGACCGCGCCCAGCACCTCGAAACCCGCCAAATCGACACGCGACTGATTCGGCGGCTCGCTCCCCACGGCGCTGCCGATGGCCCGCTCGGTGGCGATCTCCACCGTCACGGGGCCGACCGTCCGCTCGGAGAGGAGCACCGTGCAGGTTCGCCCGTCAGCGCTCGGCTCGACACGCACGCCGTTGTCGGCGGCCGACTCAACCGGGATCCGCTTTGCGCCGGCGGGCAGGCGGACCTGGAACCGATCGAACTCGCCGCCGAAGCTCCGCACCCGCAGCACCGCGGTCGACTTCACGCCTCCGCTGTCGATCGTGCTGGTGATCTCGCCTTCGGCGTCGAGCACCGTTTGCGCCGCGACCCGCGTCTGGTCCGGGCTGCGCCACCGCAGCCGCAGCGGGCCCACGCCCCCGGTGACCGACAGGCGGGCGCCCTCCTCCGCTTGGTCGACCTCCAGCAGCGCGCCCTCGATGGGCGCCACGTCGGTCGCCCTGCCTGAGAGTTGCAGCTGCAGCTTGGAGAGGATGGCGCGCGGCAGCGAGAGCGAGAGTTCGTTCGCTTGGCCCGACGTCCGGATCGGCGTCAGCAGGGAGAGCCCGATAGTGCGCGGCCCCTTGCCGGAGAGTGTCACGGCGTAAGCCTCGGCCTGGTCGGAGTAGCCGAACGCGTCGGTCGGCTGCAGGCCCGTGGGCTTCTTGTCGAGGACCGCGCCGCCGAACCCGATGGGCGCTTCGACCGGTTGGTCGGACAGCAGCTCCAGTTCAATGGTAACGTCGAATGCCGCGTGCCCGTTCTCCTGCCGCCCGCGGACGTCGACTTCGTTAAGTGTGAACCGCGGGCTCGCGGCCGCGGGGTCGCTCCCCTGGTAGGCCCGCCACGCCTTGGCGAACTCGTCGTAGGTCACGCCCACCACCGGGCGGGGCACGCCCGCGTCGTCGATCCAGATGGTGGTGTCGGGGCCGGCGGGCGCGGGCACCTTGGGCGGCGCGCTAGCGCCATCTTTCGGCGTTGGCGGCGGGGCGACCGGCGGCGGCGTTGCGGCGGTCGGGGCGGCTGGCTCGGCAACTGATTGAGCAGGCGCCGCTTGTCCGCCTAGCGTAGCCAGCAACGCCAGCGCGCAGCCGACCAGCCGCCACGATCGGCGGATGGTGCGCGGCGGGCTCGTGGCGTCACTGGGCATGCGGAGCGGATGGAGGATGGAAGAAGAGACGAGGGCCTAGGGCGCCGATTCGCGGAACTCCGGCCACACGCGTGAACGGCGGCCACACGCGTGAACGGGTCGGACGGTGGTCGGTCGGACAGGGCTCCTCAACCTCCTATCCTACCGAGGAGCCGCAAGCCCTCAAAACAGAACGCCGCCGCGGTTTCCGTTGTTCAGGGCGTCCGCAGGCCGAACGGCCGGACCATTGTTGCGTCCTGCGCAACCGCTACCGCGTGAGCCGCGACACCATCTGCTGGTGGACAGCCGGGCTGCAGGCGGCGGTCAGGTTGGCCTGCCACAGGTCGAACGGCTCGCCCAACGGGCTTGATACGACGCCACCGGCCTCTTGGATCAGCAGAACGCCGGCCGCCACGTCCCAGGGCCGGATCTGCCGGGCCCAGTAGCCGTCGATCTTGCCGGCCGCCAGCCAGGCCAGGTTCATCGCAGCCGAGCCGGTGCGGCGGATCGCCCGGCACTGCGGGACCAGGGTTAGGAAGTCGAGCAGGTCGGGCGAGTCGGGCTGCACCTGAGGCGGCAGGCTCATCGACAGCAATGCGTCGCCCAACTGTCCAGTGCTACTGACTCGCAGCGGCTCTTCGTCGAGCCACGCGCCCTGCCCCGCGGCCGCCCAGTAGTGGTGCTCGCGTAGCGGGTCGTAGATGCAAGCCGCCACCGGTCGCGACGCCTGCACAGCGGCGATGGAAACCGCAAAGCAGGGGAACTGGTGCAGGTAGTTCGTGGTGCCGTCGAGCGGATCGACCACCCAGACAACGGCGTCGTCGTCGACGGGTGGGCGGTGGTTGTCGCCCTCCTCGCCCATCAAGAGGTGATCCGGGAAAGCCGACTGGATGCACTCGAACACTGCTTGTTGAGACGCAATGTCAGCATTGGTGACGAAGTCGTGCCGGCCCTTCTCGGAAACCTCGAACGAGTCCCGCAGTTCAATCAACCTTTGCCCACCCGCGCGGCCCGCCTGTTTCGCGACTTCAGCCAGCCTGTGTAGAAAGTTTGCGTCCACAATGCACCTGAGGGAATAAGCCCCAACAGTCGGGGCGAAGGGTGGGTAGCAGGCGGCGGGTGATGACTCGTAAACCGTGCTGTCTTACGGTTTTGAGTAACGCGGCGCCTGCGGCGGGGAAGCGCCGGTGTGGGCAGAAGCGGCCCTTTCCGTAAACCCTGCCCAGGCGTGAGTTAAGGCCGCTTTTGATCCAGTCTGGCACATTTGGTCAAGGGTTTGAAGTGACAAAAGTCTGGACACGGCTCCCCGATCTGGTATCATTTCAGAGGTGAAGAGAGAGGTCGATCCGCACGGATGGACCCCCGCAGATTTGCGGAAGGCGATTGCCTAATACCTATTATAAGATTGCGTTAGCACTCGGCCTCTTCTCTGTTCCGGCCCCGTCGCAACACCCTCGGGTGTTCGGCGGGGTTTTTTATTGCGCATCCAACAACCGCGCGCTCGTCGAAGGCTCGCCCCGCGTGGCCGCTGCGTACCGCGGAGGAGCATCACCAACGTGTGGCAGCTTGGCCAGGACGAAGCCGTCTTCACCGGCAGCGAACTCTCACTCTCTCTCGCGCCCTCAGACCCTGTCGCCGGTGGTAGGCTCGCGTTCAACGGCGCGGCATCCGTCGCCGATCCCCTCTGGTCCTGGGCGCCGGTCGGGCATGTGGCGCCCAAGCTGAGCGAGGCCTACACCCGCGGCGCCGACCTGGTGCTGTTGTACGGACCCGGCGAAGGCTTTCCCTTCCACACCGACGCGTACTGGCGGTGCGAATCGTCGTCCGACGCGTTGGTTGTCAGCCTGACGCTGTCGGTTCGCACGCACAAGCTCGACACGCACCCCGTGTTCGAAGTGGGCTCAACGCTCAACGCGCCCGGGCTAACCGAGTTATCCGACGGCGGGATAGTCGGCCGGCTTGCCGCCGCGGCCGACGGCGGTTGGTCCCTGATTGAGACCCCCTACCCGGGCGACATGAACCCCTTGCCGCCCTCCCCCGGGACCGACGCCGAGGGCGCGGTCGGCACGCGGTGGCGGCTGTTCGACCTGTTCATGGAGAAGGGCGTGATCCGCCGCTCGCGGATATCGCTCGCAATCACGCCGAGCGAGCTGACCGCCGACGCCGCGCTGGCGCTCGCTTGCCGGCTGCGCGCCGAGCCGGTCGCGTTGTCGACCTAGCGGCCCCCGTCGAGCGGCGCGGCGACTCGTGGGTTGGGCGCCGACAGGTCGTTGAGCTGCATCACGACGCCCTGCGCGTCGCGCGCGGCTTCGTAGGGCCGACCGGTGAGCGGGCTGATGCGGTACGGCGGCAGGTCGAAGTCCGCTGCGCTCGCCAGCGTGAGCAGCCACCCCTCGGTAATCGCGCGGTCCCGCGCAAGCGCCTCGATGGCGTCGCCGACGCCGACCAGGAACAGACCCGTAGCGAGCGGCGCCCGGGCGGCGGCCGGTGAGTCCGGCGCCGCCTGCGCGAGCACGGCCGACATCTCCTCTACCCGCCGGTGGTACGGGTCGTCGGCCAGGTCGACGAGCGCGGTCATGGTCTTCAGGTAGGTCAGCTCGTCCTGGTCGATGGCCGACTGGTCCATCGCCCGGAGCTCGTCGAGCCTCCCGTCTTTGCTCAGCTTCTTCTTCTCGTCGATCGTGATCACGCGGTCCAGCAGACCCAGGCGGATCGCCTCGTACGCGTGCAGCGTGATAGCGCGGTCGCCGACCAGCGCGTCGCGGTCGGACGGCCACGTGCGTAGCTGCCCGCGGAGCTGGTCGAAGACCGCCACGTAGTCGCGGTTCGGCGCCGGTTTGGCGAGCGCAACCGCGACCGCGGCGAACCACTGCCTCCGCAGCTGCGCGGCGAGCAGCCGCGGCTCGAGCCGACGCTCCTGCGCGAGCCAGTTGATCCACTTCGCGGCCAGGCCCAGCTCGTCCAGCATGGCGGTGCGGTCGCCGTCGGCCAGCGCGACGTGGGCGGCCACCAGGTGCAGGCGGGCCGCGAGGGTGGCGTCGTCCAGCAGGCGGTACCGGTCGAAGAACCCTCGCTCGAACCGCACGCCCGAGGCGCACCTGGGTTTCGCGGAGGCCTGGCGAACCAGGTCGACCAGCGGCGCCTCGTCCCGCAGCAGGTCGGCCGCGGTGGCGAGCTGCTCGTCAGAAGGCCGGCCGCGTTCGAACGTGAGCAGCACCTCAAGCTGAGGCAGCATCCGCAGGCGGACCGCGTCGGTGAGTTCCGACGCCAGCACCGCGGCGGCGTTGACGTCGTCTGGGACCGGGTCGGCGGACAGATCGGCGGGCGCTTCGTGGCTGTTCTCGATCTGGGTCACCAGGTCGACCAGCTCCGGCAGGCTCGACCGGCGGGCGCCCTCAAGGTTGGCGGCGCGGAGCACCTTCGACTCGAGGTCCTCGCCCGAGCGGCCACAGCCGAGGGCCAGGCAGCAGGCTGCCGCCAGCGGGCAGAGCCAGGCGGCCGAGAGCGGCGGGCGTCCACGCCGCGATGCGACAAAGCGGGTCATCCTGACCTCCGGGGACGCGTGCCTCAGTTCGCGCGGCGGCCCTCCGCCGGCATGTGGGCCTTCAGCCGGCCCGCGGGGCGCTTCGCGGCGTCCTCGCTGCGGTCGAAGACCTCGTTGATCTTGTGCAGCTCGTTGAAGCGGACCAGCTCGGCCATGCCCGCCTCCGCGACCTCGCCGCCCGACACGTAGCGGCCGGGGCTGATCCACTCGGCCATGATCTCGCGCGACACGCCGAACAGGTCGCCCAGCAGGTCGTCCATCTCACGCTCGAGCTGGCCGAAGTGGCGGGCCCACTCGGCGGCCTCGGCGAGGCCGACGTTTTCTTCGCTCTGCCACCGCATGGGGTGGAACAGCAGCACGCTGTACGGCGTGACGATCCGGCGCTCGCACGCGGCGAACGGCCACAGCGCCGCCGAAGAGCACTCGCCGGTCACGACGCCCGTCGCGCGGATCCGCCGGATGCGGATCAGCGTCATTAGGCTCATCGCGCAGTAGGGGCTGCCGCCGGGCGAGTCGAAGTAGATCAGGCACTCGCCGCCGGGCTCAACTCCCAGCAGCTTCTCGGTCAGCTCGCTCTCGTTGTCGGTCAGGTCGCCGACGATTGCGATCTCAAGCGGCCCCTCTTGCTCGGTGTCTTGATCCATAGTGCGTTGGGTCTTGGGGGAAGAAACGGCAGGCCGGGCGCGAGTAGTGCGTCAGTGTGAAAGGCGTATCAAAGAGGGCCAGCCGCTGGTTGCCCGTGCGATGGTCCGCAACTCCCAGTCTACGGATTAGCCCCGCCTGACACCAGCAATCGAAACCGGCCCCGGCAGGAATCCTTGTTTTCCCAGGAGGACTAAACGGTATCACCGCGCCAGCCGGGCGGGCAATGGGGATTCGGGCGCCCGCCGGCGACGCGTCGCCGGCTGCATGGCTATACTGGCAAAGGAGTTCCGCTCAATCTGCAACCTCAACCCGCCGCTATGGGAATCCGGTTTCAGTGCCCTAACGGGCACAAGCTGCACGTAAAGACGCAACTGGCTGGCCAGCACGGCTTCTGCCCAGAGTGCAATGCGCGGGTGCAGATTCCAACGCCCGCCCCCCAGGCCGCTAGCACGCCAGACAACGCCGCTGCTGCGGAGCAGCAGGGCGAGGCCCGCCCGCAAGCGGGCACGCAGCCCGGCCAGCCGGCGTTCGACCCGGAGTCCTCTGTCCGCGGCGAGAGCATCCTGGCGCCCCAGCCGGAGGTCCCGAAGGCGCGACCTAAGGCGATCCCGAAGGCGCGCCCCGTGCGGCCCGCCTCGCCACCGGCGAACTCCGCCCCCGCCGAGGCGGCGGCCCCGGAGCAGCCCTCCCCGCCGCCCGCACCGGCTCCCACGCCCCCGCCAACCGCTGACGCCCCGCCACCGCCCCCCACGCCCGCGCCCCAGGCGCAGTGGCACCTGCAGACCGCGACCGGCGAGCAGCTCGGCCCGGCCACCGCGGCCGAGGTGGTCGGCTGGCAAACAGCGGGGCTGTTGATCGACGAGGCCCACATCTGGCGGACCGGGTGGCCCGAGTGGCGGACCGTCGGCGCTGCACGCGCGGAGCTGCCCACCTCCGCGCCGGGCGACTTCCCTTCGCTGCAGAAGCAGCCTCCGGCGGAGGAGGCCAAGCCGGAGTCGGTCGCCAGCCGCTACGTCGAGAAGCGCCGCCGCGCGGCGAAACGCCAAGTCTATGTCGCGGTGCTCCTGCTGGTGCTGGTGATCGGCATGGGAGTCGCGATGGCGATCGTGCTGAACCGCCCAACCCAGCCGGACGACCCGCTGCCGGCCGCCACCCCGGCCACGCCGGCCGAGGACGTCGCGCCGCCCCCCGAGCAGCCCTCCCACGCCGAAGCCGATGACGTCGACGCCGACGAGCTTGAAGACGACGGGGCGATGCCCGGCGACCCGATCATGGACGACGCGATGGACGGCGAGATGTCCCAGTAGCCCCGGCCGCGGTTCTGGTACGATGAGTCACTGACCCCCTGCCCTGCTCTCCCCCTCAAACCGCCGATCGCAATGATGCTCAAGCACCTGCTGCTCGCCGCCCTGCTGATCCTCCCCGGCCTCTCGCACGCCCAGACCGACACGGCCGCCCCCAAGCCAAAGGACGCCGCAGCGGCCAAGCCGAAGCCGCCCGTCATGGTGCCGCTCGCCGATGGCGACCTCGTCATGCCCGCCCCCGCCGACTGGAAGCAGGTGAAGCCCCGCAACCGGATCATCGAGCAGGAGTTCGCGGTCGCGATCAAGGAGGTCGACGCGCCCGCCCGCTTCACCGTGATGGCCTCCGGCGGCTCGATCGAGCAGAACGTCAACCGCTGGATCGGCCAGTTCAAGAAGCTCGCGCAGCCCGAAGAAGGCAAGCCGGGCGAGCTGCACGACCTGGAGGTCAACGGCATGAAGGCCCACTGGGTCGACCTGGCGGGCGACTACCTCGACAGCCCCCGCGGCCCGTTCGGCCCGAAGGTCGAGAAGAAGGACTACCGCGTGCTGGCCGCCATCGTCGAGACCAAAGACTCCGGCAACTACTTCTTCAAGCTGGTCGGACCCGACAAGGTGGTCGCCAAGCACAAGGACGCGTTCCTGACGATGCTCAAGGGCGTGAAAGCGAAGTAGGCGGCGTGTTGTTAACCACGAAGGCGCGAAGACACTAGGTGAACGGCGACGGAGCTGCGAGTGGGATGCTCGTCGGTTCGTATCAAGGAAGGTGATTGTCAGGACTACCGTCCCCCTGTGCTGCCTGCGAACGCAGGAGAGTCAGCCGACAATCGGATTCCTTCGTGCCTTCGTGACTTAGTGGTTCCCACTTAGAACGGTCTTACTTGCGAATGGACGAGCAACGCCTGTGGGCGCCCTGGCGGTTGAGCTACATCAAGGGCCAGCAGAAAGAGCCGGCGCCGCCGGCGCCCTCGTCATGGCGGGACGGCGCCAAGCACGACTGCTTCCTGTGCCGCGCGGCGGCCGAGTACGACGACCAGCCCACGGCCAACGAGCGGCTGCTGGTGTTCTTCCGCGGCGCGCACGCGCAGGGCGTGCTGAACCGCTACCCCTACAGCAACGGCCACCTGCTGCTGGCGCCGCTGCGGCACGTGGCCGACCTGGGCGAGCTGACCGACGACGAGCACCTGGAGCTGATGCACACGCTGGCTCAAACCAAGCAGCAGCTCACCGAGCGGCTCGCCGCGCAGGGATTCAACATCGGCCTGAACCTCGGCCAGATCGCCGGCGCCGGCGTGCCCGGGCACCTGCACTGGCACCTGGTGCCCCGCTGGCCGGGCGACCACAACTTCATGAGCACCACCGCCGGCGCGCGGGTGATCCCGCAGGCGCTCGATGAGCTGTGGCGGGTGCTGTGTGGTTGCGATTGACTACGCTTAGGGGGAAGGCGCGCCGCAATGGACCAGAACCCGTAGGAGTCACCACGGAGCAACGATTGGGCGCCACCTAGGAAGGCGTCCGACCGTACTCATCGGAGCGTTTCCGACGTGCTCCTGTGGTCTTCGGTTGGCGTCGTGGGCGTTGCCTACCTGTTGATAGCCGCGTTTCTCCTTATTGCATTTCAGACTTCAGGAAGGCTGGGGTTCACGAAAGCGGCGACCCTAGCGGTACTCGCCGTAGACGCGACCATCCTTGGCCCGGGGGCAAGCCTTGTAGGTTTTGGCGTTCTCGCGTTCGGGCCGCAACGTCGACGACCGCCGTGGGTAGCGGGGGTGCTTTCCCTTGGACTCTTGGCAGGACTCATCGCACTCATTCTTGGTCCTACAATTCATAGCTAGGAATCGCTTCAGACTAAGCGTGGGATGGAATGAGCAGTTTGCGGCGCCATCCGTTCGCCGCGTAGGATAGGGCGGGTCCCGAACTCATCTTACGCAGGTGCAGGCAGCCATGACTCGACGCTTCTCGTTCGCCCTGTTGCTGTTGGCGTGCCCCGCGATGGTTCTCGCCGCGGACGATCCGCCGCCCAACATCGTGCTGATCTACGCCGACGACCTGGGCTACGGCGATGTCTCGTGCTACGGCGGTCGGGTCGCTACGCCCAACATCGATCGGCTGGCCACGCAGGGGCTGCGGCACCTGGACGCCCACTGCTCGGCGGCGACCTGCACCCCGTCGCGGTACACGCTGCTCACCGGTTCGTACGCGTTCCGCCAGAAGGGGACCGGGATCCAGCCGGGCGATGCGAACCTGATTATCCGCCCCGGCTCGGCGACGCTGCCGTCGCTGCTCCGCGACGCGGGCTACGACACCGCCGTGGTCGGCAAGTGGCACCTCGGGCTGGGCGATGGTCCGATCGACTGGAACGGCCGCGTCGCGCCCGGCCCGGAGGCGGTCGGCTTCGACTACCACTTCCTGGTGCCGGCCACCGGCGACCGCGTGCCGTGCGTGTACGTTGAGGAGAATCGGGTGGTGGACCTCGACCCGGCGGACCCGATCACCGTGCGGTACGGCCGGCCAGTAGGCGATGAGCCCACCGGCGTGAGCCACCCCGAGCGATTGAAGATGAAGCCCTCACACGGCCACGCCGACGCCATCGTCAATGGAATCTCGCGGATCGGTTTCATGACCGGCGGCGAGTCCGCGCGGTGGATCGACGAGGACATGGCCGACGTGCTCTCCGCCAAGGCGGTCGGTTTCATTGAGCGGCAGCGTGAGGCGCCGTTCTTCCTGTTCTTCTCCACGCACGACATCCACGTGCCCCGCGTGCCCCACTCGCGGTTCGCCGGCTCCACCGGCCGCGGCCCACGGGGCGACGCCATCGCGCAGCTCGACTGGTGCGTCGGCCAGGTCGTCGAGGCGTTGGAGCGGGCCGGCCTGGCGGACAGCACGCTGCTGATTGTTTCGTCGGACAACGGCGCCGTGCTGGACGACGGCTACGTCGACCAGGCGAACGAGCTGCTGGGCGACCACCGGCCGTCGGGCGGCCTGCGGGGCGGCAAGTACTCGAAGTTCGAGGGGGGCACGCGCGTGCCGACCGTCGTGCGGTGGCCCGGCCGCGTCCCGCCCGGCTCCGAGAGCGGGGCCCTGGTCGGGCAGGTCGACTGGGCCGCTTCGCTGGTCTCACTGGCGGGCGGAGAAGTTCCGCCGGGGGCGTTGCCGGACAGCCGCGACCAGCTGCCCGCGCTGCTCGGCGATGAAGCGGTCGGCAGGCCCCACCTGGTGGAGCAGGCAGGTGGGCTGTCGCTGCGTCAGGGCCGGTGGAAGTTCGTCCCGCCGGGCCAGTCGCGCGAGCGACTCGGCCCCTGGCGGAGCCACAAGTTCGACCCGCCCGGCGCGCTCTTCGATCTGCAAACGGACCCCGGCGAGCAGCACAACGTGGCCGCCGACCACCCCGACCGCGTCGAACAGATGCGCGCGCTCTTGAAGCGGCTGCGATCCACGCCCGACGGTGGTCGGTAGGCGGGAGTAGCGAAGCGACCGGACCGTTGCGAACCCGCGGGAGCAGTGGCCCGCGCGCTGATCGTTCCCAGCGCAGGTTGCGCGAAGGGCGGCGGTTGTTGGTTGGGTCGCGACCAATCGAGCGAGGCGCCCGCCCGATTGGTGTGGTGGTCCAGATCGCCTAGCCGTCAGGCCTTAGTACGCGGGCGTTTTTCGCTCCGGTTTCTCGCCGGAATCCTGTCGAAACCGGCCACCCAGCGCGGTCAAATAATAGAGCTCGTCAGTGTCTTTCTAGCCCTGTTGGCGGGGGGCTGGTGCTTGTTCGGGAGGGGGTCGCGGGTGCTAGTTTTGTCCCTATGGCGCGCAGCGGTGGACAAAAGTCGCCGACTTTTGTCCACCGCCGTGCGAGTTTCACCCTGCTATTGCAGAGCGGGCGTGGATTGAGGGGGGACAAAACGGGCCGACTTTAGTCCCTAAAAATCGATGTCGGACAAAGGGACAAAACTCCCAGGCACCCGCAACAAGCGCGGCTCTGGCGGCGGTTGTAACAACAGCGGCCGGTCAGCGTTTAAGAAGGACCTGCCAAGACCGCGTTGTCCCCAAGCTATGGAGTTGGCGCTACGATGAACGAAACGGATCGATCCGTCGGGGCGGCCACGGCCGCGTTCGACCGGGACCTCGCCGTGCCAGCCGGCCGCACCAAGGGTGCGACGCCGATTGGCTGCGCGGTGTGTGGAGCGGAGCACCAGATCAAACTCGCGGCCGCCGGCCCCGACGCCCCCTGCCCCGCCTGCGGCTGCCTGCTGCGGGAGGGATCGCAGCAGGCCGAGCGGCTGTGCCACCGCCTGTCCGAGGCGTTCGGCGTCGGACCGGAAGAGGTCGCGCCGGACACCCTGATCAGCGACGTGGCCGACGACTCGCTCGCCCGCGTGGAGCTGGTGATGGAGCTGGAGGACGAGCTCGAGCAGCAGGGGGCCGACACGCGGCTGTCCACCGAGGAGGTCGAGCAGATCCGCACCGTGGGTGACGCCCTGCGGCTGCTGATCGAGAAGCAGCGGCCGGCGGGGGATTGATTAGCCTGTGACGCTGGGGCGCCCTATGGTAAAGGGTGGGTGCTGCGCCCGCGGCCGCACGCCGGCCGGGGTCGCGCGCCCGTCGCAACCCTCCCCCCAGCCGCGCTGCTAGCACGCCCCCACCCATGATCCTCGAGTCCGACCCGCTGGCGCCCTACGCGATGCACCCGGAGGATTCGGCCGGACGCGTACACCCGGAGCCGCCGCACCGCTACCGCTCTCCCTACCAGCGCGACCGCGACCGGATTGTGCACAGCTCGGCGTTCCGCCGGCTGAGCCACAAGACGCAGGTGTTCACCGGCGAGATGGGCGACTACCACCGCTCGCGCCTGACGCACACGATGGAGGTGGCGTCGCTCGCGCGGACCATGGCCCGGGCGCTTCGCGTCAACGAGGACCTGGTCGAGGCGCTCGCCCTGGCGCACGACATCGGCCACCCGCCGTTCGGCCACGCCGGCGAGGACCTGCTGGACGAGCGGCTCGGCGGCGCGGAAGGCGGGCACGGCGGCTTCAACCACAACGCGCAGGCGCTGCGGCTGTTCGAGCTGCTCGAGGTGCGGTACGTGGAGTTCCCCGGGCTGAATTTGACGCTCGAGGTGCTGGAGGGCCAGCGCCGCCGCGCCGACAAGACGCCCGACGGCAGCCTGCGGAGCCCGACCATCGAGGCGCAGATTGTCGACGCCGCAGACAGCATCGCCTACGACGCGCACGACGCCGACGACGCGCTGGAGCTCGGCCTGCTGGAGCTGGGCGAGCTGCGCGAGCTGGCGCTGTGGGACGAGGCGGCCCGGCGGGTGGAGGACCGGTACGCCAGCCTCACGCCGCTGGAGCTGCGCCGCGCGACCATCCACGAGCTGCTGGACTGGCAGGTGAGCGACCTGCTGGGCGTCGCGCAGCAGCGCCTGGAGGAGCTCGACCTGCCGAGCGCCGACGCGGCCCGGTCGGCGCCCATCGTGGCGACCGTGTCGCGCGGGGTGGCCGGCAAGAAGCGGGAGCTGGAACGGTTCCTGTTCGACCGCGTGTACCGGCACCCGCTGGTGCTCTCGCACCGCATGGAGGCGACCGCGGCGCTCGGCGAGCTGTTCGACCGCTGCGTGGCCGACCCGGGGCGGATCCCGGAGCACTACCGCCAGTCGAACCCGGGCGACGAGCCCCGCGCGGCGGCTGACTATCTTTCCGGCATTACCGATCGTTACGCTTTAGAGGCGTTCCGGTCGCTGTAGCGGCGGCCGCCGGAGCGGCATTTAAGGTAGGCGTCCCGGACCGCGGCGGGGTACAATTGAGCGTCTAGAGGTCCTCCGTTGAGCGGCCCGCGCGGCCGCCTTACCCATTTCGCTGTCCCCGGAACACCGCATGGCCCTGCTGATACTCCGCCTGGTGTTCCTGATGGTGGCCGCGGGTCTGGGCGCTCAGCTCGTGCGGTCGGGCACGCTGCCGGGGGAGGACGAGGGCTGGCCGACCACGCTGCCGGCGCTGGCGTTCGCCGGGATCATGCTGCTGGCGGTCGCGACCATCGCGATCGACGTCGTGTCCCGCCGCAAGCGGCTGGACGTGATCACGTCGGTCTACTTCGGGTTGATCATCGGGCTGTTCCTGACGTACGTCTCGAAGCTGGCGATCAGCCCGGTGCTGCCGTCGGGCGCGTCGGAGGCTTCGACCTGGATCTCGCTGATCCTCGGCATGGTGCTCTGCTACGCGTGCACCAGCGTGCTGATGCAGACCCGCAACGACTTCCGCTTCATCATCCCCTACGTCGAGTTCGCCAAGCAGCTCAAGGGGGTCAAGCCGCTGGTGCTGGACACCAGCGTGGTGATCGACGGCCGCATCGCCGACCTGGTCGAGACCCGCGTCATCGACAACCAGCTGGTGATGCCGCAGTTCGTCATCGCCGAGCTGCAGGCGATCGCCGACTCGAGCGACAAGCTCCGCCGCAGCAAGGGCCGCCGCGGGCTGGACATCCTCAACCGCCTGCGGAGCGACCAGCACGTGGAGCTGGTGATCTTCGACCGCGAGCTGCCCGAGTTCGGCGACCAGCCGGTCGACCAGAAGCTGGTGATCCTGGCCAAGCACCTCGAGGGCAAGGTGGTCACCAACGACTACAACCTGAACAAGGTGGCCAAGCTCCAGAACGTCGGCGTGGTGAACCTGAACGACGTCGCCAACGCCCTCAAGCCGGTGTTCCTGCCGGGCGAGAAGGTGGACGTGCGGATTATCAAGCCAGGCGAGGAGTCGAGCCAGGGCGTCGGGTACCTGGACGACGGCACGATGGTCGTGATCGACGGCGGCCGCGACCACATCAACGAGCAGGTCAGCTCGGTCGTGACCAGCGTGCTGCAGACCAGCGCCGGCCGGATGGTGTTCGCGAAGTTCGAACGCGTGAGTGGGGCGGCGTAGCGGCGGCTACCAAAGCAGCCGATGGATTACATCCATCGGAGATGCTGGGCGTAAGCCAAGCCGGTGGGCATCCGACGGATGTAATCCGTCGGCTGTTCAGACCGCTTACATCCGCTCCACGGTACGAATGCCAAGCAGCCCCAGGCCAAGCTCGATCGTCCGCCCCACCAGGTCGCACAGCAGCAGTCGGCTGTCGCGCAGCTCGTCGGACTCGGCCTTCAGCACCGGGCAGTTGACGAAGAATTCGGAGTAGCAGCTCGCCAGGTCGAACAGGTAGGCGGTCAGGTGGTTGGGGCGATAGTCGGCCGCCACGCGTTCGAGCGCCTCGGAGAATCGCAGCAGCGCAACGCCCAGCGCCCGCTCGGCCGGAGCGGAAAACTGGATCTTGGCGCCGGCGCCGCGGAGCGCCTGGATGTCGACCCCGCCGCGGGAAAAAATCCCGCGCACCCGGGCGCACGAGTACTGCATGTACGCGGCGGTGTTGCCGTTCATCGCGAGCATCTTGTCGTAGCTGAACACGTAGTCGCTGGTCCGGTTGTGCGCCAGGTCGGCGTACTTGATGGCGCCGATGCCGATCCGCTCGGCCACCTCCTGCCGCTCGCCTTCGGACGTGAGCACCTCGCTCTTGTCGGCGATCGTCCGGGCGCGGTCAACCGCTTCGTCCAGCAGGCTCATCAGTCCAACCGATGCGCCGGTGCGGGTCTTGAACGGCCGGGATTTCTCATCCATCACGGTGCCGAACGCGACGTGCTGCAGCTCCAAGTCTTCGTAGCCCCACTTGCGGGCGGTGGCGAACAGCTGGTCGAAGTGCTGGCTCTGCCGGTGGTCCACCACGTACAGCAGCGCGTCGGGCGCCCACTCGTTCATCCGGTACTGGATGGTCGCCAGGTCGGTCGTGGCATAGAGGAACGCGCCGTCCTGCTTACGGACGATGAACGGCGCCTCGTGGCCCTCGGTGAACACGCACATCGCGCCGTCGCTCTCGGTCGCCAGGCCCTTGGCGGCCAGGTCGTCGACCACCTTCGCCAGCAGCGGCTGGTAGAAGCTCTCGCCGAGCGTGTGGTCGAATGTGACGCCGAGCCGGTCGTACGTGGCGTTGATCTCGTCCAGGCACGCGGGCAGGAACCGGTCCCACAGGTCGCGGTTCTCGGCGTCTCCGGCGTGGAGCTTGGCGGTCTCGCCGATGGCGTCCTTGCCGATGTTCGGGTGGTCGGCGGCCAGCTTGGCGAGCTTCGGGTCGCCTTCCACGGCGGCCACTTTTTCTTCCAGTGAGGCCAGCTCGCCCCGCAGCCCCGCGAGCTGCGCCTGAGCGGCCTTCAGCTTCTTGGCAGCCTGCTTGTCGGCCTTCTTGTCGCCGGTCGGCTCGACGGCTTCCAGCTCGGCGAGCCCGGCCTCGCGTTCGGCGATCTTGGCCCGCAGGTCGGGGATGCCGCGACGCTGCGCGTCGTGGTGCTCGATCAGCTGGTTGACCAGTTTGTACAACCGGGTCAGCTCGGGAACGATCGCCTTGGCGAGCGCCGCCTCGTCGACGAAGTGCTTGTACCCGTAGATGATCATGCCGAACTGGGCGCCCCAGTCGCCGATGTGGTTGTCGGTGATCACCCGGTCGCCGAGGAACCGCAGCACACGGGCGAGCGCGTCGCCGATGACGGTCGAGCGGATGTGGCCCACGTGCATCGGCTTCGCGACGTTCGGCGAAGAGAAGTCGAGCACGATGGTCCGCGGCGCATCGGTCTGCTCCACGCCCAGCCGTTCGGCATCGCGGCTGGCGGCCGCGAGCTGTTCGAGCAGGTAGGCGTCCTTCACGCGCAGGTTGATGAACCCGGGGCCCGCCACCTCCGGCGGGTCGCACATGTCGGACAGGTCGAGCCGGCCGATGATCTCGTCCGCCACCTCGCGCGGCTTGCGGCCCAACTGCTTGGCGAGGGGCATCGCGCAGTTGGCCTGGTAGTCGCCGAACTTGGCGTCCTTGCTCGGCAGGATCAACTCCAGCAGCGGCGCAGGATCGTCAGCCAGCGGCTTGAGCGCCGTCGAGAAGCGGGTACGGATTTCGCGAAGCAGATTCATGACTCAGCAATTGGCAGGAGGCGAAATGCCCATGGCGGCCGCGTGAAGCGTTGCGGCCCCGCCGCGAACGGAAGCTCTACTATTCTTTTTCCGCCTCGTCTGCGGGCTCGTCCCACGGCAGCGGCACGCGCGTGGCGCCGGACCAGAGCTCCTCCAGGGCGTAGAAGCCGCGGACCTCTTCGTCGAACATGTGCACCACCAGGTTGCCGTAGTCCAGCAGGATCCACCGGCTCTCACGGTAGCCCTCGATGCCCATACGGGCGTCGCCCAGGTCGTGCTCCAGCACGTGGTCGATTTCTTCGCTGATCGCGTGCAGCTGCCGTCGGCTCGAGCCGGTGACCAGCAGGAAGTAGTCGAACACCGGCGTCAGCTCGCGCATGTCCAGCAGCACGATGTCCGTCCCCCGGTTGTCGTGGGCGGCCTTGGCGGCGGCCATCGCGAGCTCGAGGCTCCGGCGCTGGGATTCTTCGATGGATAGTTCGTCAGAAATGGCGGGGCTCCAGTCGCGTAGCGAGGGGCGAGCTCTGGGTGGAATCGCCCAGTTTACCCCGTGTTCCGCCGGGCAGCGAGCCGCCTCTGAGCGGCAACGAGCGGGGCTGGGCACGGCGGCGCCACCCGGTTGGGGGCCGGCCCGGGGCGCCTCGCGGGCGGTTGCCACCCCGCTAGAATCCATTAGTGACGAAGCCGGCCGGCTCAGCGCCGGCGGCCCAACGAACGAATCCCGCTCTGATATGCAAGGAAACACCCCATGAGCGACACTCCCTGGGTCGAGGCTGGCGACAAAGCGCCAGCGTTCACACTGACATCCGACGCGGGCGAAAAGGTTCAGCTGACCGCGCTGAAGGGCCAGCCCGTGGTGCTGTACTTCTACCCCAAAGACGACACCCCCGGCTGCACCCGCGAGGCGTGCGCCTTCCGCGACCAAGCCAAGCCTCTCGCCAAGCTGGGGGCCGTGGTGCTCGGCGTCAGCCCGGACGACGTCGCGAGTCACGAGAAGTTCCGCGACAAGTACAAGCTGAATTTCCCCTTGCTCGCGGACCCGGACCACAAGATCGCCGAGAAATACGGCGCCTGGCGGGAGAAGAACATGTACGGGAAGAAGTCGATGGGCGTCCAGCGAAGCACCTTTCTGATTGACGCGGCTGGCAAGGTGGCCAAAGTATGGAAACGGGTTAAGGTGGATGGACACGATCAGCAGGTCCTCGACGCGTTGGGCGAACTGCCGAAATAAGGCCATTTCGCTCTAGCAGCCGGTTGTGTCGATCCGGTAGATTCGGGGGCTAGGCGGGAGGCTGTTCTTATCTGGTATGGCTCGGCAACTCCGTGACGCCGGGGGGCCTTCTCATGAATTGTGACCAAGTCTTCAACGTCCTGACCCGCGGGCCCTTCCCTTCCGGATCGCCTGAGGACTTCCACGTTCAGCAGCACCTGGATGGCTGCCTGGACTGCTGGCGGATCGCCGAGGCGCTCCGCCCCGCCGAGCACCTGTTCCAGGAGGCCATCCCCCCGTCCGAGACCCGCGACCTGCCCGGCTACTGGGGCGACTCCACCCCGCCGGCGACCCTGCTCGACCAGATCGCTAGCGACACCGCCAAGACCGCCGTCGCGCCCAAGCTCCGCCGCGCAACCGAGCAACGGCAGATCGAGATCGTCTACGACCGCACCGCCCGCCGCACCGACATGCTGTACGTCGGCGCCATCCTGCTGGGCACCCTGACCATGCCGCTGCTCGCCTGGTGGCTGATGTCCGTGCCCGAGTAGGGACCGGGGTAGGGTTGTGCTGCTTCTGGCGGTCCCGCCGGACCGCCGGTGCTCCCGCGTCTGACAATCCGCACCACGGCGTTTGCCAACCACGCCCCGCGGGCTACGCTTCAGCAACGGTGCTGCGTGCGGACCCCTCCCGCCGTCCGCCGGTTCTGCTCCTCGCGGCCCTCACTCTGCTTTTCGTTGCGCCCGGGCCGCCGCGCCACCATTGTCCGGTTCCCTCGAACCCCAGGCACGCGATGCTGACGACCGACGCCGCACTCCCGGCCGCCGCGCACGTTGCGCACGCCCCACCCACCGCCCGGCAGCGACTCATCCGGGCGCTGACCCCGCAGGTCGATCGCCGCCGCGCGACCCGGGTGGCCGCCCCCTACCTGATGAAGATGACCCCGCTGGTGGACCTCGGCCGCGGCCGACCCGGCCCGCCCGCCGGCCCATCGCTTACGGTGGTGGGCAAGGACCTCAGCGAGCGCGGGTTCTGCTTCTACCACGAGCAGCCACTCTCCTTCCGGTTCGTCCGTCTGACCCTCGACGACCCGCACATTGGCCGGTTCGAGCTCGACGTGCAGCTCGACCGCACGCTGTTCAGCAAGCTCGGCTGGTACGAATCCGCCGGCCGCGTGCTGACCGTACGCGGCTAGTCAGTCTTCGGGCCCCGAGTTTTGTCCGATTTTCTCACCGGAGCGGACAAAACCCCACCTTAGAGAGCCGGTCTGTTTCCCCTAAGTCCTTACACAGAGGTTGCTTGCGGCAGACGACCAAATAGGCAGCAGGAGGGTTTTGTCCTGTCGGTGTGGTGAGAGGGGACTAAACGGGCACGCGACTCGACCGATCATCGATTGACGCGTCGGTCGTGGCCCCAAAGCGCGAGGGATCCCCCCTCACCTGCCCCTATTGGACCGCAGATAGTGGCCGGTTTCCCGCTAAATCCGCCCTGAAATTGCCGCCGTTGGTGGCGCCCGCGGCGCCCGGCCGCCGCCGTGTATCCGGTTTCACCGTTGCAGCCGGCGCCGCCGCCCAGGTTTCCCGCCGGCGGCCCAAGCCCCATCACTCGTCGCCCCCTGGGGGGTCGTGTAGCATGGAGTTTCTGCCCCTCCGCTTCTCCCGACTTCCCTCTATCTGGCTGTCCCGCGGCCCTCGCACGTGCCCCGCCAAGTCGACTACTTCTGCAGCGACGCGATACGCCAGGACCTGAAGGGCAAGACCGTGCGGGGCGGGGTTGTCTCGGGCATCGGGCAGGTGATTCGCATCGCCATTGGCCTCGCGGCGGTCCCAATCCTGACGAGGCTGCTCGACCCGACGGCCTTTGGCCTGTTGGCGATGGTGGCGTTCTTCACGAACTTCGCCGCGATGTTTGTCGACGCCGGGATGTCGATGGCGACCGTCCAGCGCGACCAGATCTCCCACCGGCAGGTCACCAACTTGTTCTGGCTGTCGTCGGCGCTCGGCCTGGCCATCGCCGTCGTGGTCGCGGCGTTGGCGCCAGGGATCGCGTGGTTCTACGGCGAGCCCAGGCTGACCGCGATTACCTGCGCGCTGGCGCTCTCCTACCTGCTCAGCGGGTTGGCAGTCCAGCACCAGGCGCTGCTGCGGCGGGCGATGCAGTTCAAGGAGTTGGCGGTCGCCAACGTCGCCTCGATGGCGATGGCGCAGGTCGCCGCGGTCGGGTGGGCCTTCCGGTTCCGCGACACCGCACTCGACTACTGGGCGTTGGTGCTCATCCCGCTGGTCTCAGCGGCGGTGCGTCTGGTGCTGCTGTGGTGGTATTGCGCGTGGCGGCCGGGGTGGCCCGCACGGGAAGCGGGAACCGGTGGCCTGGTCACGTTCGGCGCCAACCTGACGGGCTTCAACTTCGTGAACTACTTCGCGCGGAACCTCGACAACCTGCTCATCGGGTGGTGGTGGGGAGGCGCTGCGCTCGGCTTCTACGACCGGGCGTACCGCCTGATGATGATCCCGCTGCAGCAGATCAACAGCCCCCTGACCGGCGTGGTGGTGCCCGCACTAAGCCGCCTCGCCGGAGAACCCGAACGCTACCGGCGGGCGTACACGTGGACGATGGAGCGGATCCTGCTGATTGCGTGCCCGATGATGGCCTACATCGGCGTCGCCGCCCCCTGGGTGGCGGTTGTCTATCTCGGCGAGGACTTCGCCGCGTCCGGGCCGATCCTGCAGTGGCTGTCGGTGGCCGCCTTGTGGCAGACCCTCTCGGCCTCAGTCGGATGGCTGTTCATAAGCCAAGGGCGAGACCGCGAGATGCTGCGGTGGGGGTGCATCCACTCGCTGCTGGTCGCCGGCTCGTTTGTGGCGGGGGCGCCCTTCGGCGCCGTCGGGGTGGCGAAGGCGTACGCCCTGGTCTTCAACCTGGCGTGCCTGCCGCTGGCTTTCTGGATGATCGGCAGGTCCGGTCAGGTTCGCGCACGCGACCTAGTCAACCTCATGTGGAGAGTGGCGCCCGCGCCGCTGGCGGTGGCGTTGGTGACCGGCGGCGTCCGGCTTGCGCTCCCGCAAGCGCCGCCGGTGCGGCTGTTGCTGATCTCGCTCGGGTGCGCAGCGGTCGCGTGGGCGATCGCGGTGCTGAGCACCGAGGTAGGCAGGACGGCGGCCCGGGAGCTGGCGGCGAGCCTCCGCCAGACGCAAGCAAAGCTCCGTCACGGGATCTGGCCTGGGGGGAGTCGGTAGACGCATCGCTTCGCGGGAGCGGAACGGACGCGGCGCATCCGGAGGCCGGGCCATGAATCACAAGCAGCAACCGCCGAACCACACCCCGAGCGAGTCGCCTAGCGGCGGTCTCGCCGCGGCCGTCACACGCCAGCAGGTCGTGGCCAGCGGCTGCTGCATCGGCTGCGGCGCCTGCGCGGCGGCATCGCCGACGCTGCACCATATCGAGCTGAACCCCTACGGCGAGTTGCAGGCGATCGGCGCCGACGCCGACGACCCCAAGTTCGCCGTGGTCTGCCCCTTCTCCGGCGACGGGCCGGACGAGGACGCGATCGCGGCGTCCCTCTACGGATCGCCCGCCACGGCGCGGGACGATCAGATCGGCTACTACCGCGCCTGCTACGCCGGCGCTGTCGCCGAAGGCGATTTCCGCGACCGTGGGAGCTCGGGCGGCATGGGGAGCTGGATCGTGACCCAGCTGCTGAGCTCGGGCGAGGTCGACGGCGTGGTGCACGTGAAGGAGCAAACGCAATCCGACGGCGATGCGAAGTTTGCCTACGCGATCTCACGGACCCCGGCCGAGGTTCGGCAGGGCGCTAAGTCCCGCTACTACCCGGTTGAGATGTCGCAGGTGCTGGCGGAGATGATCGCCACGCCCGGCCGCTACGCGGTGGTGGGGATCCCCTGCTTCATCAAAGCGGTGCGGCGGCTGGCCCTGGAGAATGAAGAGCTGGCCGCGCGGGTCGCGTACTGCGTCGCGATTGTGTGTGGGCACCTGAAGAGCGCGGCGTTCGCCGACGCGATCGCCTGGGAGATGGGCGTTCCGCCGGGCGAGCTGGCGGGCATCGACTTCCGGCACAAGCTCGAGGGCCGGAAGGCCAGCCAGTACGGCGTGCGCGTCAGCACGAGAAGCGGCGAGGAGCTGGTGCGGCCGATGGAGGGACTGGTCACCAAGGATTGGGGAATCGGCCTCTTCAAGTACCCTGCGTGCGACATGTGCGACGACGTCGTCGGAGAGACAGCCGACATCTCCATCGGCGACGCGTGGCTGCCTGGTTTCGAGGACGACGCACGCGGCGCCAATGTGGTGGTGGTGCGCAACGCCCGACTCGGGGAGATCGTCGAGCGGGGCGTGCGTGACGGCAAGCTGCAGTTCACTCCCCTGGCCGCCGCCGACGTGGCGCGATCCCAGGCGGGCGGCTTCAGGCACCGACGCCTTGGGCTGGCCTACCGATTGTGGCTGCGTCAGCGGCAGGGCCGGTGGTCCCCGGCCAAGCGGGTCGAGCCGTCGGACCGGGGGATGGACGCCCGCCAGAAGGCGATCTTTGAGCTGCGGATGGAGATCGTAAGCGGCGGTCGTGAAGCCTTCCGAAAGGCGAGAGAAAGCGGTCGGTTCGAGCGCTTCCTCGAGTGGTTCCGACCGGTCGAATCGCGGTACCGCGCCCTTTATCAGAAGCCTTTCCACCAACGAGTCATCGGAGCCGCCAAGGCGCGGCTCAGACGCCTGCTGAGTTAGGCGGCGGGCGGCGTTCCCTAAACGAATCCCAACCATCGAGAAGCACCCAAACACCATGTCGATCGTTCTGTCTGGCTGCAACGGCTTCAGGAACCGAGGCGTCGAAGCGCTCATCGCGCCCAGCGTGGCGGAGCTCCACAAGCGCTTCCCCGGGGGGGAGGTCACGGTGTTGAGCGGGCAGCCGGCCTACGACGAAACCCGCGATGTCGACGCGGCCTTCGTGCTCGACCCGTTTATTGGGAAGGTTCGGTCGCTCCCCGTCCGGCGGGTGGGCGCCGGAATCGCGCCGCGCGTCTTCCGCTCAGAGGCCAGGGCGATCAGCGCGATCCGCGCCGCGGACGCGGTGATCGCCTCCGGCGGCGACAACTTCTCGTCCGACTACGGCGACTTCCGCATGCACCTCGAGCCGCTGAAGGTCGCGCAGAAGGCCGGCAAGGCCACGTTCATGCTCGCGCAGTCGGTGGGGCCCTTCAAGAGCGACGAGCAGCGCAACCACTTCTGCTCCGTGGCCAAGGCCGTGTCGCTGATCACTGTGCGGGAGAGCAGGTCCTACGACTATGTCACGAAGGACCTGGGGCTGCCGTCTGACCGGGTGCACCTCACGGCCGACCCCGCGTTCCTGCTGCAGCCGTCCGGGGAAGACCGCGTGCAGAGGCTCCTGCGTCGGTACGGCGTCGACCCCGCCGCGCCCTACGTGACGATCGCGATGAGCCGCGGGATCGCCAGGTTCCCAGGGCTGACGACCAGCGGCGCCGAGACGGCTCAGACGCACCTCGCCGTGCTCGGCCGGTTGGTCCGGCACGTGCTTGATGAGCTGGGGGCGCAGGTGCTGCTGATCCCGCACGTGCAGGAGACCCTGCCCAAGAACAACGACCTGATCCTCGCTGAGGAGATCGTCGACGCGTTAGAAGACGATCGCATCCGCGTCGCCTGGGGCGACCACTCGGCAGCCGACTTCAAGGGGCTGATCGCGGCGGCGACGCTGAACGTGGCGGAACGCATGCACGCGGCGATCGCGGGCGTCTCAACCGCGACGCCAACCATGGTGGTGCGCTACTCCGTGAAGGCCGACGGCATCATCGGCGACCTGCTCGGCGCGAGCGCCCGGGAGGACGGCGCGATCGTCCCGTTCGAGGAGTACCTGCGGGGCGAAGGGGCTGGCGCCGTCGAAACATTCCAGAACGCGTGGGACAACCGCGGGAAGCTCCGCGAGACCCTGGAGGCGAAGCTGCCCGAAGTGCGCCGCCTGTCGGAGTCGAACTACGACCTCTTCCAAGAGGTCCTCAGCAGTGGCGGGAGGGGGTGACGCGTGGCGGCCGACGTGCGTATCTCTGTCGTGATCCCAACCTACAACCGCGCGCACCTGCTGCGCGGCTGCCTGGAGTCCGCGCTCGGTCAGACACGGCCCGCCGATGGGGTGGTGCTGGTGGACGACGGGTCGACCGACGACACCGACGCGGTGGCCGCGGAGTACGGCGACCGCATCGTGTACATCCGGCAGGAGAACGCCGGGCCCGGCGCGGCGCGGAACAACGGCGCCGCCCACGCCAGCGGAGACTTCATCGCGTTCCTCGACAGCGACGACTCCTGGGCGCCATGGACCCTCGAGTACGTCGCGGCGGCGATCAGCGAACACAACCCCCGCCTGCTGCTCCTGACGCCCGACATCCTCGCCGATCCGAGCGACTGGCGGTGCGACGACAAGCAGCCCCTCGTGGCGCGTGGATACCCCGACTTCCTGGCCGCCGCGAAGCACGGTCTGTACTGCGGATCCAACGTGATGGTGGTGCACCGGGAGCGGATGCTGGAGGTCGGCGGGTTCCACCCGTCGCTGAAGTGCGCGGAGGACCAGGTGCTGGTGCTGCGCATGGGGGTCGACCCGGGGTTCTGCCAGATCGTGTCGCCCCCGCTGGTCGGCGTGCTGCGGCACGAGGTGAGCCTGATGGAATCGTGCGACGGGATCGTCGGCGGCCTCAACTACCTGATCGACGCGGAGCAGAAGGGCGAGTTTCCCGGCGGCGCCGAACGGCGTAGCGACCGCCGCGACTACCTGACGTTCCTTATGCGGGGCCTGACCCACCGCCTCATCAAGCAGGGGCACCCACGCGAGGCCCGCCGGCTGTATCGGCGCGTGTTCGGGTGGAACCTCCAGCGGCTCCGCTTCAGGTACCTGCTCGGTTTGCCCCTGCTGTCGATCCTGCCAGTCAAACGAAAGTGAGCGTCGTGTGACGGACGGCGGCCCGCCGACGGGCCTGCCCTGCCAGAGCGGACGCGGGATAGCGCGCAATATGATCACGCCTGAAAACGTCGCAATGCTCGTCAAAGGCGACGAGGTCTACGGCATCGGCACCATCGAGCGGCTCTACGCCGAGGGGTGGCCGGGGATGACCTTCGTCTGCATGAGCCGTGGCTACACGCACGACTGGCTGGTGGAGCACGGCGCCCGGGTGGAGCTGGTCGAGGGGCTCGCCGCGTTCCGCGACGGCAACTCGGTCCGCGCTGTCACCACGGCGCCGCTCGCGATGCGGCAGGCCAAACGCGATGCGCGGCGGGTCCACGCGTTGCTCAGCGGCCGGGGCGTCAAGATCGTCCACACCCAGTGGAAGCCGCAGCAGATGATCGCGGGGCACATGCGTCGGCTGGGATACAAGTCGGTCTGGCAGATCAATAACAACATGAAGCCGCAGCGGCTTGGCGGTCTGGGCGGCGTGCTCAGCCACCGGTTTGCGCGCTGGGGCGCCGACCTGCTGATGCCTGCCAGCGACTTTATCGCGGCCAACTGGCGCGGCTGCGGGGTCCGAGCGGTCACGATCCGCAACGCGGCGCCGAAGCTGTTCGACCAGCTGTCGCCCGTGCCCGACGCGCCGCCCACCCGCTGCCTGGTGGCGGGCAGGCTGCAGGAGAGCAAGGGGCACCACACCGCGGTCGAGGCGGTGATCGCCGCGCGCGAGCGCGGGCACGACGTGCGGCTGGATATCTTCGGCGGGCCGTTGGAGGAGAACGCTTATGCGGACGGGCTGCGCCGGCGGATCGCCGGCGCCGGCGCCGAAGACGCCATTACCTTCCAAGGGTTCTGCACCGATCTCCGCGAGCGGCACCAGTCGTACCACCTGGGGCTGCAGTGCCGCATCGACCCAGAGCCCTGCAGCCTGTGGGTGTGCGAGACAATGGTCGACGGCCTGCCGCTGCTGGCTTCGGCGACCGGCGGCACGCCCGAGCTGGTGGCCGACGGCGACACCGGCCGGCTGTACCCCGCCGGCGACGCCGACGCGCTAGCCGGACTGCTGTCGGAACTCGCCGCTGACCCGGCCGAGCTGGCCCGGATGCGCGAGGCCGCCTACCGCCGGGGCCAGGAGCAGTTCCTCAACACGCGGATGCTCGACCAGACACTCGAAGCCTACAACTCGCTCTTCTAGTTCTGGCGGGTGGGGCGCTGCGCCGTCTTCTCCACCTTCTTCTCGAAGTCCTTCGCCACGAACGTCCGGGCGCCGATCCGCAGCTCGACGGGCTTGGCGTCCTTCAGCTGGGTGGCCTGCCACACGCGGGCCAGGTCCAGCTGCTTCTTGGGCTGGGCCGTGATCCAGATCTGGTCCTTCTTCAGGTCCGCGCGGACGCGCATCACGCCGGGCGTGCGGTACAGGTTCCGCGAGATCTGCTTCGCGCAGCTCGGGCAGTGCAGCGTGTCGAGCTGCACCATCAGCTGGCCGGGCGGCAGCGGCTTGGGCGCGGGCGCCTTGGCTTGGGGTTCGGCGGCGACCGCTAGCACGAGCAGCAGAGCAAACATCATGACCTCCTTGTCATGCGTGTGGCTTGTCGGAGTGTGGGTGGTTGTCGACTATCTTCGGACGTACAGCCCGTCCGCGTCCAGCACGAGCAGCTCGCCGTTGATCCGTTTGGCGAAGCCCTTCACCACGACGATGTCGTTGGCCTTGATGTCGAACAGCTTGCGGGCGTCGACCGGCAGGGGCTTGCCGTCCGGTCCGTTGAAGCTGACGGCCGCCACCGCGTGGACGCTGTCGGCGGCGCGCTTCTGGCAGAACACGCAGTCAGAGTGGTCCTCGCCTGCCTCGTGTTCGTGACCGGAAAACTCCGCCACGGTGGACGGGTCGACTACAAAGAATGAGGCCTCGCCCTCACGCCAGGGGAAACCGGACTCGGCGTCGCCCCACGGGTTGGGCATGCCGCCGACCTGCCCGACCAGCACCACCTCGCCCTCGCTGAAGCCGCCCTCCTGCTCGCGGAGGTCGAGGGCCGTCTGCACGTCGGCGGGCTCCTCGGAGAGCATCAGCGTCTCGCGGGCGGCCCCCACGTCGACGCTCGACTCGGGCTCATCGGGCCCGCAGCCGACCACGAGGACCGCGCCCAGCGTGCAAGCGACCAAGGGAGCAAATAAACGGCGGCGGCAGCGGCTTTGCATGGGGAATGCTTGTTGAGGGGCGTGCGGCTGGAACCGGTCCATTACGTATCGTCCGGCATCAGGGTTCGCGTGATTTTACCCCAAAACGGGGGGGGTGACACCTGAAGGCCGCACAAGGCCCTCCTGGGGGTGGGAGCTGCTATGCCGCCAGCCAGCTGTGCCGGGGCGTGGCGCCTGGCTCGTCCACGCCGCGACAGCTGGCTGCGATTCTCGGCAATCCGCATCAAATCAGGGCACCGGCACGACTCTCACAAGGCGTCGCTGCGTTGCCCATGGCGGCTGCATTCTATCGAAAATCAGGGGAATTGAGCGAATCCCGCGGTAGACGCCGCCGCGTCGCCAGTGGGGGAGAAAAATCTCGGGCGTTCCCAAGATGGCCGGCAGGGCGGCGAATTCCTTACCAGATAGCCGGCAGGTCTCCCCCGTGGGACGCCGGCGTCGGCCAGAACTCACGTTTTCCAGTGCCGCCCCGCGACTCCGATCCAGCGGGCGGCGCCACCCGTTTCGGAGCGAGCGAGCCATGTTGAAGAAGATCATTGTCACCGGCCTGGGAGCGTGCCTGGCCGGCGGGTTGTTGTTCGGGACCAACGCAGTCAGCTACGTCAAAACCGCCTACCGCGGCGTGACCACCAGCGTCGAGCAGAGCGTGCCGATCGAGTTCCAGATCGAGCGGGCCAGCAACATGGTGGCGGACCTGACCCCGGAGATCCGGCACTCGATGCACGTGATCGCCAAGGAAGAGATTGAGCTGGACCAGCTCAACGAGCGGATCGCCTCCGCCGAGCAGCTGGCCGAGAAGAGCAAGTCGGAGATCATGCGGCTGCAGTCCGACCTGCAGGACGGCGGCAATGTGTTCACGTACGCCAGCCGCACCTACAGCCGCGAGGAGGTCACCGCCGACCTCAGCCGCCGCTTCGAGCGCCACAAGGTGAGCGACGAGACCCTCTCGCACCTTACCAGCATGCGTGACGCCCGGACGCAGAACCTGGATGCCGCGCGTCAGAAGCTGACCGCCATGGTCAGCGCGCAGCAGAAGCTCGAGACCGACATCACCAATCTGCAGGCCAAGCGCAAGCTGGTTGAGGTGGCCCAGGCCTCGAGCGAGGTGGTGTTCGACGACAGCCAGCTGGCCCGCGCCAAGGAGCTGATCACCGACATCCGCACGCGGCTGGACGTGGCGGCCAAGCTGGCCAACGCGGACGTCAACTACGCGGCCGAGATCCCGCTGGACGCGGCCGACTCGCAGGATGTGACCGAGCAGGTCGCGGCCTACTTCGGCGGCGAGCAGCCCTCGCAGCCGGAGAGCCGGGTGCTGACCGCCAGCATCGAGCTGGAGTAACTCCCACTCCACGTGTGTGTTCGCAGCCGGGGCGCCCCGCCCCGGCTGCGTTTTCTAGTTCTTCGCAATCTTGGAAGCGGTCGGTCCCATGCTCCAGTGGCGGCTGAAACTACGCGAGGCCCGGCAGGCCCTGCAGGCCGGGCGGTACGAAGAGGCCCTCGGCGCCCTCAATGATCCGCAGCTGAGGGAGTTCCTGCCCGCCAAGCGGCTGGCGGACGACCTCGCCCAGAAGTACGCCGACCGGGCCGCCCGGCGGATCGAGTGGGGCCAGAGCTGCGCCGGCTTCGCCGACCTGGCCGCGGTGGACCAGCTGGGCGTTCACCGCGATCGGGCCGACGCCATCCGGCTGGAGTACACGGGCCGCGTCGAGCAGCAGGCGCACGACCGGCTCGCCGCCGGCGCGCCCGACTCGGCGCTAGCCCTGCTGCGGCGCTCCAAACGCCGCGGCGTCGACAGCCCCACCCTGCGTCTGTTGGGCGAGGTCGCGCGGCTGTGGGCCGAGAGCCTCGAGCAGCTCGACAGCGGCGACGGCGCCCGCGCCGCGGCCGGCATGCAGGGCTGCCTGGCGGTGCTCCGCTCGGGCGCCGCCGGCGGCGCGCCGGCCCAGCTGCTGCCCCCGCTGCAGCGCGCCCACGACGACCTCGCCGAACGCGCCGAGCGTCACCGCCGCGCGTCGGACACGCTCCGCTCCGCGGCCTCCGGCCGCGACTGGTCCGCCGTGCTCCGCGCGGCCGACGACGCGCTGGCCGCCGCCCCCCGCGACGCCGAGGCGGCCCGCCTCCGCCGCCGCGCGTGGCGCGAGCTGGAGCTCGACGAAACCCGCCCCTACCAGCCTTTGCGTCGCGAGGGTGAATCTGACAGGATGAACGGACGCGCCCCCCGGCCCTCGGACCACCGGAGGCCCGACGCCCGGCGTTTGGCCCGGGCGATCCGCGACACCAGCCACGCCCCGCCGCGATCCAAGGAAGACACCTCCGTGGGCAAGCCCCCCGCCGACCGCCGGATGCTGTGGGTGGACTCCGTGGGGGGCTTCCTGGTTTGCCTAGACGACGAGATCGTCATCGGCCAGCCCGCCGGCGGCGCCACGCCCGACCTGCCGATCCTGGCCGATATTTCCCGCCGGCACGCGGTGCTGCGGCGCCAGAACGGGACGTACGTGCTTGAGCCCATCGGATCGACTAAGCTAGATGGGGAGCCGCTGACCGGCCCCGCGGTGCTGGCAGCCGAGCACGTGATCCAGCTCGGCGACAGCGTCCGGATCCGGTTCGCCAAGCCCCACGCCCTCAGCGCCACGGCGCGGCTGGTGATCGAGAGCGGGCACAAGACCGCCCCCTCGGCCGACGCGGTGCTGCTGATGGCCGAGAGCTGCGTGCTGGGCCCCGGACGGCACAGCCACGCCTGGTGCCGGCACTGGAGCGCCGACCTGGTCCTCTACCGCCAGGACGGCGAGCTCTGCTGCCGCTCGTCGGCGCCGCTGACGGTCGACGGGCGTCAGGTGGAGGGCCCGGCCACCCTGGGCGAATCGTCCCGGTTGGAGGGGCAAGATTTCTCCGTCAGCGTCGAACTAGTCTAGAGAGAGCCACGTCGAAGCAACCACAGCCTACGCGGGCGCCAGCATCCAGGGGGAACGGCGCCCCGCCCTCAGGCGGCGACGCCCGCCTGCTCCCCAGCGATTCCTCAAACGGCCCGCCGCCCGACTATGAACCTCCCCATTTCTGATCCCGGTCAAGCCGCCCTCTCTGGGTCCAACGGCGGACAGGCGGACGGAGGATTAGACGACGGCGCGGGACCCGACCTCCCGCCCCGGCAGCCGGCCAAGTTCCTCTACCCGAGCGGCTCCAAGCCGCTGGACGGCTACACGATCAAACGCGGCGTCGGCCGCGGCGGCTTCGGCGAGGTCTACTTCGCCACCAGCGACGCCGGCAAGGAGGTCGCGCTGAAGCTCATCCGCCGCAACCTGGACGTCGAGCTGCGCGGCGTGCGGCACTGCCTGAACCTCAAGCACCAGAACCTGATCGACCTGTACGACATCCGCGTCGACGACCTCGACGACCAGTGGGTCGTGATGGAGTACGTCAGCGGTCAGTCGCTCGAGGAGGCCATCGAGGCCCACCCCAACGGCATGCCGCTGGAGCTGGTCGAATGGTGGATCCGCGGCATCGCCGGCGGCGTGGGCTACCTGCACGACCACGGCATCGTCCACCGCGACCTGAAGCCCGGCAACATCTTCCTCGACGCCGGCGGCGCCGCCCTGGGCGACTCGGGCACCATCAAGATCGGCGACTACGGCCTTTCAAAGTTCATCTCGTGCAGCCGCCGCAGCGGCCAGACCGAGAGCGTCGGCACGGTGCACTACATGGCGCCGGAGATCGCCAACGGCCGCTACGGCCGCGAGATCGACACCTACGCGCTGGGCGTGATCCTGTACGAGATGCTCACCGGCCACGTACCGTTCGAGGGCGAGAGCGTCGGCGAGGTGCTGATGAAGCACCTGACCGCCGAGCCCAACCTGGACGCGGTCCACGAGCCCTACCGCGAGATCGTCAGCCGCGCGCTGGCCAAGGACCCCGAGGTCCGGCTCAACAGCGTGCACGAGATCGTGGCGATGCTGCCGGCCGACGGCGCCGCCCCGCGGCCCAACCCCGCGCCAGGCCCCGACCGCGGCGGCGCGTCCTACGGGTCCGACCGGTCCGCAGGCCCCAGCCACGGCCCGAGTCGCCACAGCGCCCGCCCGCGGGCGACCGTCGAGGAGCCGATGTACGCCGCGCTCCGCGACGTGGTCAACAAGGCCAAGGCCGGCTGGCACGACGCCAACATGCCGCCGCTGGTGCAGGGGCTGCTCATCGTGGCGGGCATCATTGCGCTGCTGAGCACCATCACGCTGTGGGGGCCGCTCACGATCATGGTCGGCATCTTCTACGCGATTTACTACGCCGTGTGGTCGATCGTCCTGAAGCCCGGCCTGCGCGCCAAGGCGACCCGCAGCGAAGCGCCCACCACCTACTCGCCCCTGCCCAAGCCGCAGCCCGTCCGCGCCCAGCCGATCGCCCACCGCCCGCGGCCCAAGCCGTGGCGCGAGGTGGTGCACGAGCGTCTCCGCAGGAAGCCGACCCGCGAACGCGTGACCCAGCTGCTGGGGTCGATGTTCGCCTCCGCGTTGCTCTGCCTGCTCGTTTCCGCCGCCGCGGCCACGTGGCTGGTGTCCGGCGAGACCTCCGGCGACTGGCCCGCCGTGCACATGTGGCTGTCGATCGTCACCACGCTCGGCTGCTGGGGCGTGCTGGCCGTCAACACGCTCACCGAGGCCCGCGCCGAGGACCAGGCGCCCATGCGTGCGATCCTGCTGGGCGTGGGCGCCATGATCGGGCTGATCGCGTTCAGCGTCACCGACGGCCTGTCGCTGGAGCTGCCGATCTCCAGGGATATGGGCCCGTCGCCAACCGACAGCATGATGGACAAAGCCGTGGCAGGGCACCGCGAGCTGCACGACGGCTGGAAACGCGGCGTCAGCGCCCCGGGCGCGGCGGTCTCGATGACCTACTTCGCGCTGCTGTTCGCCATCCCCCGCTGGTGGCGGCTCGCCGAGTACACCCGCAACAAGCGGTTCAGCCTGTGGTCGGTGGCGGTGCTGGTGCTGGCCGCCTGGCTGCTGCACCTCCTGTGGTGGTACCCGCAGCCGGTGGGCATGGTGGTGGCCGGCACGGTCGCCGCGGTCACGATGCTGGCCAGCCCGTGGTTCCCGCCCAGCAAGCGGGTGGAGCTGGCCCGGGCCCGCGCGGCGATCTGATTTCTCGCGGCAAGATCGTCGCCCGCGGGGCGAAGTGCTAGAGAAGGGCCTCCGGTGGGCCCGTGGTGTTCCCGCGTAGGGCTTCTTCAAACGGTGACGAAATGGCGGTCGCAGGTCCGAGTCTGTTGTTGCTGCTGGTCCTGGGCGGCATGGTGCTGGGCGGGCTGGCGTTGCTGGTGGGCCTGGTCGTCAACAAGCAGACGCGCCCGTTCGGCATTGCGCTGCTCGGCGCCGGCGCGCTGATGGTCGTGATGGTCGTCGGCTGGACCACCGCGTCGCGCCGGGTGGACCGTCAGATCCACGCGGTGAGCGTGTCGGCGGACGCGGCCGCTCACCAGCAAATCGCACACGAGTTGGGCCATCACAGCGAACTCTCGCCGGTCGACGCGGCGGCGTTCCGCGTCTCCGGTCCAACCCGGCTGCGCCTCGGGTCGTGGGCGGCCATCGGCATGCTGATAATTGGCGTCGGTTTTGCCTACGCGGTCATGAAAGGGCTGAACAACAAGCAGGGCCGCCGTTCGCTGTTTGCGCTGGGCGGCGCCGGACTGGCGGCGGCGGCGGTGGTGCTGACGCTGGTGGCCCGCGCCTCAGAGCTCCGTGAGTCCGCCAGGAGGGCCGAGGCGGTCGCTATCGCGCAGAACCAGGCCGCGATGTCCGCCGCCGAGGCCTGGGACGAGCTCACGCGTCCGCGGATCCAGCTCGAGGGGCCGACCGACAAGATCGCGATCCGCGGCCCCAGCATGACGGTCTACGTGTCGAAAGAAGATTCGAACGAGCGACTCGCCGACCATATCCGCATGCAGCAGGCCGTTCTCGGGGCAGGCGAGGAGTTAACCGTCAACATCGGCGGCCAGACCTTTACCGCCCGCGGCCGCACGTCGCGCGACGTGATCCTCCGCCGGATCGATGAGGCGCGGGCCAAGTACGCCGATTCCGTCGCCCACGACGCCGAGCCCGCTGCCGACGCAACCCTGTTAGTCGTGGTGAATGGTCAGGAGTTGAAGTTCGAGCCGGGCGCCTCCACTTCGGAGATCGCCAAGCGGGTCATCGAGGCCGGCGGCACGGACGCGGACCGGGTCGAGGTCAAGATGAACGGGGCCACCATGCGTTTCAGCCCCGGCTCGCCGGTGGGAGCGGTTGAGAATCTCGTCGAGGCCGCCCGCCCGTCGACTCCGGCGGTCGCGCCCGAGAGCCACGGGGAGTCGGTCGTCGAAACGCCAGTCGCCGACGCCGAGCCCGAGGCCATGCCCACCTGGGTCGACCAACCCGATAGCCGCCTCGGTGAGGTCTACCGCCAGGTGATCACCACCGAGCCTTTCGTGACGGCCGACGAGTGCTACGCCGACTTCATGGTCAAGCTGCGTGAGGCGACCAACAAGTTCGCCGAGGAGCACCTCAACTTCTACGGCGACGCGGTCGCCGCCAGCGGGCTGGCGCCCGGCGAGCTGGCCAGCGCAGTCAGCGTTGACGAGCACCTGGAGACCTACCAGAGCAGCGCCGGCCCGATGAAGCGGCTGCACGTCCGCGTCGAGTTCGACGAGGACTTCAAGGACCAGCTGAAGCGAGCCTTCACGCTCCGCAAGCGGGCGGGCGCGCTCGACAGCCTGACGCTGGTCGGGGGACTGGTGCTGCTGCTGGTTGGCGGCGTGCTGGGGCTGCTCAAGCTCGACGAGGCGACGAAGGGGTACTACTCGAAGCGGTTGTTTATCGGCGTCCCGGCGGTGATAATCGGGCTGCTGCTGCTCTTTGTCACCCTCGACGCCGTGGGCGTCAGGTTTTGAACATCGGCGGGCCGTTGCCCGCCGGCTATTGATCAAAGCATGCCCGAAACCACCAACCCCGACGCCCTGCTCATCCAACAGATCCGCCTCGGCAAGCCCGACGCGTGGGATCGGCTGATTGGTGAGTACGAGGGCCGGCTGCTGGCGTTTGTCGAGAGCCGCCTGCGGCGCCGCGCCGCGAGCGAAGACGTTGTGCAGGAAACCTTCATCGGCTTCCTTACCAGCCTGCCCAACTACGACGCGCGGCGGCCGCTGGAGGGCTACCTGTTCTCCATCGCGGCGCACAAGCTGACCGACTACCTCCGCCGCGAGGGACGCCGCCCCGCCCTGCCGCTCAGCTCGACCGACGGCTCCGACGGCGAGGCCTGGGAGCTGCCCGGCGGCGCACGCGGCGCCAGCAGCATCGCCCGCAGCGGCGAGCGCAAGGGCCTGGAGGAGCTCGCCCTGGCAGAGGCGCTCGAGGACCAGTTCGAGCGCTGGCGCGAAAAGGACGACTACCAGAAGATCATGGTCATGGAGCTGCTGTTCACCCGCGGCTGGGGCAACAAGCAGGTCGCCGGCGAGCTGGGCCTGAGCGAGCAGCAGGTGGCCAACTTCAAGTACGACTTCCTCGCCCGCCTGCGGTCGCAGGTCCGCAAGCAGCAGCTTAGCGAGGACGTGTTCCCGGAGCTGTATGAGGAGTAGTTGGAAGTTCGCGGTGAACTCAATCCTCCTCTGAACTCTCCCTGCTGGGGAGGCTGGGGTAAGTCCAACGCCCTGCAACCACCCACGACCCACCACAAACCACCCCATGCCCACGCCCACCGAACTCGAAGCCTACCTCGACGAGGCCCTGCCGCCCGAGCAGATGGGCGTGATCGAGCAGGCGCTGCGGGATGACCCCGCGCTGGCCGACGAGCTGAAGCAGATCAACGCCCGGCGTGACGCCGGCGTGCACTCGCTGGGCGCGGTCTGGCGCCGCCGGCGGCTGACCTGCCCCAGCCGCGAGCAGCTGGGCAGCTACGTGCTGGGCGTGCTGGGCCGGGGCCACGCCGAGTACGTGCGGTTCCACCTCGAGACCGTCGGCTGCCGGCTGTGCAGCGCCAGCCTGCAGGACCTTACCGAGCGGCAGAACGCCGCCGAGGGCGAGCAGGAGGTGCGCCGCAAGAAGTACTTCCAGTCCACCGTTGGGCGGCTCAAACGCGAGTCGTAGCGGCCGGCTACCACGCGCCGTCGTCCAACTCCAGCTCGCCCTCCTGCTGCAGCACGCGGGCCTTGGCGGCAATCTTCTTGGCCAGCTTGAGGTGCTCTGGCGAGAGCCGCTTGGCGTCCACCTGCCCGAGCAGCTCGAGCGCGCGTGCGGGCTTGTTGATCTCCACCACGCAGATCTGCGCGAGCTTCAGCCGCACCGGGTCCGCGGCGTGGTCGCCGCGGAGCTCGATGAGCCGCGCCATGAACTGGGCCGACTCGCGGTACTTGCCCGCCTGGTGCAACAGCCGGATCAGCGGGACCAGCTCGGCCTCGTCCAGCTCGATCGTGACCTCGTGGTCATGCTGCAGCTTGTCCATCAGCTTCAGCGCCGCCAGCCCGTTGGCGTTTTGCAGGTAGACCCGCAGCTGCCCCAACGCGTCGACCGCCAGCTGCTGCCGCTGGGTCTGCTCCTTCTCGCGGCGCTTCTTCGAGAACTCGAGGTCCTTCTCGGTTTCCTTGTCGACGCTTGGCGTCTCGCCGGCCCACACGTGGAACAGGTCCCAGCCCTCGCAGTCGACCGACTTGGTCTTCAGCAGGAATACGGCGATCGGGAACCCCAGGAACAACCCAGCCAGGTGCAGCCAGCCCGAGGCCGAACCGGCTACGCCGCCCAGCAGGTGGAACAGCACGAGCCCCAGGACGTCCAGCCCGATGTAGATCAGGCACAGCACGACGATCGGCACGTCGGCCGATCCCATGAACAGCAGGAACACCCAGATCAGGTACCAGACCTGGATCTCGTTCCGCGGGGCCCAAACCAGCGCCATGGCCATGATGCCGTAGATCGCGGTCGACGCGCCGAGCGAACCGCTTGCCGGCCCCTGGTAACCGAGGAAGAGCAGCTGCTCGATTGCCGACTCCAGCACGGCGATGCCGAGGTAGCACGCCAGGAATCGGCCAGAGCCGAGCTTGCCCTCGACCACTAAGCCGAACACCCAGAGGAACACCATGTTCCCAACCAGGTGGAACACGTCCTCGTGCATGAACGCCGACAGCAGCCACTGAACGGGGTTGAGCTCGCCGTAGTTCAACACCCATGCCGCGTCCAACCCCGGCAGCACGCCCAGCACCGCGAGGAAGAACGTCACGAGGTTCACGACGATCAGCCCTACGGTCGCGAACGGCCAGTAGTACACCGGCGCGTCGGTCGATACGGGCAGGAAGAAGAACACGCCGGGCCGCCTGGTCGGGGGTCGAATCGCTCAGTCGATCGCAAGACCTAAGAATAAGCGACCCGCCGGCGCGATGCGAACAGAATCTGTCCTGCTCGGCCGCCCGTCGCCTCAGCCGCCCGTCGCCCGCAGCCAGAGCTGCCACGCGGTCACCGCGACGCCCAGCGGAACGAGGTACCAGCAGAACAACGCCAGCCGGCCCTGCCGCACAAACTTCAACAGCTGCCACAACGCCAGGTAGCCCACCGCGAACGACACCACCGCCGCGATCGCCAGGTCGAGCGGCGCCACGGACGACGCGGCGGACTCCTCGCCGGACCGCTTGATGAGCTTCACTACTTCGATCAGGCCCGGCCCGCCGATCGCGGGCACGGCCAGCAGGAACGCGAACGTGCCGGCCGCCTGTCGGCTCAGCCCGGCCGCCAGCCCGCCGGCGATGGTCGAGCCGCTCCGCGAGATGCCCGGCAGCAGCGCCAGCGCCTGCATCGCGCCGATGCCCAGCACGCGGCCGTAGCTGAGGTCCTGGTAGTCGGCGCCGCCGTCGTCCTGCCGCACGCGGCTGCCGAAGTAGAGGATGGCCGCGGTGACCGGGAACATCAGCCCGGCCAGCAGCGGGCTGTTGAGCGTCTCCTCGGCGAAGTGCTTGAGTGGGAAGCCGATTACGGCCGCCGGGATGGTCCCCACGATCAGCAGCAGCGCCACGCGGCGGTCGGTGGTGAGCAGCCGGGTCAGCTCCCGCCAGTAGAACGCCACCACGGCCAGCAGCGTGCCGACGTGCAGCACGATGTTGACCTCCAGCATCTGGTCGAAGTCAACCTGCTCGCCGCCCAGCGCCTGCAGCACCGCGTTGGTGACCACCAGGTGCCCGGAGGAGCTGACCGGCAAGAACTCGGTAAGGCCCTGCACAATAGCCAGCAGGATCAGGTCGAAGAGCGGCACTTGGGGGTCTTTGGGGTGTCGGTGGGGACGGGACGCAGGGCGAGCCAGCCGCCGCGGCGGAGTCACTATGTTAACCTACGAGGTCTTTCCCAGCACCGGTGGCATCGTTCCGATCCTCGCCGAAACCCGAGTCCTGAATCCCGAACGTGTTCCACTACGAAAACGGCCTGATGCTGACCCGCCCGCGGTTGGCGATCGACATCCCGCGTCGGCAGCCGCGGGCGTTCGTTTCGCACGCGCACGCGGACCACATCGCGCGGCACGAGCTGGCCCTCTGCACGCCGGACACGGCCGCGCTGTACCGCCATCGGCTCGGCGCCGGCCGGCGGGTGATCGAGATGCCCTACGGCCGGCCGGTCGACTACGCCGGCGCCAGGCTGACCGCGTTGCCGGCGGGCCATTGCCTGGGCTCGGCGATGCTGCTGGTGGAGTTCGAGGGCCGGCGGCTGCTCTACACGGGCGACTTCAAGCTGGGCGAATCGCTCACCGCCGAGCGGGCCGACCCGCCGCGGGCGGACATGCTGGTCATGGAGACCACCTTCGGCCACCCCAGCCGCCGGATGCCGCCGCGGGCGGAGGTCATCGCGGAGCTGATCGGGCTGGTGCACCGGATCCTGGCCGACGGCAAGACGCCGGTTGTCCACGCGTACCAGCTCGGCAAGTCGCAGGAGGTGACCGCCATCCTTACCTCGCACGGGCTGCCGGTGCTGCAGCACCCATCGATCTACGAGGTGACCCGCGTGTACCAGCGGCGGGGCGTTGAGCTGGACAACGATGACGCGGGCGTCGGCGCGTACCAGGGCGCCCCGCTGGCGGGCCACGTGGTGGTAACGCTCCCCCGCTCGATGAAGGCCTACCGGCTGGCGAACCTGGGCGCGGTCGAGTCGATCGCGCTGACCGGCTGGGCGGTCGACGACGGCGCACGGTTCCGGCTGGGCGTCGACCACGCGTTGCCGCTGTCCGACCACGCCGACTTTGACGAGCTGGTGGAGCTCGCCCGCATCGTTCAGCCCGAGCGGATCGCGACCACCCACGGCCCACCCGGTTTCGACGAGCACCTGCGCGCGCTGGGCTTCGACGCGCAGCCGCTCGCGCCCGACGCGCAGCGGCGGCTGTTCGAGTGACGCGGATGAACATCGATGCTGGCGCCGCTGGCGCCCGGCCGCGGGCCGGACGGGTCCGGCTGTGACGGATGCGCCGGCGCGGGCCCCCGGGTGGGGTGAGGATCACGCCGCTTTTGCTGCTTGTGGCGGAGCCGCGGCGTCGAATGGGACACTGTGCGGCGTTGCCTCGGGATGGCGACGCCCCCGGCAAGGACGCCGCAGATCGAGCGCAAGGAAGGCATGAACGCAGGCCCCACGCAACGCCAGCCCAGCAACTTCGTGTTGTGTGCGACGGCTCTGCTCTGCGGCTCGACGCTGTTGTGGGCCTACCGCGACCGCGCGTCGCGGCTGGCGGCGGAGTCGTACGCGCCCCCACGCACGACGCAGTCCGCGCTGCCCGAGCTGAAGCTGAGCCCGAGCTGGATCGACGCGGTCGACCCGCCGGCCGCGCCGCCGGCGGGCCCGCTGCTGATCCCTGCCCCGCCCGCGTCCGACGCCGAAGAGGCGCCCGCCGCGGTGGTGGACGCCGCGCCCTGGCTGCCCGCCGCCGATGAGCTCAACGCCGACCGGTCGTCCGACGAGGAGCTCGAGGTGCTGGTCCCCACGCCGACCCGCCTGGACCCACGCGACCTGTTCACCGAGGAGCAGTCGGTGCTCGTCGCCCCGCCGGCTCCCGCGGCCCAGCCGGCCGCGCCGAGCGTCGCGTCCGCGCCGACTCCGAAGCCCGTAACCGCCCGGCCGGCGCCCCCCGCAGCAGAGATCACGCCGATCGGTCCGTCCGATGAGGATGCGTACTACGAGGACGACGCCGCGGCCCTGGTCGCCAGCACGCCGCACGACGAGCTGCTGACCTACACGCCGGCCGCCACCGAGATCAGCCAGCGGGTGATCGGCGAGGTCCAGACCGCCTTTGCGCTGGGGCGGCACGGCGCGCTGTACGCCGCCCGCGGGCGGTTCATCGAGGTGATCCGCGTCATCGCGTTGGCGAAGGACGCCGAGCAGTCGACCGACCGCTACAGCCGCGCCCTCGACGAGGGGCTGACCGCGCTGGCCGAGGCGCAGGACTTCCTGCCGGGCGGCGTGGTCAGCAAGGAGCTGAGCGTGGCGGAGGTCGCCGCGTCGCACCGCACGCCGATGCTCCGTGGCAAGCCACGCTCCACGTGGGCCCTGCCCCAGGAGGCGGCGGCCATGTACTACCGCTACGCGGAGCAGAAGCTCGCCACCGCGGTCGCCGGCGAGCAGGCCGGGTCGATGGCGCTGTACGGGCTTGGCAAGACGCACGACCGCCTGGCCGCGGTTGAGAACTCGTCGGCGGAGCGCCAGATCTCCCTCGCGATGCACCGCGCGGCGATCACTGCACACCATGGCAACCACCTGGCGTCCAACGAGCTGGGCGTTGGCCTGGCGCGGGTGGGCCGGTACGAGAAGGCGGCCGCGGAGTTGCAGAAGTCGATCAACCAGGGCGGCGGTTCGACCGTGTACCACAACCTGGCGCACGTGCAGCACAAGCTGGGCCAGCCCCGGCTGGCCGCCGAATCCGCGCGGCAGGCCGAGCGGATCGCCTCGCGGGAGCGGGCCGCGGGCGAGTTCAGCCGCCAGCGGGGCGTCGAGTGGGTGGCGCCCGACGAGCTGGCGCGGCAGTCGTCGCCAGCCGGAGCGCCGCCCCAGCCTCAGCCCCAGTCGCCGCCGACCATCGCCGCCGCGCCGGCGCCGCCCGAGCCCGACCGGGGCGGCCCGCTGAGCGGCGTGACGCGGTTCGCCAAGCGGATCCTGGTTGGCGAGCCCGCCCCGGCGGCCGCGCCCGCGATCAGCCAGCCAATGGACACGCTCCAGTCGAACCGCACCGCCTCGCCGGCCCGCAGCCAGACCACCATCCGCTAACGCACCGGACGCCCGCGTGATGTCACTGAACCACCTCCGTACCCCGGCCCTGGCGGGCATGCTCGCCGTGACGCTCGTCGCGGTGGTGCTGCGTCCAATGTCGACCAAGCCCCCGGCCACGGAGAGCCAGCCCACGCCTGTGACCAAGGTCGCCGCCGAGCAGCGGACGGTCGCCGGCAAGGCCACGCCGGTGCGGCTCTGCCAGGCGCTGGGACCCGCGGCGCCGCACTCGATCTGGTCGGTCGACAGCGCCCGCGGCGGCTGCCGGTACGAGGTCGGCTGGGACGCCCGCGGCTGCGGCGACTGGCAGTCCTACGCGCAGGGCGAGTACGTCGGGCACGCCCGGCCGGCGCACGTGCCGGAGTACCGGCTGCGTGTCGACGACACCCTGTCGGTGTTCTACCTCCGCACCCGCGACATCCAGCCCGGCTCGTACGCCCTGCAGGTGGGCGACGTGGTGCAGGTCGAGTCGCTGACCGCCGGCGGTTCGGCCACGGCCGGTGCCGGCGCGACTGGCGCGGCGGGCGTTGACGACTCGCTCAACCGACAGGTCATCATCCAGCCGGACGGCACCATCAAGCTGCCGCTGGTTAATCGCGTGCCGGCCGCCGGACGCACGATCGACGCGCTGCAAGAGGACCTGGAGGAACGCTACAAGAAGTACTACCGGGCGCCTACGATCACGGTGAGCCCCATCCAGGTGAACACGCGGCTGGAGGACCTGCTCGACACGGTCGACTCGCGCGGCGCAATCAACGGCGGCCGGCAGCTGTCGGCGGTGGTCACCCCGGCCGGCAAGATCCAGCTCCCCGGCCTCGGCAGCGTGTACGTGCAGGGGCTGACCCTCTCGGAGGCGAAGCTCGAGATCGACTCGCGCTACGCCCAGACCATCCCCGGCGTTACGGTGACGTGCGACCTGACCCAGCGGGCGCCGCGGTTCATCTACGTGGTGGGCGAGGTCGCCCAGCCCGGGCGATTCGAGCTGGAGGGCCCGACCACGGCCATGCAGGCGATCGCGCTGGCCGGCGGCTGGGAGGTGGGCGCCAACCTGCGGCAGGTGGTGGTGTTCCGCCGCGGCCCCGACTGGCGGCTGATGGCCACCATGCTCGACCTCCGCGGCGCGCTGTACGGCCGCCGCCCCGTGCCAGCCGACGAGATCTGGCTGAACGACTCGGACATCGTGCTCATCCCCAAGACGCCGATCCAGGTGGTCGACGAGGTGGTGGAGCAGGTCTTCACCCGCGGCATCTACGCCGCGGTGCCGCTGGAGCTGATGTGGGGCCAGGGCTTCGCCACGGTCAGCTCGATCATCACGCAGTAGCAGGCGTCGTCCCTCGACCAAGTGTTTCTACGGTTCTGCTCAAAGGTTGCGCCGCCGCCGGCGGTCACTTGGCCCACGCCTCCAGCTCGGTGAGCCCGCTGCGGGCGTCGCCTTGGTGGGTGAATACGACCCGGACCGACGGAGTCTCGACCTGGTCAAAGCGGACCGTGTTCCGCGCGCCGCCCGTGGGGTCTGCCGGGCTCCGATGGACGCCGGTCACCGGGCGCCACTCTCCGTCTTGCTCGAACTCGATGCGGTAGTCCCGCGGCGTCTGCACGCCCCCGCGGTCGTCGTATAGGTAGAGCTCCAACCGGCCGACGCGGGTTGGTTCTCCAAACTCGACCATGAGCCAGTCGGTGGGCGTGCCGGACTCGTAGCTGGTCCAGCGGTTGGTTGGCGTCGGTGAGAAGACGATCCGTCCGTCGAGGGCGTTCTCTGGCGTGCCGCCGAAGCGGTCGCTGTGCGACGCCGAGGCGCGGGGGAACTCTCGGCCGCCGGGGTTGTACGCCAGGTTGCCCGCGGGCGGGGGCGCGGTCTCGACCGGCAGCGACGCGTCCCCCCAGACCTCCAGCTCGGTGAGCCCCGCGGGGCCGTCCGCCGAGTGGTGCAGCGTGACACGGATCGCCGACGCGGCGTGCGGCTCGACGCGGACCTCGGTCGGGCGGTGGCCGGCGGGCGCGGTGAGCGCTTCGGAGTCGACCACGATCGGCGACCAGACCCCGTCCACCAGCGATTCGAGCTCGACACGCTCGGGCGGGCGGATCGGCGAGAGGGCGTCGGCGCCCGCCCCGCCCGGATGAGATTCACCGGAGGAGTCATCCAGCAGGTAGAGCTTCACCGTGTGGATGACCCGCGGCTTCCCAAACTCGAGCAGCAGCCAGTCGCTAGCCGAGTTGGTTCCTTCGCAGGTCCAGCGGTTGGGCGGGTGGCGGTGGTACCAGTAGTTGCCGTCGATGATCTTCCCGAGCGGGAACCCCGTCGTGACGTGCGACGCCTCGAGCCTGGGGTAGTAGTGGCCGTCGTTGTTGACGGCGAAGTTGACCGGGGTGAGGCCGTTCGGCTCCGGCGCCCGCTTGTCGGCCGCCAACGGCACCGCTCCTTCAATGACCAGCCCCTCGAGCCCGTCGGCGGCGCCGACCTGCCGGCCATCCACCAGGACCCGCAGGCCCGGGCCGAGGCCGTAGCGGTCGCCGGTCTTGTCCCACACGATGCTGATCAGGTGGCCGCGGTAGGGGGCGTCGTCCAGTGCGAAGTAGTCCCATTCTTCCAACGCGAGTGGGCGGACCTCGAGGGCGTCGTCGTCGCGCGGCCGCAGCCCCGCCAGGCCCGTGATGACCAGGTCGCAGAACGACGAGTGCAGGTAGTGCTCGGAGTGGTTGTAGGCGTCGTGCCCCTCGAAGGACCCGGTGTCGGGGTGCAGGGCCTCGGCCAGGTACGGGCGGCCGTTCTTGCGGTGCGAGCGTGCGAAGATCTGTAGCAGGTCAACGTAGTCCTCGCGGGAGAGGTCGAGCTCACCGGCCTGCAACGCGTTGGCCAACGCCTTGAGCGTCTGCGAGGTGGCGAACGGCCACGACTGGCCGCTCCACCAGCAGCAGGATTTCTTCAGCAGGAACATGGGGTCGTTGCGTTCGACGGTCGATGGTCCGTAGTCCGCGTAGAACCCGTCCCGGTCCATCAGCTTCTTCCACGCGACGTCGAACCGCGAGTTGGCATCGATCATGTTGAACTGCCACGGCACGTAGCCGATCAGTTCCCTGCCGTGCGGGTCGCCGGCAAACCGACCCGACTCGTAGGTCTTGGTCATCGCCCTGACCGTGTGGCCGTCACGCTCCTCGTCGTCGCGGAACACGGGGAAGAAGAACCGGCGGTTGTCGTCCCACAGGAGCTCGATCATTCGCTGCTTGATCGCGGCGGCCTTCCCCTCGAAGCGGGCCGCGACGGCCGGCTGGCCGGCGAGTGTCGCGATCCGTGCGATCGCGACCGCGTCGGCCCACATGTACGCATTGAACGACGGGCGGTAGCTCGGCGCGCCGCGGAGGATGTCCTGGGTCTGCCGGCTGTTGATGTTGAACTCCATGCCGTCGTCGTGACCGGTCTGCCAGAACAGCCCGACCTCCTCAACAAAGTGCCGCTGCTCCCAACGCTCGAAGTTCTGCACCAGGTCCGCCAGCAGGTCGGTCACAAACGCCGGGTCCGGGTGCACGCGGTGCACCGCCCACGCCGAGTCGGCGAGCCAGGTCGAGTAGTTGCGCGGCTGGGCGCCGGGCGTGCGGTGCCAGTACCTCGAGTAGTCGTTTGCGATCCGCGGCGAACGCAGCCACCGCGCCTCGTAGAGCTGGTGCCCGGCCGGGCAGCTGATCGCGCCGTAGGCGCCGCTCCAGAACGGCCGGTCGATGAACTCCGTGAACGAGTACCCGCTGTTGGGCGACCCGTACGTGAGGTGCTTGGTGAGCAGCTCCCAGCGGTAGTAGTACGTGGTGGTGATGTCCGCCTCGGAGCACTCGAAGAACGGGATGTTCTTGCTGTACCACCGCCAGTCCTGGTTGTCCCAGAATGTCTGCTGTTGCAATTGCTGCTGCTTGTCGAGCACTTCGCCGAAGGCAATCGGTGCGGCGGCCACAGCGGCGGCAATAGCGGTGGCGAGGAGCTTCAACACGGCATCGACTCCGGTGCGTTCTTGAAGGGGGCGCCCGGCCGGGCATGACAAGAGGGGATACAGTACATGTGCCAATGTGCACAATGGCATGATAGCGGGGCGCCCATTGCAAAGCAAATGTCCGCGGCGTGGTCCCGCGGCAAGCGATGGACAGAAGCAGCGGCCTGCTCTGGGGAGCAGAGAGCATCGCGCTACCCGGAAGTCTCGCGCTGCTCCGCCTGGAGCCGCATCTCGCGCGTGGTCACCACCCACGCCAGGACGACGCCGATAACAACGCACGTTCCGATGGCGTCAGGGGAGCGATCGGCGTCTGGTGGGAGCAGGTTGAGAGCCAGTGTGCCGCCTACGACCGACACCAGGTTCCGCGTCATGGCCTTCCAGTAGTCGTTCACAGTCCATGTGTCCCAACGACTGGCCGCTGGGGGCGGTGGGACCGGGCCGCGGTACGGCCGCCTTGCGCCAACGCGATCAGCAGGAGCGACACGGCGGCCGGTGCTGGCGCGGGCTGCGCTGCCGAGGCGGTCGCGCCGTAGTTGGCGACCCATTCGTCGTAGTCGCTGGCTTCGTAGGCGTCGCCCAGGCCGTCACGCCAGACCGTGTAGTCGGCGGCGTCGACCGAGCCGTCGTTGTTGAAGTCGCCGGGGGGGCTGGGCGGTCCAACCGGGGTGAGCGCGGTGATGATCGCCTCGACGCTGAACGAGAACTCGTAGTTGAGCGTTTCCGGGTTGAACCACTCGCCTGTCAGGAACAGGTTGGCCTCCTCAAAGTCGGCGAGATCAATTGATCCCGGCAGTGCGTCGCTGGAGAGAGCGTCCTGGTCGTAGTCGATCAGCTCGACGTCAAGGTCGATGTACTCGACCGCGGGGTGCTCCAACGCGGAAGGGGTCGTGTCGCCCGATCCGTAGAACAGCAAGTAGTCGGCGCCCCACGGGGCGTTGTCCTCCACATAGGCGCCGAAGAAGTCGAGAGTCTCGAAGTTGCCGCTGGCGCCATTGGTGCCGTTGATGTAATTGTCGCTGGGGGCATCCGCCGAGAAGCTCCCGATGCTGGGATCGTCGGACTCGTCAGCAAGCGACAAGTCGTACTGCATCACGCCCGTCAGGATGTCTTCTAGTTGCACGGCGTCCCCCAAGATTTCGAACGGGTCGTCCACGTCGATCACCTCGGCGGTGATCGTGTAGGCGACCAGTTGGGCCTCGGCGGCGAGCGGCAGGGCGAGGGACAGAGCCAGTCCAGCGATCGTGTTCTTCATTGCGATATCCGGCGTGGTCAGGCGAGAAGAGACCGCCGCATTGTAGCCGAAGTCGCCGATCGTGGTGCCCGGACTCGAGGTTCTCGCCGTTGCCGTGAGGTTCGGATTTCCTTGCAGGCGCCCCGGCGACCCGCGGGCGTTCGCTTGCAACCACCCCTCCGATCCGCCACCATGATGGTCCTGGCGGCGCGTAGGGGTTGCGCCTGATCGATCCCACCCGGCTCCGGCCGAAACTGCCTCACCACCCAACCGAACCGGCTTTCCGGCCGGTTCTTGCCGAGGGAACGCCCTGATGAAGACGCTGCTCTGTGTCGTCGGCCCGCTGGCCCTGCTGCTCTCGCTGTCGCCGCCCTGCCCCGCCGCGGAGTACGACTGGCCCCAGTGGATGGGCCCCAACCGCGATGGTCTGTCGCAGGAGAAGGGCCTGCTGCAGAAGTGGCCCGAAGAGGGCCCGCCGCAGACGTGGCTGGTCCGCTCGGTCGGGCTGGGGTACGCGGGGCCGTCGATCGCCGAGGGCAAGATCTACATCCTCGGCGCGCTGGACGGCGTGACCCACCTGATGTGTCTGGACGAGGCGACCGGCGAGCGGCAGTGGGCCACGCCGATCGGCCCCGAGTACGAGAACGACTGGGGCAACGGCCCCCGCTGCACCCCCACCTACGACGGCGACCACGTGTACGCGATGAGCGGAACGGGCCAGCTGATCTGCTGCCAGACGGCCGACGGCAAGAAGGTCTGGCAGGTGGCGATGCAAGACTTCGGCGGCAAGACCCCGCAGTGGGGCTACTGCGAGTCGCCCCTGGTGGACGGCGAGAGGGTGGTGGTCACGCCCGGCGGTGAGAAGGGGTCGATGATCGCGCTCAACAAGCAGACCGGCAGCCTGCTGTGGCAGAGCCAGGGCGTGACCGAGGGCGCGCAGTACGCGTCGATCGTGAAGAGCTCGGCCGGCGGCCGCGACCAGTACGTGCAGCTGCTGCACAAGGTGTTCGGCGTGAACCCCGACGACGGGTCCGTGCTGTGGCAGCAGGACTGGCAGGGCCTGGCCGTGATCCCGACGCCGCTCATCCGCGGCAACAAGGTGTACGTGTCGACCGGCTACGGCGTCGGCTGCCGGCTGATCGACCTGGGCGAGTCGGGGACCGACCCGACCACGGTCTACGACAACAAGGTCATGAAGAACAAGCACGACGGCCTGGCATTGCTAGGCGACCACCTCTACGGCTACTCCGACGGCGTCGGCTGGCTGTGCCAGGACTTCAACACCGGCGAGCGCGTGTGGCGCGAGCGCAACGCGCTCGGCAAGGGGTCGATCGGCTACGCCGATGGGCGGCTGTACTGCCTGAGCGAGGACGAGGGCGAGGTGGTGCTGATCAACGCCACGCCGGAGGGGTGGGAGGAGCACGGCCGCTTCAAGCTGAGCCCGCAGACCGAGCAGCGCAAGCCGCGGGGCCGCATCTGGGTGCACCCGGTGATCGCCAACGGCAAGCTCTACCTGCGCGACCAGGAGCTGCTGTTCCAGTTCAACGTGAAGCAGTAGCGGACGGGCCCTGCGGTTCGCTCTACACGCCGAGGTACGAGGGCTTCTGCTCCGCTGGCTCGCGGACCGTCTTGCTGACGACCTTCACGGCGCCGTCGGCCGGCTTCACGCCGGGCCCGATCCGCTTGGCCCAAACCTGGGTGAACTCGGCGCCGAGCAGGAAGATCATCGCCGTGTAATAGACCCACACGAGGATCAACGCCAGCGAGCCGGCCGCGCCGTAGGTGCTCTCCATGTTCTTGCTGCCGAGGTAGGCGCCCATCGCGAACTTGCCGACCGTGAACAGCACGGCGGTCAGCAGCGCGCCGACGGCCACGTCACGCCACCGCACGTGGGCGTCGGGCAGGAACTTGAACATCACCGCAATCAGCATCGCGATGACCAGCGTCGACGCCACGGCGTACAGCGTCTGCAGCAGCGGCTGCGAGAACCCCTCGGGCAGTCGGCCGGCGATGGTGTCGCCCGCGGCCGCCAGGACGGAACTCAGCACCAGCGACACCAGCAGCAGGAACGCCACGCCGAGGATCATGGCGAGCGAGAGCACGCGCTTGATCACAAAGTTGCGGATCCCGCCCTGCTCGGGGTCGGGACGCACCTCCCAGGTCTCGTTGAGGGCGGCCTGGAGCTGGCCCACCAGCCCGGTGGCGCCCCACAGCAGCATCACCGCCGAGAGGACCGAGGCGGTCACGCCGCCCTCTGAGCGGGTCGCGTTGTCGAGCATCACGTCGATCTGCCGCGCGCCGTCGGCGCCGACCACCGACTGCACCTCCCTGGCCACCGTGCCGCGTATGTCGGCCGGGTCCCAGAGGAAGCCGCAGATCGCGATGATGATGATCAGCAGCGGCGCGAGCGAGAACACCGTGTAGTAGGCCAACGCGGCCGCCATCCGCGGACAGTTGTCCTCGCTGAAATCGAGAATCGTTTGTTTCAGGAACGACCACATCGCACGCTGTCCGAGCGGGGTGAGCGGGCCGGCGTCAGCTGGGGCCGTCCGAGCCGGCGGTCGGCGGCGGTGGGGAAGGATGCAAATGCAGCGCCGGGCGGGTCCGGACCGATCACGGGGCGAGCGAGTGCGCTCTGCTTCGCGCCCAGCGTTCAGGCGCCACGCGTATCGACGTCCTGCCCGCCGATTTGCTGGGCGGTGGCCTGTATCTCACGGTTGTGCCGCGCACCCAGAGCGGCGCCGCTGACAACCGCGGCGAAGCTGACCAGCATCAGCAGGATGAACAGCGGCACGTTGTTGCTGCTGCCGACGGCGAGCGACCCGAGCAGCGTTGCGATGGCGCCCTGGATGACGCCGGTCCTAAGCTCGTTGCGTTTCACCATCCGGGCCGCGACGTAGCCGGCCAGCACCGACACCAGCAGCCCCAGCGCGGACAACACATAGGACCACACGCCGGTCGTGAGCATCTCGGTGAGCCGGCCCTCCATCGTCCCCGGCCCAACGCCGCGGGTCGCCAGGTAGACGGCCGCGGCGATCGAGACCCCGATGCTGATTGCGATGGTGCCGGCGAAGTCGATCGCCAGCCCGGCCAGCACCGCCACCCACGGCCGCACCCCGGCACGCTGCGTGAGAGCGGGTTCATTGGTAGCCGGCGAGGCGTAAGGGTTTTCGGTCATGCCCGGAGGGGATTGGAGGTATCGGCGTGCGCTACGGCCGCTGGACCGTACTGTTGGGCGTGGCGGCGCGTGCCTGGAGGTCGCGGTCGAGGGCTTCGCCGTCGAACGGGACCACAATGACTTTGCTGCCGTGGGCGTCGTCGCGGCGGTCATCGTCCTTCGGGGCGTCGAGAACCGAGAAGCTAAAGTGCGTGACGTGCCCGTCTTCGATGAGCACGCCGGGACGCTCGATCTTGTACCAGTGGTTTACCGTGCCGTTGGTGTGGCGCAGGAAGTCGGTGGTTGGGTCGTACGCCAGCCCGCGGAAGGTCCAGTCGTTGACCCCATCGGGCGACGTGAGGTGGTAGGCCTTCCGCGTGCTCCAGCCGTTGACCACCACGTGGTACAGGCCGCCGCTGTGCCAGATCACTGGGTCCTCGAGGTCGCGGAGCGGCAGGCCCTTGACGGTCGGGTAGATGCTCGGGCCCTGCACCGTGTAGGGCCCGAGGATGCCCGAGTCGCTGATCCAGATGGCGCCGGAGCGGGCGATGACCATGAAGCGGCCGTCCGGGCGGTGCATGATGCTGACATTTGACATGCGGCCCAGGTCACTGTGCTCGCCCTCGGCCACCTGCAGCCGCCCGAGGTGACTCCACGGCCCCTCGGGCGAGTCGGCGACAAACACGTCACCGGGGCGGGTCTCGCTGACGACGACGGCGCAACGCCCGTCGGGCAGCTTGAGCGCCGTGACGTTGTGCCCCTTGCCGCCCTGGTCGCTGGGCCAGCACAGGCCCTGGTCGGTGTAGGGGCCTACGGGGCTGTCGCTGACCGCTCGCACGGCCATCGACCGCGTCCACCCGTGGTGGCCCAGCGCCTGGTCCCACCGGCTAGCGAACATGTGGAAGCGGCCGTCCGGTGACTTGATAAGTTGGCCGTCCCAGTACGACCAGCTGCTCATCTCTGGGTCGTCGAGCCCGTTCTGTGGGTCCCGTGGCAGAACCCCCGACGCGCCCCAAACCTTGGACGTGAGTTTGCCCTGGATGGGCATCGGCCGGAAGTAGTCGATCAGAGTCTTCTCGTCGGCCGCCGCCGCGGCGCTCAGCACCGCAACCAGGACACACGCGAGGTAGTAGGGCAGGTTCATCGCTGTCGCCTGAAGGAGAAGGGGCGGAATGCAACCGCGGGCCAGCACGTCGGCGGTTGGCGTCGGCCGAACATTCTACCCGCGTCGGGCGCCCGGCACCAAATCGACGCTCCGTGGCGCTGAAACTTGCCGGCCCAGGCGCGTCGCGCCATAATGCGGCGCGGGGGCGATCGGCCCCGCAGAAGCCGCCTTTGACAGGAGGAAGCGGGATGCTCGAACACACCCTCGACGCCCAGCGGGGCGTGCTCTACCTGACGCCCCACGGGCCGCTTGCGGCCGAGGACTTCCAGAGGGTCGCGGCCGAGGTCGACCCGCTCATCGCCGATCACGACCTCAACGGCCTGATGATCGCCGCGGACAAGTTCCCCGGCTGGAGCGACTTCGCCGCGCTGTCGACGCACCTCCGCTTCGTCCGCGAGCACCACAAGCACATCCGCCGGGTGGCGATCGTGTCGGACGATTCGCTGCTGAGCACGCTGCCGTCGGTGGCGTCGCACTTTGTCGCGGCGGAGGTGAAGCACTTCCCGTCCGCGGACCGCGCCGAGGCCGACGCGTGGCTGCAGGCAGCGGGGTAGCCGCCGCTCAGTCCGGGCGTCATTTTTTATTTTGTGCACAATTACACTTTCCGGTGGGATGGGTTGTCACTAGGGGCGAGCGACAGGCGTACGGTCGACTGGCGGCGACCAACCCCTTCCCGATCGCGGCGCCGCCATGCCCCTCGACCCATCCCCGTCCGGTCCAATCCCCGCCGGCCCCAGCCGCCGCGCCTTCCTTGGAGGCGCTGCCGCCGCCACCGCAGCGCTAGGCCTTAGCCCAGGCGGGGCGGCTGCGAGCAAGCCCCGCGTCCCCGGACTGGTGTCCGTGTCGGACGAGGCCGAGTACGATCGGCTGGTTAAGCTCTGCTACAACGAGAACCCCTACGGGCCGTCGGAGTCCGTGCTGCGGGCGCTCGAGCACGCCACACGGTACGCCAACCGCTACCTCTGCCCAGACAGCGGGGTGCTGCAGGCGATCGCGGCGCACCACGGCGTGGCCCCAGAGAACGTGCTGCTGGGCGCGGGCTCGACGGAGGTGCTGGGGATCGCCGCGCGGGCGTTCTTGGCGGAGGGACAGCAGATCATCGGCTCGACGCCGACCTTCGAACTGGTCTACCAGTTCGCGACAGGTGTGCAGGCGGCGGCGCACCGGCTGCCGCTGCTGGGGGACTACCGCCAGGACGTCAAGGCGATCGCCGCCGCCGCCAGGCGGCCGGACGCCGGGTTCGTGTACGTCTGCAACCCGAACAACCCAACCGGTCTGATCGTGACCCGTGACGAGGTCGCGGAGCTGGTCGACGCCGCGGCCAGCGACACGCCGCTGGTCATCGACGAGGCGTACTGCGACTTCGCGGACTCCGACGCCTACCGGTCGGCCCTGCCCTACGTGCGGTCCGGCGAACCGGTGGTGGTGGTGCGGACCTTCTCCAAGGCCTACGGCATGGCCGGCGTGCGGCTGGGCTACGCGGTCGCACCGCCTGAGCTGATCGAGCGGATGTCCCGCCACGCGGGCGACATGAGCGTCAGCGTGCTCGCCCGCTGGGCCGGCGCGGCCGCGATCGCCGACCAGCAGGCGCGTCAGCGGGTCTGCGAGGAGACCATCCGGTTGCGTCGCGAGGTGACCGGTGAGCTCCGCGGCCTGGGCTACGAGAGCCTCGACTCCCAGGCCAGCTTCTTCATGGTGGACCTCAAGCGGCCGGTCAAGCCGGTGATCGACGCGTTCCGTACCGAGGGGGTGCTGGTCGGCCGGCCGTTCCCCCCCATGCTGAACCACTTGCGGGTGTCGATCGGCGCCCCCGCAGAGATGCAGCGCTTCTTGGACGCGTTCAAGAAGATCCTCCCGGCCGCCTAGCCCACCCCCGCCCCCCGAGGAGCCGCGCATGGACCGCGTCGCCGCCGCCCGCCAACCAATCGACACGCGTGGGGCGCTCACGATGGCGGCGGTGTGCGCCTGCTGGAGCCTGCAGCACATCGCGATCAAGCTCGCCGCCGCCGACATGACGCCGGTGATGCAGGTGGGGGTGCGGTCGGCGCTGGCCGGCCTGCTGGTTTGGGCGGAGATGACCCGGCGGCGGATCCGCGTGTCGCCCCGCGACCCGACGCTGGTCCCGGGGGCGGCGATCGGCGTGCTGTTCGCCGGCACGTTTCTGTGTGTGGGGGTGGGGCTGTCGCTGACGTCCGCGAGCCGCACGATGGTGTCCCTCTACTCGGCGCCACTGTTCACCGCGATTGGGCTGCACCTGCTGGTCCCCGAGGAGCGGCTGTCCCGCCTGCAGTGGGCCGGCGCGGCGTTGGCGTTTGCGGGGCTCGCGGTCGCGCTACACTCCGGCGAGGAAGCGTCGGGCGAGGCGGCCGCGTCGTCCGCGGTGGGGGACCTCGCCGCGCTGGCGGCCGGTGTGCTGTGGGGGGCCACCACGGTGGTCATCCGGACGACCACGCTGGCGTCGACGCCGGCGATCAAGACGCTGCTCTACCAGCTCGTGGGTGCCGGTCTCTTGGTAACGGCCTTCGCGGTCGCTACCCACCAGGGCGTCGTCGAGCGGCTGACCCCGCGGCTCGGCGCGAGCCAGGCGTTCCAGGTGGTGGTGGTCGGCTTCGCCAGCTTCCTCGCCTGGTTCTCGATGCTCCGCAAGTACCTGGCGTCGCGCCTGTCGGTCATGGCGTACATGACGCCCGTGTTCGGCGCCGTGTTCGGGGCGCTAATCCTGGGCGAGCACCTGGACGCGACCTTCGTGACCGGGGCGGCGTTGATGCTGGCGGGCGTGCTATTGGTCAACCGCTGACGCGGCTCACCGTTCCGTGAGCCACGACTCGAGCACCGCCGCCTGCCGCGGCGTGGGTGATTCGATCGGCACGAGCCGCGCTCCGCCCTCCGGGCCGCGGTCCAGCTCCAGCCGCAGGCCGCCGTAGCCGAGGTAGGTGTCGTAGTCGATCGGCGCCGTGTTCCACGCGTAGCCCAGCACGTCGGTCAGCGGCTCGCCGGCGGCCTGCTCGCAGGCGGCGCGGAATTCATCGGGGGTGTAGCCGCGGCCGAGTTTCTTGTGGTAGTCGAAGTACAGCGTGCGCATCACGTCGTCCAGCGACCGCTCGTTGCCGGACGCGTGACGGATGGCGAAGTCGATCAGCAGCGCCAGGCCGGCGCCCTTGTCGTAGCACGAGATCTTGTCCTCGCCGGCGCCGAACGGGCCGTCGGTCCACGTGTTCCAGCTGGCGTCGGCGGCCGACTGCAGCAGCCTCCCCGGCTTCGACTCGTACCCGTAGATCGGCCGCGCCAGGCTGGCGAGCATGTCCTCGGTGGTGGTGAGCCCCGCGCGGCGCAGGATGAGGTGCTCGTAGTACATCGTGAAGCCCTCCGCCACCCACAGCATCCGCGTGCGGTTGGGCCCGCTGTAGTCGAACGGCCCCAGCTCGACCGGCCGGATCCGCTTGGCGTTGAACAGGTGGAAGTACTCGTGCGTGACGAAGTTCATGAACCGCGGGCTGCGCGTGGGCGAGCGGCCGTCGGACGGCGAGTAGCCGATCACGCAGCTGTTGCCGTGCTCGATGCCGCCCGGGCCGGGGCCGATCCCCAGGAACTGGTAGCTCTGGTAAGGAGTCTCGCCGATGAGCGCGGCGGCCGACTCGATCATCCGCGTCATGTGGTGGGTGAACTCGGCGCGGTCGAACCGCCCCAGCTCCGGCGCGATCATCGCGTGGGGCACGCCGTTGACGTCGAAGTCGATCCGCTCGAGCGTGCCCATGAGGATCGGCCGGTCGTACAGCTGGTCGAAGTCGTCGGCGCGGAATCGGTTGGCGTCGACTCCGCCGACGCGGGTGAGCCCGGTGGCGGCCTGCCAGCCGCTGGGCAGCTCGAGCCGCACCTCGGCCGGCTGATCAAGCCGCCCATCCTGGTAGAGGAACACGCCGGTGGGGCAGGCGTAGCCGTACTTGGCGTCGAGGTAGCTGTTGGCGCAGAACTGCTTAGCCGCCCGCACGCGGTAGCGGACTGTCAGCTCACCGGCGCCGCCGGTCTGCACCCGCCAGCAGTTGGGCTCGTCGTGCGTCCACCCGAGCGCCTCGCCAGTGGACGTGGTCGCGTCGAACCCGCTCACCTCCTTGGCGTAGTCGACCAGTTGGTAGTAGCCCGGCGTCCAGGTGGGCATGCAGAGGGTGACCGCGTCGGCGTTGGGGGCGTGCAGCCGCATCGTGACCGCGAACTGCTGGCTAGCGCCGTCGAGCGCCGACAGCTCGAACTTCACCGGCTCCGCGGCCGGCAGCGGCGCCGTGGTCGCCAGCAGGGTGATGGCCGCCAGCGAGGCGGAGCAGAAGGCAGCGGGCGGGGAGAAGGGGCGGAGCGGGCGGGGGCTTCTCAAATGACAATGTGCGATTGAGTTCTGGTGGCGCCTGTCTCCGGTAGTTTAGTCGAACCACTCGTCGTCCGGGTCAAACGCCGGCACGGGGACGTTCAGGAACTTCATGTCGCCGATCAGCCGGTGACGGCAGAGCGGCTTAATCAGCACCGCGGTGCCGGGCCGCACCGTGAAGGTCTGGCCGTCGAGCTCCATCTGCCCCTCGCCTTCCAGGATGTAGTAGATCTCGGTCAGCCGCTTGTGGTAGTGCGTGCGGGCCTCGCCGCTGGTGGTGACCACGTGAAGCGAAGCGGTCTGGTCGGGGTCGTCGACAAATGCGCGGCGGGTCGTGCCGCAGGGGCACGGCGTCAGGGGGACGTCATCGAGGTGCAGCAGCTGGTACTTCATTCGGTTTCCGAGCGGCGGGGGTTACTAAGGCCGCATCATACCGAATCAGCCGCCTGGAAAATAATCGCCGCGCGGCAAACAACCGGCGAACCCGGTCCGTAGCAGAGGGAAGAACGCCGAGTTAACGGCGCCCGCCAGAGGGCGTCTCCTTCTTGGGTGCACTCCACCGCAGGGAATACATCGCACGCCCACAGCGAAGAAGACCACAGAGCAATCAACGCGAGCAGCACTGCGCAAGAAGAACTGCGCAAGAAAAAAGGAGACTCGACGAGCCCTCCAACCGCACGACGGGCTGAGAATCAAAGATGCCTAACCCAGGGTGTCGTACTTGGAGCGTTTATCGATTGGGGGAACCCAGTCGTGACGCCCGACGATTGGCGGAGGGCTCGTCCAGCCTCCTTTATTTCAACGCAGCTCTTCCTCAACGCTGACGGCCGAATACGCTACGCATTCCGACCGCGGCTTCCGGTGAGAGGAGTGGCGGCTTCTGCTCGGCCGGTCGTGCCAGCCGATGAGAGATGCCCGCCGGATCGAAAGCCGATGGCTCTTGTAAGGCGGACCGGCCTGCTTGCACTGGTCACCGCCTGAGGTGCTTCTTAAGGGCCGACAATCACTGGCCCGTCGTTCCTGGGTCACCCGTTCAGGCGGCGTCGCTTGCGGGGATTCCCCTACTCGATGAGCCGCCTGTTCGACCCTTACGCACGGTAAACCTGGGTGCGCTGGGCGTCAATCTTTCGGGCCGCTTTTTCACCGAATTTTAGCGTTCCGCGAGCACTGCTGCCGCGGTGGCGGTTATCCCACCAACGCGAGTATCGGCGAGCCTGATACTGCAGGCGGTCTACCGCACCGGGGGGCCGGGCCGCTGGGCGGAATTCATCCCCCCGGAGCTGCCACGGCTGAAACCGCCAACATAGACGGTGCCCGTCTTCAGCTCGTAGCGGAGGGTCTGGTACTCGCTCACGTTGGGGCGCGCGCCGGGCGAATCTTGCTGGTAGAGCTTGGCGACCGACTGACCGTTGCCCTCCAGCACGAACTCTTCTTTGGCGCGGCTGTAGCTGGCCGAGTGCGCGTACGCGGTGAACAGCCCTTTGCCTTCCGCCGCGCCCATGATCTGCACGTTGCCAACGGCGCGGAGTTCGATCGGCCCAAGCCCGTCGGCGCCGGTTGGGGTCATGCTGCCCGGCATTCGCGCCAGCGGGTCCTCGTTGACGGTTAGCTGTTCGCACTTAAGCGTGCCGGTGTTGGGCGGCAGCCCGTTGGGGTAGATCATCGGCAGCTCCTGCTCCCACTCCATCACCGGTCCATACACCGACTCAACCGAGCCGTGGAAGCTGACCTGACGGCGGCCGGCCAGGATGTTGCCGGTGACGCCGCGGAGGAATTTCACGCGCAGGAAGTGCAGCCCCTTGCCCGGCTTGGCGGCGGCCGCCGCGCCCGGCGTCACGGCCGCCACCGGGCCGCCGGCGCTCTCCAGCCGCACCGAGCGGATCCAGCCCGGGCCCTGCCCGCTGATCTCGCCGGTGGTGCGGTTGATCGACAGCGTGGCGATCTTGCCGTGCTCGTGCGAGGTCTGCCCGCCGGGGTCGATGGTGCGGTGGTCCATGGTCACGCCGCCCTCGCAGTCGATCTGCGCGATCTCGATGTCGCTCGAGCTGGCGCCGCGCGAGTCGGTGAAGTTGATGGGACGCGACAGCGTCGCGGTGACCTGCTGGCAGCGGACCCAGTCGTGCGGGCCCTCGCCCAGCACGTCCTGCTTGACGACGATGGTCTCGCCGTCGAAGTTGAGTCCGCCCTGCCACTTCAGGTGGAGCGTGGTGGCGGCGTTGGTCGCCTGGCCGAACAGGTCGCGGCCGGCGTTGACCGTGGCGTTGCCGGCGCCGTCGGCCCACAGCCGGTTGGCGGCCTGGTCGAGCTTCACCGTGGCCGCCTTGAGCGTCAGGCCCTGCGCGACGATCTCCGCTAGCGCGGCCGACTGGATGCCCGATGAAGCGGCCTGCTGGCCCGCGCCGGCGATCTCGACCTGCACCGAGCCGGACTCCAGGTTGTTGACGCGGAGCCGCTGGCCCTCGACGCTGAGCGGGGTCTGGGCGGCGCCGGGGGATGGGTCCTCGCTGAACTTCACGCCGCCCTGGCAGATGAGGTTGGCCGGCGTCGCGCGGCTGCCCCGCAGCAGCAGATCCATCTGCATCTTCTGCGACACCAGGTGATACGTCTTCTGGGCCGGACCGTCCTGGCGGACGCCGGCCGCCCGCCCGCCCGACGCGCCGGTGAACACCGACGCGGCGTCGCCCCGCGCTGGGCCTGCCAGCTCGGGCTGGTCCGCTTGTGGTCGGACCCACACGACGAGCTCGCCGGTCCGGCCGTTGAGCTCGGGGGAGCGGAGCTGCACCGCGCCCAGCGCGTTGATTCGTTCGGGGAGCAGCGCGAGTTGATCGCCGCCGCCGCTCATCTCGATCGCCGGCCCGTCCTTGCCGTCCGGCGCCACCTCGCGGAAGGCCACCCGCATGCGGTCGCTGGTGAGCTCGCCGATGCGCGAGCTCGTGACCTGCGGCCGCCCCTCGATCATGAGCACGGGCTGGCCGGTCTCGCGGGTGAGCTGCACAGGGTACTCAACGCCCGGCACGGCGTTCCACCGCGCCTGGACGACGTCGTGTGGGCTCTCTTCCTTCGGCACGACGCGCATCTGCCCCGGCCCAGCCAGCCACAGACGGCCGATCGGCGCGGGGTCGCCTTTGGCCGGGTGCTGGTACTTGATGACCGGCGCGCGCAGCAGGTTGTCGCCCTGCAGCAGGTAGGGGGCGCCGCCGCTGAGCGTCAGTCGGCGTGTGACGAGGTTGATCTTGAGCTCTCCTGCGCGGGCCTCGGCGTCGCGGGAGGGCGAGTCCATCTTTACCGGCTTGCCGGTGGCCACGATGAAGGTGGGCTGAAGGTTGGACAGCGCGCTGCGCTGCTGATCGGCGAAGTCGGGGTCGTTCTGCGGCGAGATGGCGCCGTCCTCGTCGGTGAAGTGGATGGCGAGCTGGTCGCAGGCGAGCTGGTCGCTCTGCCCGGTGAGGTTGAGCTGGGTCGCCACAACTTTTTTGTCGAACGTGGCGGTGAAGTCGAGGAAGCTGAGGTGGAACGAGCCCTCGCACGTCACCTCCAGCGGCGGCGAGTTCGGCGCCACCTGGGGGCGGGCGGCAACGCGCGGCGCCTGGTATACCGAGGGCGCCCCGCCGCCGATCCAGGCCTCGGCGCCGGAGTCCGCCGGCTCGCGCGCCGCGGTTAGGCGGACGTGCGGCGGCAGGGGCTTGCGAGCGAGGGTCTCGTCGCTGAGGTTCAGGTTGCCGGTGTGCAGTTCCAGCTTCACATTCTGGAAGATCTCCAGGTGCTTCACGCCGTTGAAGCCGAACCCGGACTCGCCGGGGCGTTTAAACTCTTCCTCCAGCAGGATGATCTCCATCCACGTGCCGCCGCCGCGGTTCTTGCCGAGCCGGAACGAGATGTCGCTCTTCGAGGCGATGCGGGTCTGGTTCATCTGCAGGTCGGAGGCCTCGATGTAGAGGTCGTCGGCCGGGCCGGCCTCCTCCATGTCGCTGCGGATGGTGATCTTGCCGGGCAGCAGCCCCTGCACCAGGTTGCCGATGCTGCCCCGCGACGGATTGAAATTGCGGTCGAACTGCAGCTTGGCGCCCTGCGGCGCCTCGATGACGACCGCGTCACGCGGCGCCGCGGCGCCGGGGCGGCGGGGCGTGGGGAAGATCACCACCGCGCACTTGGACAGGTCGACCCGCCCGGTGTTGTCCCGCTTGTAGTCGTCGACCACCAGCATCACCTGGCCGTTCTCGATCACCTTCGGCTTGCCCGCCAGCGCCCAGTGCCCGGCGGGGAAGTACGACGCCAGCAGCCGCTGGTACTTGGCGACCGGGCTCACGGTGACCGTCGGCTTCTCCGTTCCCGCGCCCTGCCGGACGACGCTCGGCGGGTCGATCATCGGCGCCACCAGCAGCGCGTACGCCTGGTAGGCGACGAACACGACGCCGAAGGCGAGCAGGCTGCGGGTGAGCTTGGCGAACATAAGGGGCGTTGCGAGATTCTTGGATTTGCCGCCGGGAGAACAGAGCGGGCGCCGCCCGAGTCTAGTTGGGCGTCAAGTCGGCTCTAAATGACGGTTGGTATTGGCCTGGGCTCTCGATGCCACGGTCGCCCAAGTGGCAGTTTGAACTTGACGCCGTAGGTTTCGTAGGTGCCGTGCGATCGAAAGTAGTCTTTAGTCAGCGGGAACGCACCTTTAAGGCAGCTTGCCTCGAACGGGCGGTGCTCTTGAAGCATCTCAACCGGCGGGGCGGGAGAAGCCAGCAGCCACCGGGTCGGCTCGCCACCATGAGCGAACGAGTGCAGGCAACCGGACAGCAACGCAGCGACACCGAAACGCTTAAGCGTGGTACTCATACTTCAGTTCCTGTCGCGGATAAGAGAATCGGGGAAAACTCGCTCGTCTTCTCGTGCTTGGCGCCCTTTGAGACTCGGCGGCGAATCCGAACTACCTCACTGCTTCATCCGCTGTTTGAGGATCACTTCAATCAGCTCGCGGATCGCCCCCCGTCCGCCGGGGAGCTGGGTTGTGTAGTCGGCCGCGTGCAACACCTCCTCGGCGGCGTCCGCCACCGCGACCCCCAGGCCGACCGCCTGAATGACCGGCAGGTCGGGCAGGTCGTCGCCGATGTAGGCGATCTCGTCGAGCGTGACGCCCTGCTCGCTGGCGATCTGCTGCACCTTGGGGAGCTTGTCGCCGGAGTTCTGCACCAGGATGGCCACGTCGAGCTCGCGGCAGCGGCGCTCGACCATCGGCGACTCGCGGCCCGTCACGACGCCAAACACGCCGCCGGCCCGCTGCCACAGGCGGATGCCCAGGCCGTCGCGGATGTTGAAGCTCTTCAGCTCGGCGCCGGTCGAGTCGTACAGCACCGAGCCGTCGGTCATGACGCCGTCGACGTCTGACAGCAGCAGCTTGATCCGGCGGCAGGTCTCGGCGAGGGGCATGCGGTGCGGCGGTTGACGTGAAAGGGGTTCAGGTCGCTGCGGGGGCTCGGGCTAACCCGCGGCAAACACGTCCTCGCCCGGGAAGATGCGGATGCCGCCCGCCTGCGGGCCGGGCTTCTGCGCCGACTTGTCGCCGGACAGACGCATCCCGACCACGTCGGTCACGTCGATCATGCCGACGGGCTTGCCCTCGGCGTCGACCACGGGCAGCTCGCTGAACTTGCGCTCGGCGAGCAGCTCCACGGCGGCGGAGGTCTTCGAGCCGGCCTGGATGCTGGTGGGGCGTGCGATCATCAGCTTCTGGATGGGCGTGTCGAGCTTCGACTCGGCGCCGTGCTCAAACAGGCGGGCGAGGTCGCTGTCGGTGAACAGGCCCGCCAGGCGGCCGGCGTCGTCCAGCAGCATGATGGCGCCCGACCGGCGGCCCGGGCGGCTGCACTGGATCAACACCTCGCGCGCCGTCTGTGTCAGGTTCGCGACGCGGCACTCCTTCAGCGGGCGCATCACGTCCTCGACGTTGCTGAGCTTCCGCCCGAGGGCGCCGCCGGGGTGGTACTTGGCGAAGTCCTCCTCGCGGAAGCCCCGCAGGCTGCTGAGCACCAGCGCGAGCGCGTCGCCCAGGGCGAGCATCACGGTGGTGCTGGTGCTGGGCGCGAGCCCGAGCGAGCAGACCTCCTCGAGCTTGCCGAGCTCGAGCACCACCTCGGCCGCGCGGCCGAGCGTGCTCTCGGCCGAGGCGGTCACCGCGATGATCGGCAGGCCGCGGCTGCGCAGGCTGGGGAGCAGCTGCGTGACCTCGGCGGTCTCGCCGGACTGCGACAGCGCGAGCACGACGTCGTCGTCGTGGAAGCGGCCGAGGTCGCCGTGGAACGCCTCGGCGGGGTGGACGAAGTGCGCGTGCGCGCCGGTCGAGGCGAGCGTGGCGGCGATCTTCTGCGCGATGATGCCGGCCTTGCCCATGCCGGTGACGATGACGTCGCCGCGGGCCTCCTGGACGAGCTTGACCGCGTTGGTGAACGAGCCGTCCAGCCGGTTCGAGACGTGCCATAGCGCGATCGCCTCGCGGCGCACAATCTCTTTGGCGGCGCGCAGCTGCTCGTGGGGGGTGAGCGCAGGGGGGGGCGAACCGTCGCGTTGCGCAGAGTGCTGACTCATGGGCTGGTCTTCCTTGACCGTGGTGCTGGGGGTGCGGAGTTTAGCCGCGGCGGGGTTTCGTCGCAACGGCGACGCGGCCGGGCAGCCGCCGGGCGGGGCGCATAAAAAAGCTCCCAGAAAAGCACACGTCCCAGGGGGGCAGAGGACGTTGCAACTTTTCCGGGAGCGATTGGACGCGTGGCTCACCGCCTCAGGGGGGACAAAGGCGGCGCCGGGGCGTCGGGAGTGTATCGTGAGCGGTTGAGGGCGTCCATGCCGATCGAACCGCTTCGCGGGTCCGCCCGAGGGCGGCGCCACTCCACGTGTTTTCCAACGGGGGACGCAAGAGAGAGCAGTGAACCGGTGGGCTCGCGGCGCTTCCGTGCGTCCGTTGATTCCTCCGCGGTTTGCGAGAGAGGGTCAGTTCCGCTTGTCGCATCGTCGCCGGTCAGCATCCTGCCGACTTGTTGGCGCCGCGTGCGTCACGTGTGGGCGGGAGAATACGCCGCGGTTTGGAATCGATCAAGGGCAGTTGGCGGGCATCGTGAAAAACAAAAAGAAAAGTCGAATGCGCGGCGGCAGTGCTGGCGCCATTGACGTATTGCCTACAGCTTCGCGGCAGGTGTGCGGAGCGCGCGTGAGGGAACGTTGTGTTCGGTATGTCGGCGAGAATTGAACTGAAGAGATTGAGTGCGCGTCGAGTTCGATCGGTACAACTTGAGCAGCGCTGTGCGCGTGGTCCCTCGCTAACGCGTCGGGTTACGATCGTTAGCGAGCGCTATTGTTTGCGCGAGTTCTTTGCGCAGAGATGGCGCAGTTGCTTCAACCGGCGCCGGGCGGCGGCGTTCCCTTGCCGGCTTTCACGTACGCGCTGCGCGAGCGGGCGTAGTCCTCGCTCTCTGGGAGATCGACGGCGTCGACGTCCGTCTCATTGCGCGACGCGTCGAACAGCTTCTGCAGGTACGCCCGGCACCAGCCGCAGCCGGTGCCCGCGCCGTGGCAGTCGGCCAGCTGCGACGCGGCGCGCGGCCGCTCGATGCGAAGGTAGTTGATCACCTTGCGCTTGGTGACGTGGAAGCACAGGCAGAGGTGGTCGTCGTCCTTCATGCGGACGCGTCCCCCACCGCGAGGCGCAGCGCCAGCCGGCGGGCGAGCTGGATCTCTTCGATCACCAGCTCCTCGCCGATCTTGTGGATGCCGCGCTGGCCGCAGCCGAACGACACCGTCGGCACGCCGCGGTGCGTCAGCCAGTTGGCGTCCAGGCCGCCGTTGGCGACCGCCAGCTCGTGGTCCTCGCCGAGCGACTCGACCGCCGCCACCGCGGCGCGCACGGCGTCGTGCGTGGGGCTCAGCCGGAACGACTCGTAGTCCAGGTTGCCGTCGAAGCGGACGCGGCCGCAGTCGCCCGCGGTGTTCTTCACCTTGGCCGCGGCGGTGTGGAACGCCTGCTCCATCTCGCCGACGATCTGCTGGCGGAACTCGGGGTCGTGGCTGCGGGCCTCGGCGCGCAGCACCACGCGGTCGGTCACGACGTTGGTGGCCTGGCCGCCGGCGATCACGCCGACATTGCTGGTGCCCCGGCGGCCGCCCTTCTGGATCCGGCCGTGCCAGCCGCGCCGCGTCAGGTCGGCGATGGCCAGGGCCGCGATGCTGATTGCGCTGACGCCCTCTTCCGGCGCGTTGCCCGCGTGGCTGGGGACGCCGGTCACCTCGATCTTCATGCGGTAGCCGCCGGTGGCGCCGATGGTGATCTTGGTGGGTGAGGAGCCGTCGAAGTTGAACGCCAGCGGCGGCCTGCCGAGCTGCGAAAGCGACACGCTCCGCGCGCCGCACAGCCCGATCTCCTCCTGCACGGTCCACAGGAACGTGAGCGGCGGGTGGTCGACGCCGCTCCGCAGCAGCGCGAGCAGCGTGGCGAGCACTACCGCCGCGCCGGCCCGATCGTCGCCGCCGAGGCCGGTCTCCGGGTTACCGGAAACGATCCGCCCGTCCTTGCGCTTCGGCCGGCAGCCGACGCAGATCGGCACCGTGTCGACGTGCGCCGAGAACATCCGCCGCGGCCCGCGCACCGTGCCGGGCAGCTTGACGATCAGGTTCCCCACCTCGCCCTTGAACGGCGACTTCTTGTGCGCGTTGTCGAACCGCACGTGCTTCTGGTCGAGCCCCGCGGAGCTCAGCTCCGCGACGATCGCGTCCATCACCAGCCGCTCCTCGCAGCTGCGGCCGGGGATGGCCATCAGCTTCATCACTAGCCGCAGCGCCTCCGCGTCGGTGACGGCGCGCTCGGGCGCGGGGGGCTTGGCGGGCGGGGCGTTCTTCTTAGCGGGCACGCGGGGTCATCGTTTCGCTTGCGGGTTCGTTGCCGTGGGCGGCGGGGGTTAGGCCTCGATCACTTCGACGTCTTCCCACTTGCTGCTCTGCACGCTCCGCTCCACGGCGTCCAGCACCGCCACGCAGCGGGCGCCGGCCAGGAAGCAGGGCGACGGGTTCTTGTCGGCGGCGATCGCCCTCAGCATGTCCGCCACGGCGTTCACGAAGGTGTGGTCGTAGCCCAGCATGTGCCCCGGCGGCCACCAGGCGTCCATGTAGGGGTGGTCGCCCTCGGTGGCGATGATCTGCTTGAACCCCTGATGGCTGTCGGCCGTGCTGTAGTACTGCAGCACGTTGAGGTCCTCGAAGCACCAGGCGAGCGTGCCCTTGCTGCCGTTCACCTCGATGCGGTTGAAGTTCTTGCGGCCGGGCGCCAGGCGGGTCGCCTCGAACGAGCCGAGCGCGCCGCTGGCGAACCGGGCCAGGAACAGCGAGCAGTCGTCCACGGTGACCGGTTCGGTCCCCTCGCCGGCGGTGCCGGTGAGGCCGCTTGAGGAGCCCTCGGCGGGGCGCTCGGTGATGAAGGTCTTCATGTCGCCGACCACCTGGCTGATGTCGCCGGCCAGGAACCGCGCCAGGTCCACGCTGTGGGCGCCCAGGTCGCCGTGGGCGCCGGCGCCGGCGGTCTCCTTGCGCATCCGCCAGTTCATCGGGAACTCGGGGTCGACCAGCCAGTCCTGCAGGTACGTGCAGCGGACGTGGCGCACCTCGCCGATCTCGCCGGCGTCGATCATCTTCTTCGCGAGCGCCATGGCCGGCGTCTTGCGGTAGTTGAAGTTGATCATGTTCTTCACGCCCGACTTCTTCACCGCCGCCAGCATCCGCTTGCAGTCGTCCAGCGAGTTGGCCAGGGGCTTCTCGCAGTACACGTGCTTGCCCGCCTCGGCGGCGGCGATGGCGATCTCGGCGTGCGTGCTGCCGGGCGAGCCGATGTCGATCAGGTCGATGTCGTCGCGGGTCACCAGCTTGCGCCAGTCGGTCTCGGTCGACTCCCAGCCCCACTGCTGGGCGAACTCCTGCACGGCCTCGGCGTTGCGTCCGCAGACCGCCTTCATCACCGGCGGCAGGTCGAGGTTGAAGAACCGGCCGACCGACTGGTAGGCGTGCGAGTGGGCCTTGCCCATGAACTTATAGCCGACAAGTCCGACATTCAGTGACGCGCTCAAGGCCGTTGGCTCCCTGCTGGAGATGAGTGGTGGTTTCGATCACCGCCCATGGTACCGCACCGCCAATCGGGGCACGAGCGCCAGCGGTGCTGTCGTGACGATTTGCCGGATTCGCGCGATTTTGACCGAAGCGTCTGGCTGTAGGGGTTGTGCGGCGCCGATACGCCTTAACACGGATCACGCCGAGGGCTCATGCGCCCAACGCCAAGTCATCAGCCGCCGCGACTACCAGCCGGCGGGAGGGGGGCAGGCCGCCAACCAGCGGGCCTGCGGGGAGCGAATCAAAAATGATCAGTCACACGCTCAAGAAGCTGTTCGCCAAAGACGCCGCCATCCTGCGCATCCGCTTCGGGGTGGCCGCGACGCTCGGGTTGTGGGCGGCGCCGGTATCGCTGCCCGCCCAGACGCCGACCAAGGCGCCCCTCATCGTCGAGCGGGTGGTCGAGGACTCGGTGCTGGTCGCCACCCGGCAGGCGCTGGAGGAGGGCTACGACACGCCCGAGGGCGCGCTGGAGCCGATTGCGCCGCAGTCGGAGCACCAGCCGGAACCGGCCGACCCGCCCAGCGCCGTTGTGCCGCCGCGGGACGCGGTCGAGGTGTCGGACCTGGGCGACGAACTTGCCAGCGAGGACCAGGCCACGGTGTCCGACGCGGCCGCGCCCCGGCCGATTGTCGCGCCGGGCGACGTGGCCGCCGCGCTGCTGCAGGAAGACCAACGGGTCGCCGCGGCGCCGTTCAAGCAGATCGTGGCGGGCGAGTCGAGCCGCCAGGACCTGGTGCAGCTGTGGGGCCAGCCGTCCGACAGCCGCAAGACGCCGTCCGGCGAGGTGCTGACCTACCAGCAGGAACGATTCACCGCGGTTGAGGTGCTGATCGAGGAGGGACGCGTCGAGCTGATCAAGGCGCAGCTCGAGAAGCAGTCGCAGCCCGAGCGGCTGGCGGCCAAGCTCCGCGTCGACTCGATCGACCCGGTCACGATCACCGACGACGAGTCGGGCGAGGTGCTGGGCATCGCGTACCCCGAGAAGGGGCTGATGTTCCTGCTCACCACGCCGGCCGAGGGCCTCACGCCGCTGACGCCGCAGTTCGTGACGCACATCGTGCTGCAGGCGCCCGACGCCGAGGCGTTCGCGCTCCGCGCCGAGACGCGGCCCCGCCACTCGTACACCAAGCGGCTGAGCGACCTCAGCCAGGCGCTGATCATCAAGCCCGACGCGGCTTACTCGCTGTGGCTGCGGAGTGACGTGTTCCTGTCGACTGGTCAGCCGGTCAAGGCCGAGGCCGACGCCAAGCTGGCGCTCGACCAGGAGGAGGACAACGCCGCGTACCGCCTGCGGTGGTGCGAGACGCTGGCCGCCGTGGCCCGCTACGACGACGCCGTGCTCGAGACCCGCAAGGTGATCGACAACCAGGACGCGCCCGAGCTGGTCAAGGCCCAGGCGCTCGCGCTGATGGGGCGGCTCGCCTCGCTGGGCGACGCCCAGATCGCCGACAAGGCGATCGGCTTCCACACCTCGGCGATCTCGATCGCCGACAGGCTGGCCACCAGCAAGGACGCCACCGAGCGGCGGGCGGCCAAGCAGCTGCTGGTCGACTCGCACCTGGCCGTGGCGGTCGAGGTTTCACGACGCAGCTACGACGACAAGTCGGACGTGGTCGCGCAGTGGATCGGCCGCGCGTCCGGCCTGGCCGAGGAGCTGATCACCAACGACAAGGGTTCGCTCGAGCTGCGGCTCAAGGTGGCCCGCGTCGCGCTCGAGACGCTCGCCAACCTCAAGCCGACCAAGGACCCGGGCCCCTGGATCACCGAGGCCAGCGACGCCGCGACCTCGATCGTCGCCTCGACCGACGACCAGCTGCTCAAGCACCAGGCCCACTGGGAGCTCGGGCAGGCGTACTTCAACGCCCTGCGGGTGTCGCACACCCGCCGCGAGGCGGACCGCGCCCTGGCCTACGGCGACAAGGCGATCAGCCACCTGACCGAGGCGGCCGAAACCGCCGACGCGCAGCCCGAGGCCGAGCGGCTGATCGGACGGCTGTACTTCCACCTGGGCGCGGCGAACGCCGTGCACAAGCAGGACCACGCCGCCGCGGTGGAGTGGTACGACCAGGCCCAGGACCTGTTGCTGAGCGACGCCCCCGAAAGCGAGCTCGTGGTGCCCCGCCAGCTGGGCGAGGCGCTGGTGAGCATGGGCGTCAGCTACTGGAACCAGGGCCAGCAGGACAAGGCGGTCGAGCTGACCGTGCAGGGGTCGGAGATCATGCAGCAGGCCGTCGAAGCCAAGGTCCTCGACCCGGGCGCCATGGCGGTCCCCTTCGGCAACCTGTCGACCATGCACCGCAAGCTGGGCGACACCGGCGAGTCGGCCAAGTACGCCGCGCTGGCCGCCGAGGCCCGCGACGCCAGCTCCGAGAACAGCGAGTCGGTGGCCAACCGCCGCTCGAACGGAACGCAGCGTTCGGCGAGCACCACCAACCGCGACCGCACCGCGTCGCGGCCCAACGGCAACGGCCAGAACAACGGCGGCCAGAACAACAGCGGCAACCGCCGCACGATGCTCCGCTAGCTGAGAGAGCGGAACGACAAGATCGACAGGCCGCGGGGCGTCCGCCCCGCGGCCTGTTTTCGTAGGCGGCGGCGGACTTACGCGGCCGTAGGTCGCGGCATTCTCACTGGTTCCTGGTGGAAACCGGCCGCGTCGCGCGATCTAATGGGTGGTGATCTTCTGTCCACCCGTGCGGGGTAGTCAGGACGGGCCGCTGCGCGCGTTCAGGCGCCGACTGCCTGGCGCATTCAATTGTCCGATCCGCGGGCCCAAATCGGACAAAACCCGCTCCGCCCCGGCGCGAGCCAACCTGTGTAGTACTTTGTTTTCAAAGCACTTATGAACAAACTGGGCAGGAGTACGCCCCGAGTTTTGTCCCCTCCGCGCGTGTTTTTGGACAATTGAAATCGGACAAAACCCTGCCGGACCGCTGTGGAGAACCTGCCGTGACATTCGACCCCGCCGACTACGGAGACACCCTCGCCCCGCTGCTCGACGGCGACCGCCGCCGACCTCTCGACGAGGGCACGCCGCAGCGTGAGGCCAGGCCCGCGCTGCAGGCGTTGAGCGTGGAGTCCGCGTTCGCCGGGCGCCGGCTGGACGACCCGCTGATGGCGCGGTGCTGCGTGTCGGGCGTGTGGCTGCTCTACGACTTCCTCGACGACTCGCACACCATCAGCCAGTCGATCTCGACCCCCGAGGGGAGCTTCTGGCACGGCGTGATGCACCGCCGCGAGGGGGACTACTCCAACGCGAAGTACTGGTTCCGCAACGTGGGCGACCACCCGGTGTTCGACGCGCTCGACGAGCGGTTCGGCGGTTGGGACCCGTACGAATTTGTTGACCGCTGCGCGGACGCGGTTCGCTCCGGCGCCGGACGCGACGAGTGCCTGGATCAGCAGCAGGCCGAGTGGGAGCTGCTGTTCGACTACTGCTACCGCGCGGCGGTCGGCTAGGCGGCGTGGCCGGTCACCACTCGGTGGGGTTCTCGGCGGTCAGGTCGGAGAACGCGACCGCGGTGTCGCCCCCGTCGCGGAGGGCCATCTCCATGCCGGCGGCGGCGGCCATTAGTACATCTACGACCGTGGCGCCGGCGGTGGCGTCGGCGACGCCGATGCTGGCGGTCAGGTCCCACAGCTCGCTATCCAGCCGCAGCTTGCAGTTGGCCACCTGGCTCCGCAGGCGGTCGGCGATCATCAGCGCGGTCCGCTCGTCGGCGCCCGGCAGCATCACCGCGAACACGCCCTGCTCGTAGTCGCACCGCTGGTCCATGTCGCGGGTGGCGGCCTGCAGCAGCCGGCTCAGCACCCGCCGGAGGAACTCGAACGCCTGGGGCGGCCGGCGGCCGGTGAGGTCGTCGACCTGGTCGACGCGCATCAGCAGCACCGACACGATCGGCCCGCCGCGGTTCCACTCGGCCAGCCGGCGGCGGACGTTGGCGATGAAGATCGAACGCCCGCACAGCATGCCGTCCGACTCGCCCTCGGGGAGCTGCGCGGCGGGGGCCTCCGGCGCGTCGACGCCGAGCGACGCCGCGGTGGGGTACTCCGGCGCGTCGACGTTGCGGGCCTCCTCGGTTTTCTTGCGGTGCGCCTGTGAGATCGGGAAGCACTGGCGGCCGTCGTTGTAGTAGGCGGTGTTGTCCTCGGCCTGGTCGGACTCCTTGAGGGCCATGGTCGCGCGGACGATCGCCTGGTTGGGGCTCTCGCCCTGCTGCAATTGAACCACGCCCACGCTGGCGGTCAGCGTGACCGGCTTGCGGCCCTCGCAGAACCGGGAGCTGGCCACCTCGTCGCGGACGCGCTCGGCCACCGGCATCGCCTTGGCCAGGGTGACGCCGGGCATCAGCAGCGCGAAGCAGTCGCCGCCGAACCGCGCGGTGGTGGCCTGCCCCTGCGACAGACGCTTGAGCAGGATGGCCGCCTGACGCAGCACGGCGTCGCCGCCGGGGTAGCCGTGCTTGTTGTTGACCTCCGTGAAGTCCTCCAGGTCGACCAGGATCAGCGAGCAGGGCGACGGCCGCTGTCCGTTGGACGCGGCGGCGCTGGCCAGCAGCTCCTCGAGCGCCCGCCGGTTGGGCAGCGCGGTGAGCAGGTCGGCGTGCGACAGGATGGCCTGCATGCAGACCTTCTGCGCGGACTGTTCGAGTTTGACCTCGGCGGCGTCGGCGCTCTGGCCGAGCTCGTCGACCGCGTCGAGCACCTCGCAGATCGCGTGGCGGACCTCGGTGGACGAGTTGTTCTCCGTGGACTCCAGCCCGGCGGAGACGTGCCGCAGCTTCTCGCCGCAGCCGTCCAGCTCGCTAGAGACCTCGTTCGCCAGTTCCTCCAGCGAGTTGAGCACCCGCAGGTAGGCGTGCTGCTGCCGGTCGAGCACCAGGGTCGCGAGCCGGAGCACGCCGCCGGGGCCGGCCTGGCCGCGGACCTGGCTGGCGTGGGTGGCGAGGTCGCCCTGCAGCGCCTGGAACTGGTGCTCGGCGAGCTGGTTGGCCTCGATGATCGACGCCGCCGCGTCCGAGGCGTCGCCCTCCGACAGGCTGTCGTTGATGGCGGTCAGGCTGTCGCTGTGCTGCTGGACGCAGCTCTGGATGCTCTCGACCGCGGCGTGCAGCCCCTGCACCGCCTTCTGCACGAGGCTGCGTTTCTGCTCCGCCTCCTGCCGACGCGCGGCGTTCGGGGGGCGGCTCCGCAGCCACATTGCGCCGGATAGACCGGCGGCCGTGCAGAACAGCCCGAAGGCGACATCAATGACCCAGACGGGAGGGAACAGGATGCTCTCTCCGAGGTTTGAGTTGCGAGGAGGGAAGAGCGGGGCGCGAACACCCCAGACAACCCTAGCTCACAATCGCTCCTCGGGACGGCGCGGCCGCGCCGCTAGATCCCTTCCACCGGGGGGAAGTGATCCGCCCGCGGGGACTGAACCACCCTGACCAGGATCGCCTTGCGGCGGGCCCCGGCGTCCGAAGCGGAGCGGTGGAAGTACCCGCCCAGCAGCGATGGTGAGTCGCGCAGGCTGGTGACCAGCAGCGCCTCGCCGGCGGACAGCGGCGTTGTAATCGCTAGATCCGTGAATACCATCGCGTCCTGGGTGGGGGTCGCCTGCGAGATGACGCCGGTCTCGTCGGGCGTCCAGCGCGGCTTGGCGGCGCCGTGGCGGACCTCCGGCGTCAGCGAGATCACACACTGGCCGTCGCTGAGGTCCTCGGCCTTCAGCTTGTAGAACGCCTGGGCGTTGTGCAGCGTCTCGCCGGACAGCTGGCCGCCCTGCGCCACCAGCAGCGGCGCCGAGGCCTTCGGCTCGCACGCCTTGAGTTCGAGGTGGTCGCCCTGGCGGAGCTGGCGGGTGCGGCGCCACACTCCGGTCGGCTTGAGCTGCGCGTTGGTGGAGGTCGCGTCCTCACCGTCGCCGCCGCCCGGGTTGAGCAGCTCGTGCATCTGGTCGGGGACAACGCCCGTTACAACGCCGGCCCGCAGGCCGTTCATCGCCAACCGCCGCCGCAGGTCGGCGGGGAAGCGGGTCTCCTGCACCTGCCGCCACAGGTCCTGGTCCCCCGCTCCGGCGTCGGGCAGCTCGGCCCAGTACAGCTCGAGCGTGACCGCCTCGGGCGCCGAGCCGGCGGCCTTCAGCAGGGAGGTCTCGAGGCCGACCTCCGGGGACTCGATCAGCCGGCAGCCGCAGGCCGCGAGCGCGGCGAGGGCAACCGCCGTCAGGCGGCCGGATGGTCGTGGTGCGTGGCGTGGCATCAGGATCCCCGGGCAGCTGCCGCCCAGCGCCGCGCACCCACGGGGGCGAGCGGACCGGCGGAGAGAGCAGGCTGCGGAGGATACGCACGCTAGCCCGACGCGTCAACGCCGCCCGCCCGCGTACTACGCGGCGTCTGCTAGCACCAGCTTGGGCGTTGGGAAACGCTGCCCGCGGACGCCGTTGTGCAGGTCGGAGAGCTCGCGGAACGAGTGCTCCAGGAACGAGTACAGCCCACGGGGCGGGTCCTGCGCGAGCCAGGCGCGGGCGATGCTCGCGGAGAGTTCGTCGAACTCGCGCTGCGAACGACCGTGCACGTAGCAGCGCCCCTCGTGCCGCCTGAGGTCGCCGTCAAACGCGGGCGAGATGTGCCACAGCTCGTGCACGATGGTGGTCAGCTTCTCCTCGAACGGCTGATCGAGCAGCCGTGGGACGTAGAGGTTCAGCAGGTACAGGTAGTCACGCCCGGAGCCGTCCTCCAGCCGTTGGCAGCCGTACAGTCGCCCCCGCATGCGTTTGGTCTTGGCGCCGCCCTCGAACCGGAGCGGCGTGAGCGAAGCCTGGACGCCGTGCGACACCGCCTTGCGGGTCTGGCAGAAGCCGAACGCGACCCGCTCGGTGTCGATGTGCGCCAGCTCCGCGACCCGCTTGGTCATATCGCGGGTCAGCAGGCGGACGGCGTTGGTCAGGTCCAGCGGCATGGATTCCGGCAACGGTGCGGGGCCAAACAAAAAAGGGACGCCCCGGCGGGGGCGTCCCTCTTAGATAGTCGATTTGGCCGAGCTGTGGGAAGCTTAATCCCTGGCCGCTCAGTCCTTCTTCTCTTCGGCCTCGGCGGCGGCCTCTTCCGGGGCGGCCTCAGTGGAGTCCTCGGCTGCCTCAGCGGCGGGCGCGTCGTCGGCCGGGGTCTCGTCCTCGGGGGCGTCGAAGGCCGGCTTCTCGCTCTTCACCTGCACGCGGTCGCGGACGCCGACAAACTCGAGGATGGCCTGCTGGCCGGCGTCGCCGAGCCGCGGCTTGGCGATCTTCAGCACGCGGGTGTAGCCGCCCGGGCGGTCCTCGAAGCGGGGGGCGATCTCTTCGAACAGCACGCTCACGGCCTTCTTGTCACCCAGCAGCTGCAGGCAGCGGCGGCGGGCGGCCACGACGGGCGCGATCGCATCGTTCCACTGCTTCCAGCGGTCGCTGCCACGCCACGACTTCCAGCCGTCGCTGCCGCGGGGCGAGTCGGCCTGGAACTCGGCGGCCGCCTGCTGAGCAGGGATCGAGCGCTTGGCGATCGTGACGCACTTCTCGACCAGCGGCCGGACCTCCTTGGCCTTGCTGACGGTCGTGACGATGCGGCCCTTGACGGCCGGCTCCGACTCGAGCTCGATGTACCGCAGGTCCTCGGTGTCACGCTCGGTCAGGATCAACGCGCTGGCCAGGTTGCGGAGCAACGCCCGTTGGTGGTTTGGGTTGCGGCCGAGCTTGCGGCCTTTGCGTCGGTGTCGCATGAGAGTCGTGCCGTCGGCGGTCGCCGGCGGGCGCCTAGGTTAAAATCGTTATGGATTAGGTTGGTGGTGCGATGTCTGGGGGCGTGCGGCCGCGGGGTTAGACCCCAACCGGCGCCGGCGGGACACGCATGCCCAGGTGCAGGCCGAGCTCGCTGAGTTTCTCTTGCACCTCGGTGAGGGTGGTCTCGCCGAAGTTGCGGACTTCCAGGAGCGCGTCCTCCGAACGGGACACCAGGTCCCGGACGGTCATGATGTGCTCGGACTCCAGGCAGTTGCTCGCCCGGACCGACAGGTTGAGCTCCGAGATCGGCATGCTCAGCTTCTGCTCCATCGCCGGGTCGACGCCGGGCGCCGACGGGGTGGCGCGGGCCGGCGAGCGGACCTGCGGGCCCAGCTCGGAGTACTGCACGAACGGGTTGAGGTGCTTGCGGAGGATCTTGGCCGCCTCGACCATGGCCATCTCGGGGCTGACCGAGCCGTCGGTCCAGACCTCAAGGGTCAGCTTGTCGTAGTTGGTCTTCTGGCCGACGCGGGTCTCGTCGACGGCAAACCGGACGCGGGCGACCGGGCTGAAGATCGCGTCGACCGGGATGATGCCGATCTCTTGGATGTTCTGGCTGTGCTCGGTGGAGGGCACGTAGCCGCGGCCGTTCTCGACGACCATCTCCATGACGAACGGCACGTCGTCGGTCAGCGTGGCCAGCACGTGATCCTTGTTGAGCACCTCGACCGACTCGTCGGTCTCGATGTCGCCGGCGGTGATCTGCCCGGCCTCATTGCGCTCCACACGCAGCACGCGGGTGGTCTCGGAGTGGTTCTTCACCACCAGCGACTTCACGTTCAGGACGATGTCGGTTACGTCCTCCAGCACGCCGGGGACGGTGGTGAACTCGTGCTGCGCGTTGTGGATCTTGATCTGCGTGACCGCGCTGCCCTCGAGGCTCGACAGCAGCACCCGGCGGAGCCCGTTGCCAACGGTCGCGCCGAAGCCGCGCTCAAAGGGCTCGGCGAAAAACTTGCCGTAGGTCGCCGAGAGGGTTTCTTGGTCGCAGGAAACCACGCTCGGGAGTTCTAGTCCGCGCCATCGGATGTGCATTTATCGTCTCCCACGAAGGTGATGCAGGTGGGGAAAGTTGTGAGCTTGGGAGCCCGTAAAACCCGGTCGGCCAGCGGCCGGGCGGGCCCGGCCGTCGCGACGCCCGGGAGTTAGCGGGAGCAGAGCTCCACGATCAGCTGGGTCTGAACCGGAACCGAGACGTCCTCAGGGCCGGGCAGCCGGCCGATGATGCCCTCGGGGATTACGCTCTCGGTCACGGCCAGGTAGTCGGGGACCGACCGGTCGCTCTCGGACTGGGCGCCGCGGATATAGTCGAGGCTGCGGGCCTTGTTCATCACGCGGACGACGTCGCCGGCACGGACCTCGTAGCTGGCGATCGTCACGCGGCGGCCGTTCACGGTGATGTGGCCGTGGTTGATCATCTGGCGGGCCTGGGCGCGGCTGGTCCCGAACCCGAGGCGGTGCACCACGTTGTCGAGGCGGCGCTCCAGCAGGCTCATCAGCACGTCGCCGGTGTTGCCCTTGGCGCGCTCGGCCTTGGCGAAGTAGCGGCGGAACTGCTTCTCCAGCACGCCGTAGTAGTGCTTCACCTTCTGCTTCTCGCGGAGGTGCACCCCGTAGTCGGTGACCTTGCCGCGGCGGGTCTGCTGCTGCCCGGGCGGGGTGTCACGGCGCTCGAAGGCGCACTTGGAGGTGTCGCAGCGGGTCCCCTTGAGGAACAGCTTCAGGCCGTCGCGACGGCAGAGGCGGCAGGCTGGGCCGGTGTATCGTGCCATTAGAGTTGGTTGCTGGTCGTGTGTGTTTGGATGCTTGCTTGATATCCCACCCCGCCCAGGGGAGGGACCGTAGACCCGTCCGCCCGTGCGTTAGACGCGGCGCTTCTTGCGGGGGCGGCAGCCGTTGTGCGGCAGTGGGGTGATGTCCTCGATCGACTTGACCTTCAGGCCGGCCGCCTCGAGGGCGGTGATGGCGCTCTCGCGGCCGCTGCCTGGTCCACGCACGCGGACCTCAACGTCCCGCACGCCGAACTTCTTGGCCTTCTCGGCCGCCTGCTGCGCGGCGCACTGGCCCGCGAACGGGGTGCTCTTGCGGCTGCCCTTGAAGCCGCTGGTGCCGGCGCTCGCCCAGCACAGCGTGTCGCCCTTGGTGTCCGTGATGGTCACCGTGGTGTTGTTGAACGTCGCCGTGATGTAGGCGATGCCGACCGCCACGCTCCGGCGGGTCTTCTTCTTCGATGAGCTCTTGTCGCGAGTTTTCGCCACTGTCTGGGTACCCGTAAAACGTTGGGGGAATGTCTTGAACCGCCGCCTGGGTCACCAGCGGCCGTGTGGGGTCGCCTGCTAACGCAGGTCTTTAACGCCCTTCTTGCCCGCGACGGTCTTCTTGGCGCCCTTGCGGGTGCGGGCGTTGGTCTTGGTGCGCTGCCCGCGGACCGGCAGGCCGCGGCGGTGACGCAGCCCGCGGTAGCAGGCGATGTCACGCAGACGCGAGATGTTCTGGCTGGTCTGACGGCGCAGCTGGCCCTCGACCACGTAGTCCTTGTCGAGCAGCGCGGCCAGCCGAGCGACCTCGTCCTCGTGCAGCTCGCGGGCGCGGACGTGCGGGTCGATGCCGGCCTTGTGGCACAGCTCCCGGGCGGTCTTCGGGCCGACGCCGTACAGGTACGTCAGCGAGATGGCCGCGGGCCGATCGGGCGGGATATCAACACCAAGGAGACGTGGCATAGCGTTACTGCTGAACTACAGACGTTGGGTGAAAACTGGTTGAGCGAACGAAGGCAAGCAGGCCCGGGGGGAGCGGTCGACCGGGGCGCCTGGTCGGCGCCGGCGACGCTCGGCTAGCCCTGGCGTTGCTTGTGGCGAGGGTTATCGCACACAACGCGGACAACGCCCTTGCGGCGAACCACCTTGCACTTGTCGCAGATACGTTTGACGCTGGCGCGAACCTTCATCCGACCGCTTCCTAAAAGACTGATCCGAAACCGCTTGAAACTCGAAACCGCGGCGCGAGCCGATCCTGGTCGGGGCGTCCGCGTCAAAACAGCCGCCAACGGGGCCGCCTCAGCACGCTGGCTGTGGACAGAACCCGCCCGGCACAGGTCTTGGCAGACCTGGAAAACCGGTGATCATACCACCGAAACTCGAAACCTAGCAAGCCCGTCAAGGGGATTTCTCCCCAGAACAACCCCTCGCCCTGCCGCAGTGGTGGCAAAATGGGGTGGTTGCGAGGCTTACCACTCGATGAGCCGTTCCAGCCCGGGGCTGGAGACCGCCATCAGATCCTCCATCAACGCTTCTTCTTCTTTGGACGGCGCCACCGTCAGCCGGACCGGGCCGTCTCTGGTGACCGCGATCGTGTGCTCGAAGTGGGCGCTCGGCTGGCCGTCCTTGGTGACTTGGGTCCACGCGTCGCGGAGCAGCCGCACCTTGGGGGTCCCCATGTTCACCATCGGTTCGATCGCCAGCACCAGGCCCGGTTCGATAAAGAAATCGGCCCGGCCGCGGAGCGATCGGCTGACGAAATTGGGGACCTGGGGGTCCTCGTGCATCTTCCGACCGATCCCGTGCCCCACAAAGTCTTCCACCGTCGAGAAGCCGTGGTCCTTTACATACCGCGCCATCTCGGCGGCGATCTGGCTCCAGCGATCCTTGGTGTGGAGCAGGTCGAACGCCAGTTGCAGGGCCCCTTGGGTCACGTCCAGCAGGCGCTGGACCTCGGGGTCGATCTTCCCGATCGCGTGGGTCACCGCCGCGTCGCCGCACCAGCCGCCTAATCGGACGCCGGTGTCGATGCTGAGGATGTCACCCTCCTCGAGCGGGCGGTCATCGGGGATGCCGTGCACCACCACCTCGTTGCGTGACATGCAGGTCACGGCGGGGAAGGCGGGCTTCCCCTTCTCGTGGTGGGGGTAGTTCTTAAACAGCGGGGTCGCGCCGAGTTGGGCGAAGTAGTTGTCCAGCGCGGCGTCGATCGCTCGGGTGGTCGCGCCGGGGCCGATCAGCTCCGCCGCGATCTGGTGCGCCCGCCAGACCACCAGGCCCGCCAGCCGCATCTTGGCGATTTCTCGGTCGCTCTTGAGCTGGATCATTGTCGGGGAAGGGGTGCGGGAGGAACGGGCTGTTGGATCGGGGTTGGCTTCGTTGGGGCGGCGGTCAGGAGCCTGCGCTCTGGACGGCGTCCCACAAACGAGCAAATACCTCCTCCAGGGCGCCTACCGCGTCGATCCGACGCAGGACCCCCCGCTGCTCGTAGTACGCCGCGAGCGGCTTCGTCAGATCGGCGTAGATCCGGAGACGCTCGCGGACGGTTTCTTCCTTGTCGTCTGATCGGCCGCGCTTCCACAGCCGGCTCATCAGCTCTTCTTCTTCAATCACAAACTCGACCGCCAGGTCGAGCGGCATCCCGCCGTGCTCTGCGAGCAGCCGGTCGAGCGCCTCGGCCTGCGGCAGCGTGCGGGGGAACCCGTCGAACAGGTAGCCCTGCTTGCAGTCGGGTCCGTTGAGCCGCTCCGCCACCAGCCGCACCACGACGTCGTCGGGCACCAGCTGGCCGTCGTCCAGGTACTTGGCGGCCTCGAGGCCGAGTTCCGTCCCCAGCTCGCGGGCCTCACGCAGCACGTCGCCGGTAGACAGGTGCTTGATGCCCAGCTTCTCCGCCAGGCGGAGCGACTGGGTGCCCTTGCCGGCGCCGGGCGGTCCAATGAAGACGATTCTCATGGCTGCGGGCGACGGGGTTGGGTCCTCGGGCGACCGTGCCGCCTGCCAGCGGCGCGGCGTGGGTCACGCCGGGTGGACTACTCGAGCAGACCTTTGTAGTTACGCATCACCAGGTGGCTGTCGATCTTCTGCACGAGGTCGAAGGCTACGCTCACGGCGATCAGCAGGCTGGTGCCGCCGTAGAACATGGCGACTCCCCACGGGATATCCAGCCACATCACGATCAGCGTCGGGATGATGGCGATCAACGCCAGGAAGCCGGCGCCCACGTAGGTGATGCGGAACATCACCTTCTCCAGGTAATCGGCGGTCCGCTTGCCCGGGCGGTAGCCAGGGATGAACGAGCCGTAGTTCTTAAGGTTGTCGGCCATGTCCTTCGGGTTGAACGTGATGGCCGTCCAGAAGAAGCAGAAGAAGTAGATCATCAGCAGGAAGCAGATGTTGTAGAAGAACGACTGCCGGTCGAACGCCGCCGAGATCCCGAGGAACAGCGACTTCATGAACCCTTCGTCCCAGCCCTGCGCCAGCCGGCCCAGGCCCTGATCGCCGAACACGATCATTGGGAACATCATCAGGCTGCTCGCGAAGATGATCGGCATCACGCCCGCCTGATTGACCTTCAGCGGCAGGTAGGAGCGTCCGCCGGCGGTCATGCGGCGTCCCCGCATGTGCTTGGCGCTCTGCATCGCGATCCGCCGCTGGCCGAGCGTGATAAACACCACGCCAACCACCACGCTGACGAACATCGCCGCCAGCAGGATGAGCTTCGGCGGGTCGAGCTTGCCGCCCTGGGCACCCAGCGTCAGGGTGGACATGTCGATCAGCTGCAGCCCGGCCGCCGGCATCGAGGCCAGGATGCCGGCCATGATCAGCAGGCTGATGCCGTTGCCGATGCCGTACTCGTCGATCTGCTCGCCGAGCCACATCAGGAATACGGTGCCGCAGGTCATCGTCAGCACCGAGACGATCTTCCAGCTCATGAACATGCGATCTACGCCGTCGGCGTCGTAGGTGAACTGCGGCGCCACGAGGCCCTGCCCCTCGGCGAACTGCGTCACGTAGAACCAGCTCTGTATTAAGCAGAGCACCACCGTCGCGTAGCGGGTGTACTCGTTGATCTTCTTGCGGCCCGCCTCGCCCTCCTTCTGCAGCTGCTCGAGCTTCGGGATCACGCTCCCCAGCAGCTGGAAGATAATGGACGCCGAGATATACGGCATGATCCCCAGTCCGAAGATCGTCACCGTGGTCAGGTTGCTGGCGCTGAGCACCGCCACCTGCTGCAGGATGTCGTTCAGGCCGCCGCCCTGCGACTGGTTGATCTTGACCTGCTCCAGGTCGATCACCGGCAGGCTCACCTGGAACCCGACGCGGTAGATCGCCAGCATCAGGAGGGTGAGGGCGATCTTCCTGCGGAGCTCAGGGATCTGGAAGACAACGCGGATTTTTTCGAGCATCGTGCTGTAACCGCTCCGGGCGGCTGTGCGGGGTTGGCCAGTGGTCGGCGGGGCGGGACCGCCCCGGCTCGAGGCGGGGCCCGCTGGTAGTCTGGGTGGACGGCGCTAGCCGCCCCGCGGACAAGTGTAACGTCTGCGGCCCAATCGTATAACGCCAAGCGGCCCACGGCGTTCCCACTGGGGCGGCCGGCCGCCCCAGCCGCGAGGGGCTACGACTTGGCGGCCTTCTTCTTCGCCCGGGCCTCGCGCTGCTTCTCGGCCACCGGGGTCTTGCCGGGCAGGACCACCATCTCGCCGCCGGCCTTCTCGATCTTCTCGGCGGCCGACTTGCTGAACCGGTGGCCGGAGATCTTGAGCTTCTTGGTCAGCTCGCCGTCGCCCAGGACCTTGAGCAGGTCGAACCGGCCCTTGGCCAGGTTCTTCGCGGCGAGGGCCTCGAGGGTGACCTCTTCCCCGGCGTCGAACGCGGCGTCGATCTGGCCGACGTTGACCACCACGACCGTGTCGGCGAAGCGGTTGTTAAAGCCGCGCTTGGGCACCCGACGCACCATCGGCATCGAGCCGCCGGCGAAGGTGGGGTGCGACGAGTTGCCGGCCCGCGAGCCCTGGCCCTTGTGGCCACGGCCGGAGGTCTTGCCGTGCCCCGAGCCGGGGCCGCGGCCGATCCGCTTGCGCTTCTTGTTCTTTTGAATGCCGCGATGGACGTCGTCCAGAATCATGACAGGGTAACTCCACGGAGGCGTTCAATCTCGCTCTTGGGCCTGAGCTCCTGCAGAGCCGCCATGGTCGCCTTGACGAGCGGGATAGGATTGTTGGAGCCGAAGCTCTTGGTCAGGATGTTGTGGATGCCGGCCGCCTCGCAGACGGCGCGGACCGCGCTGCCGGCAATCACACCGGTGCCCTCGGAAGCCGGCACCAGGATCACCTCGGAGCCGCCGAACCGGCCCTTCACAACGTGCGGGATGGTCGACTCTTCCATCGGCACCGTCACCATGCTGCGCATGGCTTCTTTGCGGGCCTTCTCGACGCTGGGCGGGACCTCGTTGGCCTTGCCGTAGCCCCAGCCAACCTTGCCCTTGCCGTCGCCGACCACCACCATCGCGGCGAAGCTGAAGCGGCGGCCGCCCTTCACAACCGCGGCGCAACGCTTGATCTTCACGACGCTCTCGTTGAGCTCGCCGCGTTGCTTCTCACGGGGTTCTCTGGATTTGGTCTTGGCCATGTTGAACGGGAGGTTTCTGGGGTGTGCGGGGTTGGCTTAGAACTGCAGGCCGGCTTCGCGGGCGGCGCCGGCCAGCTCCGCGACGCGTCCGTGGAAGCGGAACGGGCCACGGTCGAAGCAGACGGTCGTCACGCCGGCGGCGGCGGCGCGCTCGGCGATCGCCTTGCCGACGATCGCGGCGGCGTCGCGGTTGCCGCCGTACTTAATCTGGCCGGCCAGCGACTTCTCGAGGGTCGACGCCGAGGCGATTGTCTTGCCGGCCTCGTCGTCGATGAGCTGGGCCGCGATGTTGCGGTGGCTCCGCGATACGCTCAGGCGGGGACGCTCGGCCGTACCGCTCAGACGCTTCCGCACGCGGAACGAGCGTCGCTTACGCTGCAGGCCTTTTGCTTTGCAATGGTCCATGGTCGTGTAGTCGTTGGTAGTTGGTGGTTAGCGGCCGGCGGGGTTGCTGATGAGCCGGACGCCAGCGGCGCGGCTCCGGCTGCTCCCTTGGGTTACTTGGCGGCCTTGCCCGCCTTGCGGCGAACCTGCTCGCCCTCGTAGCGGATGCCCTTTCCCTTGTAGGGCTCGGGCTTGCGGACGGCGCGGACCTCCGCGGCGAACTGGCCGACCTTCTGCTTGTCCGAACCCTTCACAACGATGTGCGTCTGGTCCGGGCAGCTGACGTCCAGCTCCTTGGGGATCTTCTTGTGGATCTCGTTGGCGAAGCCGACCCGCAGCTGCAGCGTGTCGCCCTGGATGGCGCCCAGGTAGCCGACGCCGTGGATCTCCAGCTTCTTCTCGTAGCCGTTGGTCACGCCGTCGATCATGTTCTGCAGGAGGGCGCGGGTCATCCCGTGGTAGGCGCGCTTCTCGCGCTCGTCGCCCTCGCGCGAGCAGACCACCTGCTTGGCGTCGTCGTCGATCGTCACGACGATCTCCGGGCGGTGCTCGTAGGTCAACTTGCCGAGCTTGCCCTCGACCGTGATCTCGCGGCCGTTGAGGCTCACCTTCACGCCGTCGGGGATGGCGACCGGCTTCTTTCCAATTCGGGACATTTGTTCTTGGCTGTTAGCTGTTAGCTGTTAGCTGTTGGCTTTCTGGTAGTCGGCCTGAGCTGCTGACGCCAACAGCCAACAGCCAACCGCCAACCGCCTTGTTACCACAGTTCGCAGAGGACTTCACCGCCCAGGTTGCGCTGGCGGGCCTCGCGGTCACTGATCACACCTCGGCTGGTGCTGATAATCGAGATCCCCAGCCCGTTGAGCACCGGACGCAGGCGGCGGGCCTGCGAGTAGACCCGGCGGCCGGGGGAGCTGACCCGCTTGATGTGACGGATCACGCGCTCGCCGTTGGGGCCGTACTTGAGGTCGATGTACAGCTGCTTGCCCGGCACGTCCTCTTGCTCTTCCTCGTGCCAGTCCCAGATGTAGCCTTCGCGCTTGAGGACCTCGGCGACTCCGCGTTTCACCTTGGAAACCGGCATCAGCACACTAGGCCGCTCCACACGCACCGCGTTGCGGATGCGGGTAAGCATGTCGGCGATGGGGTCAGTCATCATGAGGGGTTTACGATGTCGGGGTCAGGAGTGAGTGGTTTAGGTTGCGCCGCGGTGCGTGCACCGGGGCGTCGGGCCGGGGCTGGCCGGCCGTACTGAGCGGGCCGCGGCTACCAGCTCGCCTTGCGGACGCCGGGGATCTGCCCCTTGTCCGCCAGGTTGCGGAAGCAGATGCGGCAGATGCCGAACTTGCGGTACACGGCGCGGGGCCGGCCGCAGATCTTGCAGCGGTTCTCGCGGCGGCTGCTGTACTTCGGCGTCTTTTCCGCTTTGGCGATTTTGGATTTGCTTGCCACGGGTAGTCGTCAGGTTAGGGTCGTGGATGGGTCTGCAACGGGCGCCGCCGGCTTAGGCCGCGGCCTCTTCGTTGCGCTGGAACGGGAAGCCAAACATCTCGAGCAGCAGCCGTGAGTCGTCGTCCGAACCGCCACGGCAGCAGATTGCGATGTTCATGCCCTGCGGACGCAGGTACTTGTCCGGGTTGAGCTCGGGGAACACCAGCTGCTCGGTCAGCCCCAGGCTGTAGTTGCCGTTGCCGTCGAACGCGGACCGCTTGCAGCCGCGGAAGTCGCGGACACGCGGCAGGGCGATCGAGATCAGGCGGTCGAGGAACTCGTACATCCGCACGCCGCGGATGGTCACCTTGGCGCCGATCGGCATCCCCTCGCGGAGCTTGAACCCGGCCACCGACTTGCGGGCCCGGCAGATCACCGCCTTCTGACCGCTGATGTCGGTGAGGGCCGCCTGGGCTTCCTCGATGTGCTTCTTGTCCGCGATGGCGCTGCCGACGCCCATGCTTACAACGATCTTCTCCAGACGCGGCAGCGACAGCACGTTCTTGCGGCCGAGCTTCTCTACCAGCTGGGGCAGGATCTCGTTCTCGTAACGGTCTTTTAGGCGGGCGGACATGGTCGCGGGCGGATTGGGTAGTGGTGTACGGGTAAACGACGCTGCGGGCTACTTCTTGGCGTGGCTCGCCTTGGCGGGGGCGATCTCTCCGTGGCCGGCGCCGCACTTCTTGCAGAACCGCTCCTTGGCGCCGTCGTCCAGGTAGCGGGCCCCCAGGCGGGTCGGCTTCGAGCACGACTCGCAGAAGTACGCCAGGTTGGACAGCTGGATGGGCATCTCTTTGTGCAGGCGGCCGCCCTGCGGGTACTTCTGGCTGCGGCGCACGTGCTTGAGGACCATGTTGGCGCCCTCGACCAACGCCTTGCCCTTGGCTCGGTCGATGGAGGTCACGCGGCTGCGGACGCCCTTGTCCGCGCCGGTGATGATCTGGACGGTGTCCCCGGTTTTAATAAGCATGGCAGTGAGTGTTGGCTATCGGCTGTCGGCGGTCGGATTGGCGCCGGGCGGCTTAGATGACTTCGTTGGCGAGGCTGACGATCTTCATGAACTTGCGGTCACGCAGCTCGCGGGCCACCGCGCCGAAGATGCGGGTGCCGCGTGGGTTGTTGTCCTTGTCGATGATCACCACCGCGTTGGAGTCGAACCGGACGTAGCTGCCGTCCGGGCGGCGGGTCGGGCTCTTGACCCGCACGATCACGGCGCGGACCACCGACTTCTTCTTGAGGTCGCTGCCCGGGATCACGCTCTTCACGCTGCAGACGATGACGTCGCCGACGTTGGCGAAGCGTCGCCGGCTGCCGCCGAGCACCTTGATGCACATCACCTCTTTGGCGCCGGTGTTGTCGGCGACGTTCAGCCTGGACTGCATCTGGATCATGGCGGTGTCTAAACGCTTACGGGTGTCGCGGGTGGTTCGTTAAGGGGGCGCGGCTCGGCCGCGGCGTTACTCGGGGGACGACTCGGCGCCGGTGGCGGCCTCGTCGGAATCCTGCTGGGCCTTGCGGGCCGCACGCAGCGCCGCGAGGTCGACGATCTGGCTCTTCGCGACCACCTTCACCAGCTCCCAACGCTTGGTCTTGGAGCGGGGCGGGCACTCGACGATCTCGACCGTGTCCCCCTCGTGGGACTCGTTGTTCTCATCGTGCACGTGGCAGACCGTGCGGCGACGCAGGAACTTGCCGTACTTCGGGTGGCGGACCGAACGGCCGATCTCGACCCGACGGCTCTTGTCCATCTTGTCGCTGGTCACAACGCCGATGACTTGTTTCTTAGGCATGACAGCTGGTTACTCGGTGTGGCGCGGCGCCGGTTCGCGGCGGCCCCGCCGGGTTAGTCTGGTTCGCTACTTGCTCTCGGTCGCTTCTGCGCCGGCGGCCGCGGCCCGCTGCGCCTGCAGCGTCTTGACCCGGGCGATCAGGCGGCGGTTGCGGCGCAGCTCGCTGGGGGCGTCCAGCCGCTCGGTCTGCGATTGGATGCGCAGCCGGAACAGGTTGTCGGCCGCTTCTTTGGCGGTCAACTCGAGCTGCTCGTCGCTCATGTCTCTCAGTTCGGCTATTTTCATCGTCTCGCGTGCTTCGTCGTCGACCTGGGGTCGGGGGCCGGGGCCCGGCGACCGGGGTTTGGGTTGCTGGTCTTAGAGCGTCGGTTCGCGGGGAACCATCCGCACTCGGATCGGCATCTTGTGGGCCAGACGCGCGAAGCAGATCTTCGCGGCCTGCTCCGTGATGCCGGTCACCTCGTAGAGCATCGTGCCGGGCCGCACAACGGCCGCCCAGTAGTCGGGTTCACCCTTGCCCTTACCCATGCGGGTTTCGAGCGGGATGGAGGTAATCGACTTGTCCGGGAAGATGCGGATGTAGAGCTTGCCCTCGCCACGCACATACTGCTGCGCGGCGATACGGCCCGCCTCAATGGTTTGGGCGCTGATCCAGCCGCCCTCTACCGCCTGTAAACCGAACTCGCCAAAGACCACGCGGTTGCCGCGGGTCGCGTTACCTCTTATACGACCTCTTTGGCTTTTTCGATGCTTGACCCTCTTGGGCATCAGCGCCATCAGCTTGGTCCTCGTACTCGCCTTGGTTTACCCACACCTGGACGCCAATGTGCCCCTGTGCGGTCTTTGCTTCAACAAAACCGTAGTCAATCTTCGCTCGCAGGGTGCTCAGCGGGATGCTGCCTGCAATCTGCTTCTCGCGGCGGGCCATCTCGGCGCCGCCCAGCCGCCCCGCCAACTGGATCTTGATCCCCTTGGCGCCGGCCTCCATGGTCTGCTCGAGCGCCCGCTTGATCGCACGGCGGAACGGCGCCCGCTTGATCAGCTGCTCGGCGATGTCCTCGGCGACCAGGTGGGCCTGGATCTCCGGGCGTCCGATCTCCTCAATCTTGATGTTGATCCGGCGGCCGATCAGGTTCTGCAGCTCGTCCTGCAGCTGCTCGACCTGCTGGCCCTTGCGGCCGATGATCACGCCCGGCCGGGCCGCGTGCAGCACGACCTTCACCTCGTCGCGGGTCCGCTCGATCTCCACCTTGGGGATGCCGGCGAACTTGTACTTCTTGGTGACGTAGTCGCGGAGCTTCTTGTCTTCCAGAAGCAGGTCCGCAAACTCCTTCTTCGGAGCGTACCAGCGGCTCTTCCAGTCGAGCATGATGCCGGTGCGGAATCCGACGGGGTTGACTTTCTGTCCCATAAGGTTGGGTCGGGGGTCTGGGTGCGGGGTTCAGGAACCCGGTTGGTTAACGCCTATTCAACCGCGACGGTGATGTGGCTGAATCGCTTCTTGATCACGTGGGCCATGCCGCGCGCCCGGGGACGCATTCGCTTGAACATGGGGCCGCCGTCGACGCGGGCGTCGATGACCGTCAGGCCGGCCAGGTTGGGCGCCCGCTGGTCCTCGGCGTTGCCCAGGGCGCTCTGCAGCACCTTCTCTAGGAGCCGGGCGCCGCGGTGCGGCTGGAAGCGGAGGATCGACAGGGCCTCGTCCGCCCGCTTCCCGCGGATCAGGTCCGCCAGGGGACGCACCTTGGTGGCGCTGATTCGTGCGTGTTTGTGGGTTGCTCGGTAAGCCATGGTATTGCTGTTGGCTGTTGGCGGTTGGCCGGGGGCTACTTCTTGCCCTTGCCGCTGTGGCCGCGGAAGGTCCGGGTGGGGGAAAACTCGCCCAGCTTGTGGCCGACCATGTCTTCGGTGACCTGCACCTTCACGTGGACCTTGCCGTTGTGGACCATGAACGTGTGGCCGACAAACTCGGGCACGATGGTGCAGGCGCGGGCCCAGGTGGTGATCGGGTTCTTGGCGCCGGCGTCGTTCTGCTTCTCTACCTTCATGTAGAGCTTCGGATCGACGTAGGGCCCCTTTTTGGTGGAACGACTCATGCTTGGCTTTCAGCTCGTGGCCGCGGCGGCCGGTGGTCGGCCGTGCGGGCGCCGGGACAGCGGTTACTTGGTTACCAGTTTCTGCACGCCGTAACGCTTCGACTTGCGGCGGCGGACGATCGCCTTGTTCGACGGCTTGCGGCGCTGGCGGGTCATGCCGCCCTTGGCGCTCTTGCCGGTCGGGCTCACCGGGTGACGCCCGCCCTTGGTGCGGCCCTCGCCGCCGCCGTGCGGGTGGTCGATCGGGTTCATCGCGGTGCCGCGGACGTGCGGGCGGCGGCCGAGCCAACGCTTGCGGCCGGCCTTGCCCAGCACCACGGCGCTGTGGTCGGGGTTGCTGGTGGTGCCGATCGTGGCGCGGCAGGTGGACGGGATACGCCGGATCTCACCGCTCGGAAGCGAGATCTGGGCCCAGCCGGCCTCGCGGGCCATCAGCGTGGCGCTGGTGCCCGCCGAGCGGCACATCACGCCGCCGCGGCCGGCCTGCAGCTCGACGTTGTGCACGACGGTGGCCAGCGGGATCTTCGACAGCGGCAGGCAGTTGCCCACGTTCGGCGGGGCGTCGGGTCCGCTCATCACCTGGTCGCCGGCCTTCAGGCCGAGCGGGGCGATGATGTACCGGCGCTCGCCGTCGGCGTAGACCAGCAGCGCGATCCGCGCCGAGCGGTTGGGGTCGTACTGGATGGAGTCGACCGTGGCCAGCACGTTGTCCTTGTTGCGGCGGAAATCGATCAGCCGGTACCGACGCTTGTGGCCGCCGCCGCGGTGGCGGCAGGTGATCTTGCCCTGGTTGTTGCGTCCGCCGGTCTTGGTGAGGGGACGCAGCAGCGACTTCTCGGGCTTGTAGCCCTTGGTGAGCTCGGAGAAGTCACTCACCGACGCGTTGCGGCGCCCGGCGGAGGTCGGCTTGTATTTTCGGATGCCCATGATGGCGAAGGCCTTCGGCTTTAGGCTGTCAGCTATCGGCTGTCAGGTGTGGTGTGTGGTCGATCGTGCGGGGTCGGCCTAGAAGAAGTCGATGCGGTGCTCTTCGTTGAGCGTGACAATAGCCTTCTTCCAGTCGCTCGTGCGGCCGTAGCGGAACTTGGTGCGACGCAGCTTGCCCTTGCGGTTCTGGGTCGCGACCTTTTCGACCTTCACGTCGAACAGCGACTCGACCGCCCGACGGATGTCCTCCTTGGTCGCTAGCCGGCTCACCTCGAACGAGTAGGCGTTGTTGCGGCTGGAGCGGTGCACGCCCTTCTCGGTGACCAGCGGACGCAGGATGACCTGGTGCGGCTCGAGCGTGAGCGACGTCTTCTGTGGGATGTGCCGTGGCATGGTTTATTCCTCTCCGTCGGACGTGCTCGCGGACGAACCATTCCCGCCGGCCTTGGCCTTGAGGGCCTCGATGGCCGCCTTGGTGATCAGCACCCGGCGGGACGAGAGTAGGTTCAGGGCGTTGAGGTCGCTGGCGCGGGAGACGCTCACCTTGGCGATGTTCCGGGCGCTCTTGTAGACGTTGACGTCGTGCTCGGCGGTGGTGACCAGCAGCGAGCTGCCGTCGCAGCCCAGGTTCTTGATGACCTGGGCCATGTCCTTGGTCTTGGGGGCGTCGAACTTCAGGTCGTCGATCACCACCAGCTCGTCGTCCTGCACCTTCGAAGCGAAGGCCATGCGCGTGGCGAGCTGCAGCGCCTTGCGGGGCAGCCGGTACGAGTAGTCGCGGGGCTTGATCGCGAAGATGTGCCCGCCGCCACGACGCACGCCGCTGCGGCGGCTGCCGGCGCGGGCGTTGCCCGTGCCCTTCTGGCGGTACATCTTCTTGGTCGTGCCGGCGACCTCGCCGCGGGACTTGGTCTTGTGCGAGCCCTGCCGCTGGTTGGCCTGGTACATCACCACGGCGTCGTGCAGCAGCTGCTTGTTGATGCTGGACGCAAAGTCTTCGGCCTCGACGTTCAAGGTGCCGACCTTGTTGCCCTTGCGATCGTGGACAGTGAGTTTTGGCATTGCTGGCTACCGGCGGACGGCTGGCAGCAGGGCTAGGCCCCGCGGCTCGGCCGAAGGCCCTCTAGAGTGTGTTGGTCTTGCGGATCGCGACGTACGCGCCATTCGGGCCGGGGACGGCGCCACGGATGACAATCAGGTTGTTCTCGGCGTCGACGCTCACCACCTTCTGGTTGCGGATGGTGCAGCGGGCGTTGCCGTACTGACCCGGCATCCGCACGCCCTTGAACAAGCGGCTCGGGTAGGCGCTGCAGCCGGTGCCGCCGAGGTGGCGGTGGCACTTCTTAACGCCGTGCGTGGCGCGCTGGCCGGAGAAGTTGTGGCGCTTCATGGCGCCGGAGAAGCCGCGGCCCTTGCTGGTGGACGTGACGTCCACGCGGTCGATCTCGGCGAACTTCTCGACGGTGACCTCGCCGCCGACTTCCAGACCGTCGGGGCTGCCGCGGAACTCGCGGACCCACCGCTTCGGCTCGCAGCCGGCCTTGGCGACCGCTTCGACGCCCGCGGCCGACCGCTTCTTGGAACGCTTGCTGTCTAGCTTCGCGACGTGACCTCGCTCGCTGCGGCGGGCGAGACGACGGGGCTTATCGAGGTAGCCCAGCTGCACGGCTTCGTAGCCGTCCCGCTCGGGCGTGCGGACCTGCAGCACGCTGCAGGGGCCGGCCTGGAGCACGGTGACCGGCACAGCCGACCCCGCCTCGTCGAATACCTGGGTCATCCCGACCTTGCGGCCCAGGATCCCAATTGCTTTTTCCGTACCGGCCATGCCGCCACGCCTTCCGTCGTCTTGTGGTTGTAGGTCACGTTGCCGGCAAGAGACACGCGGCTTGGGAATCCAGCTAGGCTGGGGGCCCAAGCCCCGGCTTACTTGCCTGGCGTCCAGTCATGCTTTCGCTTGAATGGCTGCTTGACGCAGTGCCCAGGGGTGATTTTGTCGGTTGGCGGTCAGCCGCCTTGGCGCCAGGCCCGACGATGCTGGCGTCGCCACGGTAGGCCAATCGCTAGGGGCGAGGCCACACGTGAGCGATTATTATCGCGTCTAGGAGGTGGTCGCCTTGATCTTGATATCGACGCCAGCCGGGAGGCTCAGCTTGTTGAGAGCCTCGATCGTCTTGGCGGTCGCCTGCACGATGTCGATCAGACGCTTGTGCGTACGGATCTCGAACTGTTGGCGTGACTTCTTGTCCACGTGCGGTCCGCGGAGGACCGTGTAACGCTCGATCCGCGTCGGCAGCGGGATAGGCCCATGAACAACGGAGTTCGTCCGCTTGGCCGTATCCACGATCTCGGCGGCGCTCTGGTCGAGAGCCGCGTGATCATAGGCTTCCATTCGGATCCGGATTACTTCTTGACTCGATGCCACCGGGTCGTACCTATCGGGTTCAGCTGCCGAGGGGCCTGCCTTGAAGGAAAACAGGCCGCAACGGGTGCAAGAGCGTCAATTCTCAAACAGCACCAGTGTCCCCAGCGTGTCGCGGGGAATCGGTGAGTTTATGGTGGTCCCAGCAGGCTGTCAATAACGCCCCAGGGCTTTTTCATTCCTCCTGCGGCCCGCCCACCGGTTGTGCCGCGCTGGCAGAGGTTGCGGGCGAAATTGCTGGCATTGGAGTTCCCGGTCGGGGATAACCGTTGGGGATAAGCTGTCGGTCGGCGGCTTCGGGCGGTTGTTTTCATGGGAGGGGGCACAGTTTGAGCGGTACAACAATGCTGACGCGGTCCGGGCGGGTCTTAGCGATGTCGGTTGCGTGGCTGGGTTCCGCTGTGGGGCTCGCTTCGGAGGCCCAGTGGCCGCAGTTCCGCGGCCCCGATGGCCAGGGGAACGTGGCCGGGACGCGGGCCCCCTACTCCTGGGGTGAGGACGACGGGGTCCGGTGGAAGACCGCACTACGCGGCGAGGGCTGGTCCTCTCCGGTGGTGCTGGGCGATCAGATCTGGGTCACGGCGGCGGAGAAGGAGGGCCCGGAGGCGCCGGGCGAGCAGGGGACCGTCAGCGTCGACAAGGTTAAGCTGTGGGCCATCTGTATCTCGCGGCAGAGCGGCGAGGTGACCCGCGAGATCCCCCTGTTCGAGATCGACGATCCCGAACGGATCCACTCCCAGAACAGCTACGCCTCGCCGACGCCCTGCGTTGCCGGCGAGTTGGTGATCTGCCACTTCGGCCGGAACGGGACGGTGTGCATCGACTCCGCCAGCGGCGAGGTTGTGTGGAGCAAGGCGTTTGTCATCGACCACTACGTCGGTGCCGGGAGTTCGCCGATCGTCTGCGGTGGTCAGCTCATCTTAGTGTGCGACGGCGCCGATCGGCAGTTCGTCGTGGCCCTCAACCCGCAGACCGGCGACGAAGTTTGGCGCCAGGACCGGCCGCCAATCCGCGCGTCGAACCCGGACATGCGGAAGTCGTTCTGCACGCCCTTGGCGCTGGTGCACCAGGGTCAGGCGTTGGTGGTGGCCCCCGGCGCCCAGTGGGGCGTGGCCTACCGCCCGGAGGACGGCAGTGAGGTCTGGCGATACGACCACGGCTCTGGCTTCTCGCTGGTTCCCTGCCCGGTGAGCGACGGCGAGTCGGTCTTCTACTGCACCGGGTTCGCAGGCGATGCGGTGCTAGCATTGCCACTGTCGGGAGAAGGTGAGCTGGAAGAGTCGGCGGCTCGGTGGCGCCACAAGCGGCAGGCGCCGCATCAGCCGTCGCCCGTGCTGCACGCCGGCCGGCTTCTGATGGTCAGCGACACCGGCATCGCCCAGTGCCTGGAAGTGGAAAGCGGGGAGGTGCTGTGGAAGAAGCGTCTCGGCGGCAACTACGCCGCGTCGCTCCTGCGTGTCAACGACCGCTACTACCTCTTCAGCAAAGAGGGCGTGGCCACCTGCCTGAACGCCGATGGAGAGGTTCTGTTGGAGAACCGTTTGGACGGCCGGTTCCACGCCACGCCGGCCATCGTCGACGACGAGTGGATCATCCGCACCAACACGCACCTCTACGCCATCGGCGCCTACGAGCGGATCTAGCGACTGGGCGGAGCGGGGCGTGCCCCCTAGAGTCTGAGCATGTCCGTTTCGCTCCTCGATCGTTGGGCTAACTGGATCGGTGACCGATCGCTCGAGCAGGCGATACAGGCCGAGCTCCGGCGGGGCGGGTTTGCGGTGCACGCCTCGAAGATTATCCGCCCCCGGCTGGTGGCCATCGAGCGTCCGGGCTGGGTGCAGGTCCACCGGTTCGAAGTCGAAACGCTTGATTCCGAGCGCCACGCCGTGCGGTTGTTTGGCGCGGTCCGCGACGACGGCCGGTCGGAGCGGCCCCGCGTGGTGCTGACACACGACCGGAACGAGCGTGACTCGCAGCTAGACGCCTGGTGCGAAGGGCTTATCCGTCGAGACTAGCGGTCGGAGAGGTGAGACCGCGGGGCGCCAAGCAACCCGGTGAGCGTCACGAACCGCAGGCCCTTCTGTTTGAGCTTTGGCAGCGCTTGTTCGAGTGCCTCGGCGGTGCGGAGGCCCCGCGATGGGCCGTCGTGCAGCACGATGATGTCCCCAGGGTGGGTGCGGGCCAGCAGGTAGTTGGCCAAGAATCGGCTCGACGCGATGTGTGAGTCCAGCGGGAACACGGACCCCAACACCAGCCGGCCCCCGTGAGTCTCGGCGGCCGCCACCATCGCTCCGTCGTAGAATCCGCCGCCCGGTCGGAGCCAGCGGACCTCGCCGAAACGACGCAGCCGCTCGCCGGACACGCGGATGTCTTCGCTGAACTCTGCTGGGCTCATCCGCCAGCCGCGTACGTCGGCGGTCTGGTGGTTTGCGATCTCGTGGCCCGCGGCCACGATGTCGGCTAGCAACGCCTCGTTGCCGTCGATCGAGTCCGATAAAACGAAGAACGTGGCTTGAACATCGTGGTTCGCCAGTACATCGAGGATGGCGGGGGTGGAGGTAGGGTCGACCGAGTCGTCGATCGTCAGGGCAACGGTCGGGCCGCCTGAGGGGTCGGCGTAGAAGGGCGTGCTGGGGGAGTTGAGCAGCCCGAGCAGCCATGCGGGCGGGAAGGTCGCCAGCAGCGGGACGCCCAGGGCGTAGGCCCCCGCGGCATTTGCCAGGCGGGCCCATCGCGGCCCCGCCGCGCCCAGGCCAGCCAGAGAAGCTACTAACGCAGCCTGCGTCAGCAATTCGACGCCCCAGAATCCGAGCCCGGGCCCCACCGGTATCCACCGCGACACTTGCGGCGACGATCGAAACCGCGGCCAATAGGGTTGCCCAGGTGGTCCCCACAGCGATACGCAGGCCAAGTGGCTTGCGGTGATTGCCATGGGGGCGGACCGTCGGCATAATCGCGTATGTGTTCGTCTGTTCACCTATTCGGTTGGGCCATTAACACGGAGTTCTCGACGATGATTCTACGAACGTTTGGTCTTTCGGTGGTTGTGTTCACGTCTTGGGTTGCGGGGGCGGCTTTCGCTCAGGGGCTGCCTCAGCCCGGTAAGGAGCACGAGTTGCTGAAGAAGGAGGTCGGGGAGTGGACCGCGGAGGCCACTGTCTGGATTGCGCCGGGCGTGGAGCCAATGAAGTCCACCGGCGCCGAGAGCAACAAGATGCTCGGCGGCTTTTGGCTGCTGAGCGACTTCAAGGGCGAATTCGGCGGCGTGCCCTTCACCGGACGCGGTCAGCTGGGCTTCGAGCCCGAAACGGGCAAGTATGTCACCACTTGGGTCGACTCGATGGTCCCCAGCCTGTTTGTTGCCCGCGGAGACTACGACGCCAAGTCCCGCACCCTGACGCTGCTCGGCGATGGGGTCGACATGAACACGGGCGCCAAGAAGCAGTACAAAGCGGTGTCCCGCTATGTGGATGACGACCACAAGGTTTTCACCATGTTCGAGGCCGAACCCGGCTCGGACGATTGGCGGAAGAGCATGGAGATGCGGTACACGCGGAAAGACTAGCGGCGGGGCGGTCGGTACAGCGCCAGCAACAAAAAAGCGGCGGTCCCCACGGGACCGCCGCTTAGTTTTTCTTCGTTGCTCGCGCTGTCGGCTGTTAGCCGTTGCGGCGACGCAGGCCGATCGCGGCCACGCCCAGCAGGGCGAGGGCGGCCGAGGCGGGCTCGGGGACCGGGTTGTAGGTTCCGATTGGGAAGGCGTTTGGCGCGACGTTCGTCGTCTTCCCGTCATTGGCGTCAACGCCGCTGTAGGTCCAGTCGTCCAGGACGAAGGTGCCAGCGACCGCTGCAGTGCCAGACTTGCGGTAGGCCCAGCCATCAAGGTAGTCCCAAGGCTGCCCTGTGCCGTCGACATCCAGTTCGCCGAAGGTGTCGCCTACGGTCGCGAAGGTACCGTCGTCGGCCGAGTCGAAGAACACCTCAAGGGCGTCGTCGCCATTGATTGACGCAGCGCCTCCGCTCGTCCCGTCAGCGGTGTCGAACACGAGCGACCCTGCGGGGATCTCGCCTGCGAAGTAAGAGGCGAATTCTGCGGTGCCCGAGACAATGTACATGAAATCTCCAGCAGACGCGGAACCGGCAAGCACGGATTCAAATCCGTCGCTTCCTCCGCCGTTGTTCGCGGCGCCCACTGCCCACCGGCTGAGGTCGGGGATGTCTTCTGCGGCGTAGAGTTCAACAACCTTTGGGATGCCACCAGGGAGGGGCCCATCGAACGCGCCGGTGATGATGAGGCTGAGGTGGTCTGCGTTTGCTTGGCCAGCAACCAGCAGGAGGGCGGCCGCGCAGAGCGACCGGAACAGGGACATCTTCATTAGAGCTTACTCCTTGGAGGTCGTACTTCGTCGGCAGCAGCCGACACGGAGAGGGAGATGCGGTGGTGGGACTTCAATGCCGGAATCAACAACAGCATCCTGCTGCCGACCTGGTACGCGCCTGCAACGTCGTATCCTAGCCAATAGGGCGGACGGTTGAAGGGTTTCCATCGCTTTTTCGCCGAAGCTTCACCCAGCGGTTGCCTCGGGTCGCCGTAGGTGTTGCGCGGCTGGCAGGCCCGTAGCGCGGAATTGGTCGCACCGTAAGTTCTGCTTGCATAGAGGTTTACTGCTGAAGTCGCGGCCAGTCGTACGAAAAACCCGCCGCGGGCAAAGTGCCCGCGGCGGGTTTGAATCGTCATCGGATTGGGGCGGCGGCGATCAGCTGCAGCCCATGCTGTTGCCGCAGTTGTGGCACAGGTAGCAGTTGCCGTTGCGGACCGTGATGCTGCCGCAGTTGTCGCAGCTCGGGGCGTCGACCTGGAACGTGGCGAACTGCTCGTTGCGATTCGCGGACTTGCCCATCGTGGCGCCCGCCCGTTCGAGCAAGGCGGTGTTCACCTCGTAGCCGACGCCGTTGGCGTGCCCGTTGGTCGCGCCGTTCCTTGGCGCGGACGCGGCGCCGGCGGCGGCGGACTCGCCGCCACCGGCCCCGGCCGTGGCTTCCTGCCGGTCATTGCGCCCAGCGGCCTTCGTGGCGCTGGGCTTGATCTCGGAGGTCTCGCCCTCGGAGCTCGACCCTTCCCCCTTGCCGCTGTCACCCGGCGCGAGCCCCAGCTGGGCCTCCTTGTAGCCCGGCAGGAACTGGATGCCGAGCCAGCGGAAGATGTAGTCGATCAGGCTCTTCGCGATGCGGATATCGGGGTTCTTGGTGTGGCCCTGCGGCTCGAACCGCATGTGGCTGAACTTCCGCACGTAGTCCTCCAGCGGCACGCCGTATTGCAGGCTCATCGACACCGACGTGCCGAACGCGTCCATCAGGCCGCCGATGGTGCTGCCCTCCTTGGCCATGGTGATGAACAGCTCACCGGGCCGGCCGTCCTCGAACATGCCGACCGTGATGTAGCCCTCGTGGCCCGCCACGCTGAACTTGTGCGTCTTGCTGTCGCGGGTGTCGGGCAGCCGCTCCCGGCGGGGCTTGGGCGTGGCGTTCTCTTCCTCCTGGGCCTTGCCGCTGTCCTTCTTGGTATTCAGCGGCTGGCTATCCTTGGAGCCGTCGCGGTAGATGGCCAACGCCTTGAGGCCGAGCTTCCACCCGTCGTGGTAGGCCATGGCGATCTCCTCGGGCGTGGTGTCCCGGGGCATGTTGACCGTCTTGCTGATGGCGCCGGACAGGAACGGCTGGGCCGCGGCCATCATCGTGACGTGCGCCCGCCAGGGGATGCTGCGGGTGCCGCCGGCCGGGGTGAACGCACAGTCGAAGACCGGCAGGTGCTCGTCCTTCAGGCCGGGCGCGCCCTCGATGGTGTCCATCTCCTCGATGTAGGCCACGATGGCGTCGATGGTGGGCTGGTCGTAGCCCAGGGTCTGCAGTGCGAGCGGCACGGTGCGGTTGATGATCTTCAGCATGCCGCCGCCGGCCAGCTGCTTGTACTTGACCAGGGCGATATCCGGCTCGATGCCGGTGGTGTCGCAGTCCATCATGAAGCTGATGGTCCCGGTCGGCGCCAGCACCGTGGCCTGGGCGTTGCGGAAGCCGTGGGCGGCGCCGGCGGCGTTGACGCGGTCCCAGGTCATGCGGGCCGACTGCACCAGGTAGTCGGGGCACGAGGGGTCGATCTGGTCGACCGCCTGGCGGTGCATCTGCATCACCCGCAGCATCGGCTCGGAGTTCTCCTCGTAGCGGTCAAACGGGCCGACCGCCTCGGCCAGCTCGGCGCTGGTCAGGTTGGCCATGCCGTGCATCAGCGAGGTGATTGCCCCGCAGGTGCCGCGTCCGATCTCCGAGTCGTACGGCTTGCCGCCGGACATCAGCAGGCTGCCCAGGTTGGAGTAGCCCAGGCCCAGCGGGCGGAACAGGTGGCTGTTGCGGGCGATCTCGGCCGTGGGGTAGCTGGCGTGGTCGACCAGGATCTCCTGCGCGATGAAGAACAGCCGGCACGCCGCCTGGAACCGGCGGCAATCGAACGAGCCGTCCTGCTGGCGGAACTTCATCAGGTTGATGCTCGCCAGGTTGCAGGCCGTGTCGTCGAGGAACATGTACTCGCTGCACGGGTTGGACGCGTTGATCCGGCCGCTGTTGGGGCACGTGTGCCACCGGTTTATGGTGGTGTCGTACTGCACGCCGGGGTCGCCGCAGTGCCACGCGCACTCGGCCATCCGGTCCATCACCTCGCGGGCCGGGTAGGTGGGGCCGTCGACGCGGTTGTCGGTCACGAAGCGGGTGGTCCACGGCTCGTCCTTCTCGAACGCGGTCATGAAGTCGTCCGTCAGGCGGACGCTCAGGTTCGCGTTCTGGAACATGACCGAGCTGTAGGCCTCGCCGTTGAAGTTCGACTCGTACTTGCCGCTGGCGATCAGGGTCTGGGCCTTCTGCTCCTCACGCCACTTGCACTCGATGAACTCCATCACGTCCGGGTGCCAGACCTTGATCGACTGCATCTTGGCGGCCCGGCGGGTCTTGCCGCCCGACTTCACCACCGCGGCCACCTGGTCGTAAACCCGCATGAAGCTGAGCGGGCCGGAGGGGGTGCCGCCGCCGGAAAGCTTCTCCCGCTTGCTGCGGAGCGTCGACAGGTCGGTGCCGGTGCCGCTGCCGAACTTGAAGAGCATGGCCTCGCTCTGGGCGAGGTGCATGATGCTCTCCATGTTGTCTTCGACGTGCTGGATGAAGCAGGCCGAGCCCTGGGGGAACTCGTACGGGTTCTCGGGCTGGACCACGTCGTCGACCTGCGGGTCCCACCGCCAGTTGCACTTGTCGCCCTTGATGCCGTACTGGTTGAAGAGGCCGACGTTGAACCACACCGGCGAGTTGAAGGCGCCGTGCTGGTGCAGGCAGAGCCACGACAGGTCGCGGTAGAACCGCTCGCCGTCTTCCTTGCTGGCGAAGTACCCATCCTCCAGGCCCCAGTCGGTGATGGTGCGCGTAACGCGGTGCACCAGCTGCTCGACGCTGTGCTCACGCTCGGGGGTGCCCACCTCGCCGTAGAAGTACTTGCTGCAGATGACGTTGGTGGCGAGCTGGCTCCAGAAGGTCGGCACGCGGCAGTTGTCCTGCTCGAACAGAACCTCGCCGTCTTCGCCCTTGATCTGGCTGGTGCGGGTCTGCCACTCGACCGTGTCGAACGGGCTGTCCGCGTCGGTGGGGCAGAACTCGGTGTCTATCTTCAGGCGTCCGTGGAAGGCCTTCTCGGCGGCCCGCTGGGAAGACGCGGAGGTTTCGGGGGGCGTCGACACGCCGGCGTGAGCAGTAGCCATGGCTACCTCCTGCATGGTCAAGGAAGAACGGGCATCCATACCAAAGAAGTGTACATGTTTACACTTCATGGGGCAGCTGTTTCGATCGGTGGTTCCGTCCGCTCGACTGCACCCATATGTTGGACCCATCGGGCCCAAACCCCGGAGAACCGGAGTCTAAATCACGACTTTAGCACAACATGTTGTAGGTGATGCCCTCATGGCTACAACACGTTGGGTCGCTGAGGGCCAAATCTTACTCCGTTCGAGGTGCTCGTCAACGCGCAATCTTGTATTTCCTAAGTTGCTAGCACACAACAGGTTGTGTCATTCCGTGAAGTGCTAGCAAAGCTGCCGTGAAGAGAGTGTGAAGGCCCTAAGTTGTTACATGGAAGGGGTTTGTGGAATTGCCGCGTTATTGGGCGCCGATCTGGTGCGTTCGAAAAAACTTTCGAGCGCTGTTGGCAGCGCAGTCCCCCGCCTTTGCCTAGCGTGAAACGGCGCGGCGCGATCGACGCCAAAGTCGGGGGGGGCTGGCATGGGGCCGACCGCGAACGTGGTGGTCTCACGCTCCCTCGGGGTGGCCAACCGGCGGCTGCGCGGACGTGGTTTGGGGGTGCTGGGTCGGGTTGGCAGACGCGAGAAGAGCGAACCTGACGCGGCCGCTCGCGATCTTGTGGAGATGCTGGCGCAGCCTTGCTTTGCGGACGACAAATAACCTTCGTACCGCCCTTGCGGCCATTGGGCTGGCGGCTATATTAGGCGATTCGCACGAGTTTGCGAACGTCGGGCTAGCGTAGCTCAATTGGCAGAGCAGCTGATTTGTAATCAGCAGGTTGTGGGTTCAAGTCCCTCCGCTAGCTCTTGCAAGCGAGGTCCGCTAGTCCGACGATTGCGACTGATGCGGATCGGTTTGCGGTAGGATCAGAAGCGTCTGCCGGCTGGCGGTTCGCGCGACGGTGGGTTACCGAAGCGGTCAAACGGGGCAGACTGTAAATCTGCTGGCTATGCCTTCGCAGGTTCGAATCCTGCACCCACCACTGATTCCTGGGCGGCTCCGCTTGGCTGGCGCCAAGGCGTCGCTTCACTTGGTGCTGGCGGCTTATTGCAGGCGAGCGCTGGGTGTGCCGCTAGCACGGCAAGGATGAGAGTCGGAGATTGCGGAGTTGAGGGTTCGGGTTGCGGATTGGCGTTGGGGTGCTGGCTCAATCCGATGGTCCGCAATCGTCAGTCCACAATCAGTTTGCGGGTGTAGCTCAATGGTAGAGCAACAGCCTTCCAAGCTGATGACGAGGGTTCGATTCCCTTCACCCGCTTTGAGGGCGGCCGGCGGCGTGGCGCCGGGCCTTGTTGGCTGCTGTAGCTCAGTTGGTAGAGCGCGTCCTTGGTAAGGACGAGGTCACGAGTTCAAGTCTCGTCAGCAGCTCTTCCTTGAAGTTCGGTTGGTATTTACTAACAACACAAACCCGTTCTCAATAGCAGAACACAGTTCCCGGAAGTTTAGCAGGGAGAAAAATGGCCAAGGACACCTTCGAGCGTACCAAGCCGCACGTGAACGTCGGCACTATCGGTCACATTGACCACGGCAAGACCACCACCACTGGCGCGATCCTCGCCGTGCAGTCGGAGAAGGGGCTCGCTAAGTTCAAGTCCTACGCGGACATCGCCAAGGGTGGCACCGTGCGTGACGAGACCAAGACCGTCACGATCGCGGCGGCTCACGTCGAGTACGAGACCGCCAATCGTCACTACGCTCACATCGACTGTCCGGGCCACGCGGACTTCATCAAGAACATGATCACCGGCGCCGCCCAGATGGACGGCGCGATCCTGGTGGTCTCCGCCCCGGACGGCCCGATGCCGCAGACCCGCGAGCACATCCTGCTCGCCCGCCAGGTTGGCGTGCCCAAGATCGTGGTCTACCTCAACAAGTGCGACCTGGTCGACGACGAGGAGCTGCTGGAGCTGGTTGAGCTGGAGGTCCGCGAGCTGCTGACCGCCAACGGCTTCCCCGGCGACGACGTGCCCGTGATCCACGGCAACTCGAAGGCCGCCATCGAGAACCCGGGCGACGCCGCCTCGGCCAAGTGCATTGACGAGCTGATGGAGGCCATCGACACCTACATCCCCGAGCCCGAGCGCGAGATCGACAAGCCGTTCATGATGGCTATCGAGGACGTGTTCTCGATCGAGGGTCGTGGCACCGTGGCCACCGGCCGTATCGAGCGCGGCACCGTCAAGGTGGGCGAGGAAGTGGAGATCGTTGGTCTCGCCGACGCCCCCACCAAGACAACCTGCACCGGTGTCGAGGCGTTCAACAAGACGATGGACCAGGGGCAGGCCGGCGAGAACGTCGGTTGCCTGCTGCGTGGCGTCAAGCGTGAAGAGATCCAGCGTGGCCAGGTGCTGGCCAAGCCGGGCAGCATCACGCCGCACACCAAGTTCGAGGGCGAGGTCTACGTCCTGAGCAAGGAAGAGGGCGGCCGCCACACGCCGTTCTTCAGCGGCTACCGCCCGCAGTTCTACTTCCGCACGACGGACGTCACCGGCACGGCCAACCTGATGGGCGACGCCGAGATGTGCATGCCCGGCGACAACACCAAGATCAGCGTCGAGCTGTCCAAGCCGATCGCCATGGACGACGGCGTCCGCTTCGCAATCCGCGAGGGCGGCAAGACGGTCGGTTCCGGTGTTGTGACCAAGATCGTCGAGTAGTTTTAAGAGTGAAAACGCGGTGAGCCGGACGGCGGGCCAGACCCGCCGCCCGCTTTCCGCTTTTCAAAGGGGCGTAGCTCAATTGGCAGAGCACCGGTTTCCAAAACCGGGGGTTGTGAGTTCGAGTCCCACCGCCCCTGCTAGCGAAGCGGCCCGCGAGCCCTGAAGCGGCGGGCCGGCTTGCAGGACTGACCAACGTTGCGGGGCGGAGTCGCCCCGGTAGAAGCGGAGCGGGCCCAGGGCGAGCAATCGCCCGGGCGTCCGGCCGCAGCACAGAGGCTCACAGGATCGTGACCGCATACCTTCATCAGCTGTTCTCGTTCGGGTTCTACAAGCGGACGCAGGGGAAAGTCGCCCGTCAGACGACCTTCTACGCGATCGCTGTGGCGGTGGCTATCGGCGCCTACTCGCTGATGAACTGGATGCAGGCCAACGGCTCGGACAACGCGGAGAAGCTGGCGGTGCCCGTTTCGGTGACGCTCTTCGCCCTCGGCGTGTGGGCCGCGTTCCGGCTGATCCAGCTGCCGTCGTTCGCCGACTTTTTGATCTCCGTCGAGGCGGAGATGAACAAGGTCACCTGGCCGAAGCGGGGCGAGCTGTGGCGGGCGTCGGTGGTGGTGATCCTGACCATCTTCGTGCTCGCCGCGCTGCTGTACCTGTACGACCTGGTCTGGCGGAACCTGTTGGATTTGTTGCTGTCGATTGGCGGCTAGACGCCGGCCGCCGGGGCCGGTTTGGCCGAAGTGAATCTCGTTTTCCAGTTGGTGAATCGTGGTAGAGGGTTCCGACAAGTCGACCGACGAAACCGCCGTCCCCGCGGACGAGGCGGCCGTCGATTCTGAGTCCCAGAACCCGTCGGAGGCCGAGCGCCCCGCCGAGCAGGAAGCGCCGGTCGAACCGGCCGCCGGCGAAGATCTCGACGCGCCAGAGGCCGCCGCCGAGGAGCCCGCCTACGACCCCGAAGCGGACGCCGATCTGGCCGCTGCCGAGGCCGCCATGGACGACGAGGAGCCGGTCGCGTCGCCGGCTGGCCCGCTTGAGCTGATCGAGGACGAGGGCGAAGATATCGCCCTCGACTGGTACATCCTCAAGGTGCAGAGCAACCGCGAGCGGTCGATCTCCGCGGCGCTGCAGCGGAAGGTTGCGATCGAGGGGCTGGACCGCTACTTCGGCGAGATCATGGTCCCGACCGAGAAGGTCACCGAGTTCAAGGCCGGCAAGAAAAAAATTGTCGAGCGGAAGATCTGGCCGGGCTACATCGCGGTGCAGATGCACGTCAACGACGACACTTGGTTCGCCATCCGCGAGACCTCTGGCATCGGCGACTTCACCGGGTCGGGCGGCAAGCCGACCCCGATGGCGCCGCAGGACATCGCCAAGATCCTGCACACCGAAGACGAGGAGACCGACGAGGCCCCCAAGCTGGCGATCCCGTTCAAGGAAGGGGACAAGGTCAAGGTCAAGGACGGCAATTTCGAGAGCTTCGAGGGCGAGGTCAGCAAGATCGACGACATCCACGGCAAGGTGACCGTGATGCTCAGCATCTTTGGGCGTCCGACCCCTGTCGAACTCGAATACTGGCAGGTCGAGGACCTGTAATCCCCTTGCCCCGCCCCGCCCAGGCGGCGTTCCGCGGCGGGCGGCAAGCCACACCACCACCCTTTCAAGACACTAGTCTCGAGCCATGGCCAAGCAGTTAGTCGGACAAGAGAAGTTCCAGATCCCCGGCGGGCAGGCGACCCCCGCCCCGCCTGTCGGCACCGCCCTCGGTAAGCACGGCGTCAACCTCGGCCAGTTCGTTCAGGCGTTCAACGACGCCACGAAGGACGCCGGCGGGATGATGATCCCGGTCGTGGTGAGCGTCTACAACGACCGCTCGTTCGAGTTCATCTGCAAGAGCCCCCCCGCGGCCGTGCTGCTCAAGAAGGCCGCCGGCATCGCCAAGGGTTCGGGCGTTCCGAACAAGACCAAGGTGGGCAAGGTCACGCAGGCCCAGCTGGAGGAGATCGCCACGACCAAGATGAACGACCTCAACGCCCGCGACGTCGAGCACGCGGCTCGGATGGTCGCCGGCACGGCCCGCAGCATGGGGCTAGTCGTCGAGGGCTAGTTCGGGCATACTTACGGGTCTGCCCTTGGCCGGGGCCGGCGAACAGGGGCGTTGCCTCCCGTCGATGGCCGACCGGAACCAATTACAAGCAGCCAACTTACGAAGGTGGGACGCGGGCCCAAGCCCGCGGCTTGGACCACACTTCCCGCAGTTTTGGGGTGAAGCAAAATGGCTAAACAGTCGAAGCGGTACCGCGCACTCTCCGCGGGCCAGAAGAAGAAGGAAGCCTTCCCGCTCGCTGAAGCGGTCAAGACCCTCAAGGGGTTCGACGGCACCAAGTTCGACCAGTCGGTCGAGATCTCGATGCGGCTGGGCATCGACCACACGCAGGCGGACCAGATCGTCCGCGGCTCGATTGTTCTGCCCCACGGCATCGGCAAGGAGCAGCGGGTGGTGGTCTTCGCCAAGGGCCCGCAGGCGACCGCCGCCAAGGATGCCGGCGCCGATGAGGTTGGCGACGACGATCTCGCCAAGAAGATCTTGGGTGGCTGGACGGACTTCGACGTCTGTATCGCCGCGCCGGACATGATGAAGGTGGTCGGCCCGCTCGGCCGGGTGCTCGGCCCCCGCGGCCTGATGCCCTCGCCCCGCGCCGGCACCGTGACGCCGGACGTCGCGACCGCCGTGTCTGAGTACAAGGCGGGCAAGGTTGAGTTCCGCAACGACAAGGGCGGCAACATCCACGCCCCGGTCGGCAAGCTCAGCTTCGAGTCCGACAAGCTTGGCGAGAACATCCAGGCGTTTGTCGACAAGATCCTCGGCCTGAAGCCCGCCGCCGTGAAGGGCGTGTACGTGAAGGGCGTCCACATCAGCGCGACGATGAGCCCGAGCGTGCGTCTCGCCGTTTAGCTTCCCGATCTTTGGTTATGGCCTGGGGGCTGCTCCCCCGGCCCCCTAACCCCAGACCCCCGGTCACTGTCATGAGTAAGTACGTCAAGCAACTAATGACCGACGAGCTGAAGAGCCGTTGGGAGGGCGTCAGCGACGCCCTGCTGGTGGATGTCAGCAAGCTCGAGGCGAACGACACCGTGGTGCTCCGCAGGCGTCTGCGTGAGAAGAGCATCAGTTTGATGGTCGTCAAGAACAGCCTGGCCCGTCGGGCCTCCGAAGGCACCTCGCTCGCCCCCGCGTTCGAGGGCGCCGAGGGGACGATGGCGGTGGTCTGGGGCGGCGAGGATATTGTCTCGCTGGCCAAGGAGATCACCGCGGTCAACGAGGACAAGGCCTTCGAGGACTTTGAGACCCGCGGCGGCGTGATGGAAGGCGCCAAGCTGTCGGCCGACGAGGTCAAGGCCGTCAGCAAGTGGCCCAGCCGTACCGAGCAGCTCAGCATGCTGATGGGTCAGATCCTGGGCCCGGGCATGACGCTCAACGCACAGCTGCTCGGCCCGGGCGCCAGCCTCGGCAGCCAGATCAAGCAGAAGGGCGAGGGCGACGAGTCCTAGGCCCCCCGCTTCCTCCGCTCAGGCCCCGCCCGCTCGGCGCCTGGGGCGGCGAGCGATCAAGAGGCGGGCAACACAGTCACACACGGTTTCGGCGCAGCCCTAGCAGCGATTGCCAGACCGGAAGTTTTTTCAGCGATCACCGACCCCCTGGGGAGGGGGTCACCCCTGCAGAAAGGCAAGGCAGAGACCATGAGTGAAGAAGCAGCCGTTTTGGAGTACTCCGACGCCACCAAGGAAATGGGCGACAAGATTGTCGGCCTGACCCTCAAGGAGGCCAAGGAGCTGAGCGACTACCTGAAGAACGAGCACGGCATCGAGCCGGCCGCTGGTGGCGGCGCGGTTGTCATGGCCGGCCCCGGCGACGCTGGTCCCGCCGCGGCTGCCGAAGAGCAGACCGAGTTCGATGTGGTCATGGAGAGCTTCGGCGACAAGAAGATCGGCGTGATCAAGGTCGTCCGTGGCATCACCGGTCTGGGCCTGAAGGAGGCCAAGGACCTGGTCGAGGGCGTCCCGAGCAAGGTCAAGGAAGGCGTTTCGAAGGAAGACGCCGAGAAGTTCAAGGCCGAACTGGAAGAAGCGGGCGCGACCGTGGCGATCAAGTAGCCACGCGGTTGCTGTTGTGCGGCCGCGGCCTCTTGGCACAGAATGTGCTTTGTGCGAAACTCTCGGGGTGGGTTATGCCCGCCCTGGGGGTGTGCAGCATGTGTGCTTGGAGGCGCGGCGGTGTGCACTCTACCGGGTGGCGGCTTCCGACGGCAGTCGGACAGCCCCGCTCGGCCCCAGCTTCTTCCCGCACGGTCTTACTGGATGCCTAGCGATCCCCGCTTGATAGCCGCCCTCGCGCGACGAGTTGCGTGCCGTGCTGCGCGCTTCTCGTTTGCCTGCGCCACCGCTCCGATCACGCCCGGCCTGCGCCGGGCGGCTCCCCGGTCGGGAGCGGGGGTGGCGGTGGGGCGGTTTCTTGTCCAGATGCCCGTCGCCCTCGCGCCGGTCGCCGCGGAGTTTGTCGGCGCCGCAACCGGCTTGGCCCTACCCACGTCTTAACGGAGCAGCGCGCCCCTATGGCTGTCACCGCCCAGCGTCGTCTCGATACCCCGGAAATCCGGCACTTCGGCAGCATCCGCGAGTCCTACGAGATTCCGGACCTGACCGAGATCCAGACCGCCAGCTATGCGCGGTTCCTGCAGTACACGCCCGGTGTGTCGCAGCAGAAGCGCAAGGACGAAGGCCTTGAGGCGGTGCTGCGCGAGATCTTCCCGATCGAGAGCTATGACAAGTCGATCAGCCTCGACTACGTCCGCTACGAGTTGGGCAAGCCGCGCTACGAGCCGGACGAGTGCCGCCAGCTGCGGCTGACGTACGGCCGCCCGTTCCGCGTGTGGCTGCGCCTAAACCGCGACGAGCCGATCGAGGAAGAGGTCTACCTGGGCGACCTGCCCGTGATGATGGGCGGCGGCGAGTTCATCATCAACGGCGCCGAGCGCGTGGTGGTGAGCCAGCTGCACCGCAGCCCCGGCATCGACTTCGTGTCGGAGATCGAGGCCGGCGACCGCAAGGTGTACAGCTGCCGGGTGATCCCGGAGCGTGGCAGCTGGATCGAGATCAACACCACCAAGAAGGACTCGATCACTGTCCGCATCGACCAGAGCGGCAAGTTCAGCGTCGTGACGCTGCTGCGCGCGATGGGGCCGGAGTTCGGTCTGGACTCGGACATCATCAAGGCGTTCTACGACACCACCAAGCAGAAGATCGTTGACGGTCGCAGCGCCGCGAAGATCGAGGGCAAGGTGGCGGTGGAGGATATCGTCTACCCGGTCGGCAGCGACCGCGCCGGCGAGATCATCCTCGAGGCGTGCCAGCGGATCACGAAGAACACCGCCGAGACGATCTGCACGTCCGGCGTGAAGAGCGTCGTGGTGATGGACCCGCCCAAGACGATGCACCTGATGAACGCCATCGCGGACGACCAGACGTCGAGCCACGAGGAGGCGTTGCTCCGCATCTACCAGCGGCTGCGTCCGGGCAACCCGCCGCAGCTGGAGAAGGCGCGCACGCTGTTCCACGAGAAGTTCTTCGACACCAACCGCTACCGGTTGGGCCGCGTGGGACGCTTCCGCATCAACCGCAAGCTGAACCTGGACGTGCCCGAGGAGGAGATGATCCTCCGCGCCGAGGACCTGATCAACTCGGTCGACTACATCCTGAAGCTGTCCGCCAGCGACGAGAGCGCCTACGTCGACGACATCGACCACCTCGGCAACCGGCGTCTGCGGACGATCGACGAGCTGGCCGCCGACGAGCTGCGCAAGGGCTTCCTGAAGCTCCGCCGCACCGTGCAGGAGCGGATGAGCCTGAAGGACGCGGAGGACATGACCCCCCGCAGCCTGGTCAACCCGAAGAGCATCTCGGCGGCGATCGAGTACTTCTTCGGCCGCGGCGAGCTGTCGCAGGTGGTGGACCAGACCAACCCGCTGTCGATGCTCACGCACGAACGGCGTCTGTCGGCGCTCGGCCCGGGCGGCTTGAACCGCAAGCGGGCCGGCTTCGAGGTGCGTGACGTGCACATCAGCCACTACGGCCGCATCTGCCCGATCGAGACCCCGGAAGGCACGAACATCGGCCTGATCTCCAGCCTGGCGATGTACGCCAGCGTGGACGACTACGGCTTCCTGATCACGCCCTACCGCCAGGTCAAGAACGGCAAGCTGCAGGACGAGGTCGTGTGGCTGCGGGCCGACCAGGAGAGCGACGCCTACGTGGCGTCGGCCGACTCGCCGGTGGAGAACGGCAAGATCACCGGCGAGACCATTGTCGCCCGGTACCGCTCGGACTTCGTGCTCGTGCCGGTCGACAAGATCGAGTACATCGACGTCGCGCCGAGCCAGATGATCGGCGTCTCGGCCGGTTTGATCCCGTTCCTCGAGCACGACGACGCCAACCGCGCGCTGATGGGCTCCAACATGCAGCGGCAGGCGGTGCCGCTGCTGGTGGCCGAGCCTCCCGTGGTCGGCACCGGCCTGGAGGTGGACGTCGCGCGGCACTCCGGCATGCTGGTGCGGGCGGGCCACAAGGGCACCGTCACCTACGTGGACGCCAACCGAATCGAGATCGGCCCGGAGGTGCACCACCTGCGGAAGTTCGTCGGCCTCAACGAGCGGACCTGCCAGAACCAGAAGCCGATCGTCAAGCCGGGCGACAAGGTCGAGAAGGGCCAGGTGATCGCCGACGGCGCCGCCACGTTCCAGGGCGAGCTGGCCCTGGGCCGCAACGTGCTGGTCGCGTTCATGTCGTTCGAGGGCTACAACTTCGAGGACGCCATCATCATCAGCGAGGAGCTGGTGAAGAAGGACACCTACACCTCGATCCACATCGAGGAGTTCGACGTCGAGATCCGCGAGACCAAGCTGGGCCGCGAGGAGTTCACCCGCGACATCCCGAATGTCAGCGAGAAGATGCTCCGCAACCTCGACGAGTCGGGCATTGTGCGGATCGGCACGTTCGTCTCGCCCGGCGACATCCTGGTGGGCAAGGTCTCGCCCAAGTCGAAGACCGAGCTGACGCCGGAAGAGAAGCTGCTGCACGCCATCTTCGGACGCGCCGGCGAGGACGTGAAGAACGACTCGCTGGAGGTCCCGTCGGGCGTCGAGGGCATCGTCATCGACACCCAGAAGTTCTCCCGCCGCATGAGCCTGTCGGAGGACGAGCGCAAGGACTTCGAGCGTCAGCTCAAGACCGCCGAGAAGGAGGGCAACGAGGCCATCGCCGCCGCGTTCAGCGCGATGGTGTCCGAGATCGAGGGCGTGCTGCAGAAGAAGCTGCTGGACGACGACGGCAACTCGCTGGTGCACGACCAGGACGCGTCGTTCGTGGCGGAGAAGGCGGTCGCGTTCCGCCTCGAGACGCTCGACATCCGCAGCCCGGACCGCCAGAAGGCCGTCGAGAAGACCTACAAGACCCTCTGGCCGAACGTCGAGGAGGCGATCGACGCCCGCGACCGGAAGCTCAACAGCATGAAGCGGGGCGACGAGCTCCGCAGCGGCGTGCTGCAGATGGTGAAGGTCTACATCGCGACCAAGCGGGTTATTTCGGTCGGCGACAAGATGGCCGGCCGCCACGGTAACAAGGGTGTGATCTCGAAGATCATGCCCGAAGAGGACATGCCGTTCCTGGAGGACGGCACCCCGGTGCAGATCATGCTCAACCCGCTCGGCGTGCCGAGCCGCATGAACGTGGGGCAGATCCTCGAGACCCACCTCGGCTGGGCCGGGTCGAAGCTCGGCTTCCGCGCCCGCACGCCGGTGTTCGACGGCGCCTCGGAGGAGGAGATCAACGAGTGCCTAGAGGCGGCGGGCCTGCCCCGCAGCGGCAAGGCGCGGCTGATCGACGGCCGCTCCGGCGAGCCGTTCGAGCAGGACACCACCGTGGGCTACATCTACATGCTGAAGCTCCACCACCTGGTGGACGACAAGGTGCACGCCCGCAGCACCGGCCCGTACTCGCTCATCACCCAGCAGCCGCTGGGCGGCAAGGCGAGGTTCGGCGGTCAGCGGTTCGGCGAGATGGAAGTGTGGGCGCTCGAGGCGTACGGCGCCGCCTACATCCTGCAGGAGCTCTTGACCGTCAAGAGCGACGACGTCGAGGGCCGCACCAAGATCTACGAGTCGATGGTCAAGGGTGAGAACACCCTCGAGGCCGGCACCCCCGCGAGTTTCGACGTGTTGACGAACGAAATCAGAGGACTTGGTTTGAACATGCAGCTGGAGAAGCGACGGATCTAGGACCGCCGCCCCCAATCCCCCGCTGCCCCGTTCACAACTTCGTCGTCTCTTGGAGCACGAAAGACTATGAGCCTGCTCGAAACTTCCAACTACGACCGCATCAACGACTACGCCTCGGTCAAGATCAGCCTGGCCCGGCCCCACGACATCCGCAGCTGGTCGTTCGGCGAGGTCAAGAAGCCTGAGACCATCAACTACCGGACCTACCGCCCGGAGAAGGACGGCCTGTTCTGCGAGCGGATCTTCGGCCCGGAGAAGGACTGGGAGTGCTCGTGCGGCAAGTACCGCGGCATGAAGTACAAGGGCATGATCTGCGACCGCTGCGGCGTGAAGGTCACGCACAGCCGCGTGCGTCGCAAGCGGATGGGCCACATCGAGCTCGCCGCGCCGGTCGTGCACATCTGGTTCTTCAAGGCCATGCCCAGCCGGCTGGGCAGCCTGCTGGCGATGAAGACCACCAGCCTGGAGAAGGTGATCTACTTCCAGGACTACGTGGTCACCGAGCCCGGCGACACCGGCCTGAAGCCGCAGCAGATGCTGAGCGAGGAGGAGTACCGCCAGGCGCGTGAGCAGTTCGGCGACGGCGCCTTCGAGGCCGACATGGGCGCCGAGGCCATCCGCAAGCTGCTGGGCGGGCTGGACCTGGTGCAGCTCTCCGAGGACCTGCGCGTCGAGCTCAAGGAGACCGGCAGCAAGCAGAAGGCCAAGGACCTGATCAACCGGCTCAAGACCGTCGAGTCGATCCGCGACTCCGACAACAAGCCGGAGTGGATGGTGCTGGACGTGATCCCGGTGATCCCGCCCGACCTGCGCCCGCTGGTCCTCTTGGACAGCGGCAACTTCGCCACCAGCGACCTCAACGACCTGTACCGCCGGATCATCAACCGGAACAACCGCCTCAAGAAGCTGGTCGACCTCAACGCGCCGGAGGTCATCATCCGCAACGAGAAGCGGATGCTGCAGCAGAGCGTCGACGCGCTGTTCGACAACAACCGCTGCAAGCGGCCGGTGCTCGGTTCGTCCAACCGCCCGCTCAAGTCGCTGACCGACATGATCAAGGGCAAGCAGGGCCGGTTCCGCGAGAACCTGCTCGGCAAGCGGGTGGACTACTCGGCTCGCAGCGTGATCGTGGTTGGCCCCAAGCTGAACCTGCACCAGTGCGGCCTGCCCAAGAAGATCGCCCTGGAGCTGTACCAGCCGTTCATCATCCGCCGGCTCAAGGAGCTGGGGCACGCGGACACCATCAAGTCCGCCAAGAAGATGCTGGAGCGGAAGGACGAGGAGGTCTGGGACATCCTCGAAGAGGTGATCACCAACCACCCGGTGCTGCTCAACCGGGCGCCCACGCTGCACCGCATGGGCATTCAGGCGTTCGAGCCGACGCTGGTCGAGGGCAACGCCATCAACCTGCACCCGCTGGTGTGCAAGGGCTTCAACGCCGACTTCGACGGCGACCAGATGGCGGTCCACCTGCCGCTGTCGATCGAGGCCCAGGTCGAGGCCCACACGCTGATGATGTCCACGCACAACATCTTCAGCCCGGCCAACGGCGCGCCGATCATCAGCCCGTCGCAGGACGTGGTGATGGGCAGCTACTACCTGACCATGAACGTGCCCGAGGCGCCCGGCGACGACATGGCCTTCTCGTCCTACCAGGAGGTCGAGATGGCGCACGGCATGGGCAAGGTGCACACGCACGCCAAGATCAAGCTGCGTCTGCGGCCGGGCCGCTGCCTGCGTGAGGAGATGGACGACCCCTCCAAGGCGGGCCGCGTCATCAACACCACCGTGGGCCGCGTGTTCTTCAACGAGATGCTGCCCGACGGCATGCCGTACTACAACGAGCCAATGCGTTCGGGCGCGTTGTCCAAGGTGATCAGCGACTGCTACGAGTTCCTCGGCCGGGCTCGCACGATCCAGCTGCTGGACGACATGAACAAGACCGGCTTCCGGCACTCGACGCTGAGCGGCCTGTCGTTCGCCACCGACGACCTCGTCACGCCGGACACCAAGTTCAAGATCCTGGCGGCGGCCGAGAAAAAGGTGCTGCAGACCAACAAGCACTACCAGCGCGGCGTCATCACCGAGGGCGAGCGCTACGCGAAGGTCCTCGACGAGTGGACCCACGCCCGCGAGCAGATCACCCAGGAGATGATGGAGGCCCTGGAGACCGACTACCGCGGCAACCAGTACGTCAACCCGATCTACCTGATGGCGCACTCCGGCGCCCGAGGCGGCGTCGAGCAGATGCGTCAGCTGGGCGGCATGCGTGGCCTGATGGCCAAGCCTTCCGGCAAGATCATCGAGACGCCGATCAAGGCCAACTTCCGTGAGGGCCTGACCGTGCTGGAGTACTTCTCCAGCACCCACGGCGCCCGTAAGGGTCTGGCCGACACCGCGCTCAAGACGGCCGACTCCGGTTACCTGACGCGTAAGCTTGCGGACGTCGCGCAGAACGTGGTTGTGACGATGGACGACTGCGGCACCACCCAGAGCATCACCAAGGGCATCATCTACCGCGGCGAGAAGGTGGAGGTTGGCCTGGCCGACAGCATCCGCGGCCGCGTCAGCCGTTCGAACATCGTCAACCCGATCACCGACGAGGTGATCGTGGAAGAGAACGGCATGATCACCGCCGAGATCGCCCGCAAGATCGAGCAGCTCGGCGTCGAGAAGCTTCAGGTCCGCAGCCCGATGACGTGCGACGCGCCGCTTGGCATCTGCCGCAAGTGCTACGGCCAGGACATGTCCACCGGCGCCATGGTGGAAGAGGGCATGGCGGTCGGCATCATCGCCGCCCAGTCGATCGGCGAGCCCGGCACGCAGCTCACCATGCGTACCTTCCACATCGGCGGCGTGGCCCAGGGCGGGGTCGAGACCTCCGACACCAAGGCTCGCAAGGGCGGCATCGTCAAGTACGCCAAGCTCAACGCCGTGAAGAACACCGAGGGCGAGGTCATCGCCCTGGGACGCAGCGGCGAGATCTCGCTGGTGGACGAGAAGGGCCGGGAGATCGAGAAGTACGAGGTGCCGATGGGCGCCAAGGTCATGCTCCACGAGGACGACGTGGCTAAGGCCGGCGACGTGCTCTGCGAGTGGGACCCGCACTCCATCCCCATCCTCGCCGAGACCGGCGGCAAGATCCGCTTCGAGGACCTCGTCGAGGGCGAGACCATGCGGAGCGAGAAGGAGGCCTCCGGCCACACCCGCTTCGTGATCATGGAGCACAAGGGCGACCTGCACCCGCAGGTGGTGGTCGAGGACCCGGCCGACGGCAAGATCCTGGACTTCTACTACATGCCTGAGAAGGCCCACCTGGAGGTCAAGGAAGGCGACATCATCGCCCCCGGCGCCCTGATCGCCAAGACGCCCCGCGAGGCGGCGGGCACCCAGGACATCACCGGTGGTCTGCCCCGCGTCACGGAGATCTTCGAGGCCCGCAAGCCGAAGGACCCGGCGGTCATCGCCGAGATCGACGGCGTCGTGGACATCCTGCAGGAGAAGAAACGCGGCAAGCGGGCGATCATCGTCCGCAGCGAGAGCGGTATCGAGCACGAGCACCTCGTGACCCACAACAAGCACCTCCGGGTGCACGCGGGCGACATCGTCAAGGCGGGCGACTCGCTCGTCGACGGGCCGCTGGTGCCGCACGACATCCTGCGTGTGTCGGGCGAGGAGGCGGTGCAGGAGTACCTGACCCGCGAGATCCAGAACGTCTACCGCAGCCAGCGCGTCGAGATCAACGACAAGCACATCGAGATCATCGTCAGCCAGATGCTCCGCAAGGTGAAGATCGAGTCGCCGGGCGACACCAACCTGCTGCCGGGCGCCGTGGTGGACAAGTACGACTTCCGCCAGGCCAACGAGCAGCTCGACAAGTGCCTGAAGATCTCCGACAAGGGCGACAGCGACTACACCGTTGACGCCATCGTCCCCAAGGACGTGCTAGAGCAGACCAACGCCCAGATCGAGTCGCTGGGCGGCGAGATCGCCAAGGGCAAGAAGCCGAGCAAGGCGACCTCCACCACCCAGCTGCTGGGCATCACCAAGGCGTCGGTTCAGAGCTCCAGCTTCATCTCGGCGGCCAGCTTCCAGGAGACCACCAAGGTGCTCACCGAGGCGGCCCTGGCCGGCAAGGCGGACCACCTGATCGGCCTCAAGGAGAACGTGATCCTGGGCCACCTGATCCCGGCCGGCACCGGTTTCCGGTCCATCCAGGAGTCGGAGGTCCGGATCCGCCCCGAGGCGCTCGAGGCCCTGGCCCAGCAGACCGCCAGCGTGCTGGACCGCTCGTTCCCGCTGCTGGACTCCGCCGGCGACCAGTCCAACGGCGCCGCCGAGACCCCGGCGCCCGCCCCCGAGGCCACGCCCACCAGCCTGGACGCCCTGCTGGGCGGCTCGGAGGGTTCTGACGAGGAAAACAACAACTAACCGCCCATTCCGGCCAGCGGGGGCCCTTGACCCCCGTTGACAGGAGGGCGAAATCCGATACCTTGTGAGGTTCGCCCTTAGCGAGCCAAGCCACGTAATAAGCCTGATTCATGCCCACGATCAACCAACTCGTCCGCAAGAACCGCAAGAAGAAGCGGAAGTTCAGCAAGTCACCGGTGCTGAACAAGTGCCCCCAGAAGCGGGGCGTTTGTTTGCAGGTCCGGACCATGACGCCCAAGAAGCCGAACTCTGCCCTGCGGAAGATCACCCGTGTCCGCCTGTCCAACGGCAAGGAAGTCACGGTGTACATCCCGGGCGAGGGCCACACGCTGCAGGAGCACAGCATCGTGCTGGTCCGCGGCGGCCGTGTCCGCGACCTGCCGGGCGTCCGCTACCAGGTGGTCCGCGGCGCGCTGGACACGCTGGGCGTTTCCGACCGCAAGCAGTCCCGCAGCCGCTACGGCGCCAAGCGTGACGGCGGCGGCGTGAAGAAGAAGTAACCAAACGCTATTCGCTGTTGGCCGTGAGCTGCTGCTTCCGGTTGAGACAGCTAACCGCCAACAGCCAACCGTTCAAAGCTATCAATGGCCCGTATTACCGCAAGTCGCAAGCAGCTTAAGCCGGACCCCGTTCACGGCTCGATCCTCGCCAGCAAGTTCGTCAACTGCCTGATGGTGGACGGCAAGAAGAGCACCGCGCTGCGGGTCTTCTACGACGCGCTGGACGTGATCAAGGAGCGCGTGCCCGACGTCGAGCCGATCGAGGTCTTCACCCAGGCGGTGGAGAACGTGAAGCCGGCCATCGAGGTCCGCTCGAAGCGGGTCGGCGGCGCCGCCTACCAGGTGCCGATGCAGGTCAACCGGACGCGTCAGCAGTCGCTGGCCATCCGCTGGCTGCTGATGGCGATCCGCGAGAAGAAGGGCCGCCCGACGCACCTCAAGCTGGCCGACGAACTGGTCAACGCCTACAACCGCGAGGGCGTGGCCATGACCCGCCGCGAGAACGTCCACCGCATGGCCGACGCCAACAAGGCGTTCGCCCACTTCGCCTGGTAAGCAATCAGGCTACCAGCAATGCGCAACAGGAACGCCGGGCCTTGGCATCAGGGCCTGGCGTTTTTTTGTTGCCGGGCAGAGCACACCTCCTTAGACTGGGCGGTTGCGGGTAGGCGCTGTCTATTGCATCTAGCAGGGGAAGGTGGAGCGGTATGCGGCTTGCGAGTTTGTCTTGGTGTGTTGTCGCCGCGGCGTTGTTGTCAGCCTCATCTCAGGTGGTAGGCAGCGATATCGAAGAGCCTGCTGCGCTAGTGCAGGCTGCGATCGATCGAAACCTAGAGTTGGGCAAGCTTCATCGGCAATCGTGTTCTCTGCGGAGTTATCGTGATGGGCCGTACCAATACACCGCATTCAAGCGAGCTGGCGACGGGAGCAAAAGAGTAGTCGGATTGTGTCTAGTCGTCGAGGAAGACCTGGGCTGTGGCTGCTGCTATGCGCCAGTGACTGCGCGATATACCGAAGACGATATCAGGCAGGTCGGCCACCTCCACAATCTAGAAGAGCTGTACCTCGATTATTCGAGGTTTCCTCCCACGGCCAGTCGGCACCTGGCGAGTCTCAATAATCTGAAGCGGCTGAGCCTAGAAGGGTCTGATGTCGGTGACGGGGTGCTAGACACAATTTCCTCTTTGGGAAGCCTAGAAGAGCTGGTCCTATCCCACACCGGGGTAACTGACCGCGGCCTTGAGCGTCTGAGCAGGCTTAGCAGGCTGACGAAATTGGACGTTAGCATTGGCCAGGCAAGCGGCCGGTCGATTGAAACGCTGCTCCGCGCGTGTCCGTTGCGTCAAGCGTATATCTATCGGAGTAGCCAACAGGAGCCGCCTGCAGTTGATGCGGGTCCTGCTGAGCCTGTGCGCGTTTGCGATTCGGACAGCCTAGAGACGCTCACCCTCGGTGGGCAAGTCACGACTACCTACGTGTTGGCAGGCGTGCCCGCACTCCGAACCTTGTATTTGATGAACCCCGGAGGCCTGCAAATCACGCATGCCCCGCTGTTGAGTAACGTGACACTTCGGGGCACGCTTACTGCGGCGCAGATGGAAGCGCTGGCAGGCCTGCCAAACCTGACTTCACTGACACTTTACGTGGGGCCCGGCTCTGACGCCAACGCGCTGGCGGCGGTGTCAGACCTGGAAAACCTCTCCTCCCTAGGGGTGTACGCCTTAGGCGTGGACGGCCGATACGTTTCTGCGTTGTCTCCGCCCAAGCGTTTGAATACGCTCCAAGTCAGCGGCAGCGACTACAGCCCGGCATTGGTTGAGGGTTGGCTGGAAGCAGCCCCGGACCTAGAGAAGCTGACGGTGAGGGGCGCAACCGGGGACCCGGGAGCCAAGGTCCGCATTGCGGAGAAGTATCGCCTGAAGTCATTGGCATTCCAGTTTCTGCATGCGGCGGAACTTGAGCTTTCTTCTCTCGGGGGACTGGGGGTAGTTAGCCTCGACTACCGCTGCCGCATAGACCGCCTGGTGCTGCGTGATCTCGACGCATTGCCTGTCGGAACAGTTAGGGGCCTCGTTGAGCGAGCAGGCACCCGCCCAAACCGAGACTTTGGCGAGATTGATATCCGAGGTCTTGGTCTCTTTCCCAGTGGCGGCAAAGCCGGTGGGCGCTGACGCCGGGATCCATGCGGGGCTTCCCAAGCGTCAGCGAAGAAGCCCCGCAGGAGAATCTCATGGCGCGCCTGCAACCTTCAGCCACACTCAAGAGACGAAGTTCTCATTCAAGGAGACTCGCTTGTCGGTGATGTAGTAATCGCCGCCACAGCGTGGTTGAGCCGGATTGCGGGGTTCCAACAGCCAGCCATGGTGGTGGCCATTGGCCACCAGGCCGCTAGCGGGCCTGCACTTCTCACTCCCATTCCGTCGCCATTCAGCTCTACAGGCACCCGGATGGATTCTTGCTACAATCAACGGTTTTCACCGAGATCGCGAATGTAGCCTCTGTCCATGTCCACCGACCTCACCAAGATCCGCAATATTGGCGTCATTGCCCACATCGACGCCGGCAAGACGACCACCACCGAGCGGATGCTGTACGTCAGCGGAGCGCGGCACCGCGCGGGCGAGGTCGACCGCGGCACCACCACCACCGACGACGACGCCGAGGAGCAGGAACGCGGCATCACCATCTACTCCGCGTGCGTGCAGTTCCCGTGGAAGGACGTCAGCATCAACCTGATTGACACGCCCGGGCACGTCGACTTCACGGCCGAGGTGGAGCGCAGCCTCCGCGTGCTGGACGGCGCCGTCGTGGTGTTCAGCGCCCGCGAGGGCGTCGAGGCCCAGAGCGAAACGGTCTGGCGGCAGGCCAACAAGTACAAGGTCCCGCGGATCGCGTTCATCAACAAGCTGGACCGCGAGGGCGCCGACTTCGAGGCGGTGTTCGAGGAGATTGAGAAGCGTCTGGGCGCGCAGCCGCTGGCGTTGCAGATCCCGGCAGGCCTGGGGCCCGCCCACGTGGCCAACCCGTTCCGCGGGGTGGTCGACCTGATCGCGATGAAGCTGATCACCTTCCCCGAGGGGAAGGAGGGCCGAGAGTTCATCACCGCAGAACTGCCCGAAGACCTGCTGCCCGAGGCCCAGCTGTGGCGTGAGAAGATGCTGGAGTCGCTCTACGACTACAGCAACGAGCTAATGGAGCTGGCTCTGTCCGAGGAGCCGATCCCCGAGCAGCTGATCCGCAGCGTGGTGCGCGACGCCACCGTCCATCAGCAGGTGCAGCCGCTGCTGTGCGGCTCGGCCCTGCACGGCATCGGCGTGCAGCAGCTGCTCGACGCGGTCGCCGCGTACCTGCCCCACCCGCTCGAGATGCCGCCGGTCGAGGGGCACGAGCCGGTCAAGAGCGGCAAGTCGGACCACGGGCGGCGGAAGGGCGCGGTCGAGGCGGCCGCCGCCGATCAGACCGGCAAGAAGCTGGTCCGCAAGCCGGACCCCAACGAGCCGTTCTGCGGCCTGGTGTTCAAGATCCTGCCGTTCAAGACCGGCGACCTGTACTGGGTGCGGGTCTACTCCGGCGAGATCAAGCCGAACTCGCGGGTGCTCAACGCCGGCAAGGACTTCAAGGAGAACGTTTCGCAGCTGTGGCGGATCCACGCGACCAAGAAGGACGAGCAGCTGCAGGGCGCCCAGGCCGGCGACATCGTCGCGCTGCTGGGCCTCCGCGAGTCGGTTACCGGCGACACGCTCTGCGACACCCGCGCGCCGATCGTGCTGGAGTCGATCGAGTTCCCCGAGACGGTCATCAGCGTCGCGGTCGAGGCGGAGAGCTCGGGCGACAAGAAGAAGCTTGGTGAAACGCTCGACATGCTGAAGAAGCAGGACCCGACGTTCCGCTACGAGGAGAACGAGGAGACCGGCCAGACGCTGATCAGCGGCATGGGCGAGCTGCACCTGGAGGTGATCCAGCACCGGTTGGAGCGGGACTTCGGGCTGAAGATCAAGGTGCACAAGCCGCGCGTCAGCTACCGTGAGACCGTTGGTGGCCGGGCCGAGGTGACCGGCGAGTGCAACCGCCTGATCAACGGCGCCCAGCACACCGGCGCCGTGAAGCTGCGGGTCGAGCCGTTCACGCCTACCGGCCCGCTGGCCGCTAAGCTGCCCCCGGTGGTGGTGTCGGTCGACCCGGGCCACGGCCTGCCGGACGATTTGCTGAACGTGGTGATCGAAGAGCTCGAGACCGCCGCCGCCGGCAGCGGCACGCTGGGGTTCCCGCTGATGCGGCTGAAGATCACGCTGGTCGGCGGCGACGTGCACGAGACCGACTCCACCGATATCGCGTTCCGCACCGCGGCCAACCTGGCGTTCGACAAGGCGCTCCGCGAGGCCGGGCAGGTGCTGCTGGAGCCGATTATGAAGCTCGAGCTGTCCACGCCGGAGGAGCACCTGGGCGCCCTGGTCGGGGACCTGCAGCAGCGGCGGGCGATCATCCACCAGACCGAGCAGCGGGCCACCGACACGCTCGTCCAGGCCGAGGCGCCGCTCGCCAACATGTTCGGCTACTCCAACGCGTCGCGGTCGCTGAGCCAGGGCCTGGCCAGCTTCAGCATGACCCCCAGCGGCTACGCCCCCGCCCCAGACGAGGTGTTGCGGGTGTTCCTGGGGGACTAGCGACACCGCGCGATCGGCAGCGGTCATCGCTACCGTCGAATCTAGCGCTCGCCGCGATCAGAGTCGGCGGGCAGCGGAGGCGTTGCGGGACGGCTCTGGTAGATGCGGACGTCGTCGAGCAAGACAGGCGACCCCCAGCAGCTCTCGAACGCGACCGCCCCCTCGTGTGATTCGTATGCGGAGTCACTGGCGACGGTCATCGCCTCGCCGGGGCGCAGCGGGTCAACAACGGTAAGAGCCACCCTGCGGCCGTCGTCCTCGACGCGGAACACGTAGGAGCGGGCGTTCGGATCCACCTCGACGCCGTGCGTCGCAAGGAGCGAGACCGAGTTGACGGTTGGCTTCTCGTGAACCTCAAGCGTGTGTTCCAGGTTGACCGCCGCCGGCCAGAAGTTCATCCGGACGCCGCGTTGCAGCACGGAGTGCTCCCACCCCGGCCCCTGCCCCCGCTGACGGTCCGCGCGTGTCATGACGGCGAACGACGCGCCGTAGCCGGACAGGAAGTTGTCAGCGAACCGGATCCTGCCCAGGATGGTTAGGGCGCCGTCACGAGGGTCGAGTGCTCGGCGGGTAAGGAGGTAGGGCCGTTGCTTCCAGGTGTCGATGTGTCCATCCTCGTTCGGGCGCCCAAGTCGCACGCCCCCTTCGACCGCGGTTGCTGCCTCCAGGGTCGCCCATCGGCTCTGGTTGATCGCCCCGTCGTCGAAGCCATCGCGAACTATGAGCTCGGCGTCCGGTGGGGCGAGGCGATCGAGCAGCAGAGTCTCCTGGCGGCGTAGTCTGGGTTCGCTCAGCACCAAAGAGATAAGGTCGCCGTAGGTGGCGATTGGGGCGGTTGCGGGTTCTTGGGAGATCTCGACCCGGTCTACTAGCACCGCGCCGGTCGACGGGCCCTCAACAGCGACGTGGTTTGCCTTGCCTCGGAAGAGCGAGCGGAAGGTGACGGTCTCGCCATCGGCGGGGGCGTCGCGCGGCGACACGGTAAACGTGACGTTGACCCCATCGTCACGCACCCGGACGCGGTACCAGACGCCCGGGACCGGGGGGGAGAACCCGCTCCACGAGATGCTGTTGACCTCTCGGTTGCTCTCGAGCTTCACACCCGTACGCAACAAACCCCCGGCGGAATCGGGATCAGACTCGAAGCTGCAACGCGTGCATGAAGCGAGCACGTCGCCCCACGGCGCCGCAGCGACACCGCGCTCGTCGACGCTCCTGGTCAGGATCGAGAACGACGCCGGACCGACCAACTGTGGCGACTCGAACCGCAAATCGCAACTCACCGTCACTGCCCCGAGCGCAGGGTCGAACTCACTAGCGGAGAGCAGATAAGCGCGGCCATCGGAATTGCCACTGCCCAGACGAAGCCCGACAGGAGAGGTGGTGGCATCGCCCAACGCCCGCCATTTTCGGGTGTCGAGTGCTCCCTCACGGAACCGGTCGACTAGCGAACGGCCGTCGCCAGCACCGCTGTGCGGCAGGTCACGACCTAGCACGGCGCTGGTGAAGCGGTGCAGGTCGGCCGACAGCTTGACCAGGTCACGGTCGCTCCACTGCAGCCCGTCGCCACGGTTTAGTTCGATCTTTCCGCGTTGGCTCACCCCGCCGCCTGGGAACGCCTCGACCTTGCCCTTGAACACATTCACCTCGGAGACGCCAAAATCATCGACGGCGACGCCAAACTCTGTGCCCAGATCGACAACCTTGCCGTTTGGGGTCTCGATCGTGAACCCGTGCCCCGCCTCCGTGACTGAGGCGACCAGCCCGCCGCGAGCCAACTTGCCCCCTGCTGGCTCGACGAGGAACTCGGCCGGACCGACGAGCATAATCTTCGTTCCGCTGCTGTAGGTCAGTTCGACCTCGCCAGCGGCGATCCCGATGGAACGGCCGGCGTCGAGGGTCGCCCCTGTGTGGTGCGTCTCCAGTGCGCTCCGCCAAACGACGCCCGGCGACACGTGCGATAGGGTTACCTCCCTCGCGACCGACTCGGCAGGTGCGGGCGTCGGCTCCGGCGCCGTCGCGACGGTGTTCTCATCCGGCGATCCGTTCACCCAGAATAAGGAGAGCGTCATGGCCAGGAGTACCGCCGCGGCGAGCTGCCAAACGCCGACCACGCGCCGGCTCGCACGCACGCTAGCGGGCGTTTCTGGATTGAGCAACGCGAGCATCGAGGCCGAGGCCTCGCACGTGTCGTTGGGGGCGCCGTCGCTCGCCACGAGGTCCCGCAGCAACTCGGCCTCGCCGAATCGACGTTTCCCGTCGCTGGCAAGCAGGTCGCGGTGTAACGCCACGAACCGCAGGTAATAGCTTCTCGCGGCGGGGCGTTGTCCTAGCCACTCGTTCAACCGCGCCGACTCGTCCGCCGACAGCAGTCCGTCGTGCAGCCTGTCGCACAGCACATGGACCTCGTGGGCCTCGGCTGCGGTCAGGGAGTCGGGCGTTGTGTGATCGGGTGCGGGGGGCATCGTGTCGTGGCGGTCGTGGGGCTCCGTGGGCCGGGCGACGCGTCCGGCGGATTATCAATTGCTAGTGGTCGAGGGCGAGCTTGCGCTCCAGGCAGGCCATCAGCGCCCGCCGGATCCTTCCCAGCGACTTCGAGAGGCGGTTCGCCGTGACGCCGATCTCTTCGGCAATCTTGTTGACCGACGCGCCCGTTTCGTAGCGTCTTCGGATCAGGGTCCGATCGGATTCCGGCAGGTCCTTCAGGCACGACTCCAGCACCTCAATCCGTGGCTCCGTTTGCGCAGCGTACTCGGCGGCGTCCTCAGCGAGCCGTTCGAGCGTTTCGTCGTCGAAGGGTCGGGCGCGGTGCTTGTTTCGCTCGTAGTGCTTAAGGCTTTGCAGCCTGGCGATCTTGCAGGCCCAGGCGAAGAAATTGGTGCCGGTTTGGAAGGTCTCGAACTTGTCCCACAGCACGAGGCTGGTCTCCTGCAGCACGTCGGATGCGTCGTTGGAGGTGGGGAGCAGGGCGAGCAGGAAGTACTGCAGCCGCTGGTAGTTCTCCGAGTAGAGCGCGACAAACTCGGCCGTCCGGTCCTGCTTCGAGGGCGACGCCGGGCCGCTTCTGTTGGGGGTGTCCATGGTCGCGATTCGGGGTGGTGGAAGCCGCGTGCCGTCCAACGGGCGAATGGCAATTGTAATAGGCGCCGCGGCGTTTAGGGCCCCGGGTAGAGGTCGGCGTCGTCGTCGCGTCCGCCGAACTTGTAGAAGACCTCCTCGTCGACGCCGAACTCGACGGTGCGGATGGAGCCGTCGCAGAAGGCCATGTTCATGGCGCCGGCGTGGGGCGCGCCGAAGGGGGGGATGTCGTTGCCGTTGGCGGTGTCAAAGCCGGCGCCGTCCTGGGCGGGCGTCCACGCCACCGAGGCGTTGTTGCTGGTCGGCTTCCAGCCGGTGTAGCGGAGGTTGTCCTGGTCGTGGCCGACGAAGATGTTCTGGTCGTCGGCCGGGTCGGAGCCGTCGAGGTACTGGGCCGGGTCCATGTACTTCTCGCCGATCAGCGCGGTCTTGCTGGTGCCGTCGGTGATCTTGGCGAGCCGCACGGTGCTGCGCTGGTACATGGCGCCGTTCTGGGTCTTGGTGATCCAGGCGGTGAAGGAGTTGACCGCGGCGGGGTTCTCCGGCCCGCCCTGCCCGGTGGGGTTGATGTTGCCCGCGTTGCCGGCGTAGTCGGACCGGGCGACAAAGCAGTCGCCCACGCGGCAGCTGCGGAGGTTGAACGCCAGGAAGTTGTTGCGCAGGATCGGGTAGAGCTGGGCCTCGCGTCGCGAGGGGCAGGTGAACATGTCGATGGGGGTCTGCACCAGGCGCAGCATCTGGGCCTCCTTGTCGGCGGCGCTGCTGATGCCCGAGGCGACGTCGCGGAGCCCCTGCTCCTCGACGTAGGCCAGCAGGCCGTAGGGCCAGCCGCCGCGTTGGTCCTTGCCGTAGCCCTTGTCGGGGTCGGGCTGCCAGCGCCAGCCGAAGCCGGAGGTGGGCAGGAAGCCGTGGGTGCTCTCATGGTTCAGGCATCCCAACGACAGCTGCTTCAGGTTGTTCTTGCACTGCGTGCGGCGGGCCGCCTCGCGGGCCGCCTGCACCGCCGGCAGCAGCAGCGCGATCAGCACCCCGATGATGGCGATCACCACCAGCAGCTCCACCAGCGTAAATGCGGTACGACCTCTCATAGATTCTTCCTGACTTCCGTGGAGAACTGCGGGGCAACGATCCGAACGCTAGCGAGCCCGCCGCCTGCAGGCCGAGAACACTAGTGGCAGCAACGCGAGACACCCGGCCCCCGGCTCGGGCGCTGCTACTGAGCCGGCCGATGCGCCGGCGGACGCTCCGTACTGCGACCGCCACAACGCGTAGTCCGCCTGCACAACCGTCCCGGCGCCGGTGCCGTTCCCGTTAAGGGCGGAGTCGCTCTGGCCCAGGTTGTCCCGCCAGACGGTGTAGTCCGCCGCGTCGACGGACCCATCGTTGTTGAAGTCGCCGGGCAGCCCTTGCGGGAGAACGGTCAGCTCATCGTCGAAGACGACCTTCCCGAACCGCGAGAAGTCCTCGGTCGGCAGCGAGAACTCGAACACCAGGTCTTCCTCCGCGCCGGAGGCGGCGAAGTCGTAGAGCGCGCCGAGGCCTTGGGCGGCGCCGCTCGCCAGGTTGAGCATACCCAGCGGGTTGAGTTCCGAGACGGCGCCCGACCCGTCGTCCGCTACCCGCCACCCACCACCGATGGGCGTCCAGCCGCCCGAGGAGGGCGAGAGTGAGCCCGACTCGGACGTAATCGCGTAGGTGTCGATCGAGACCGCCTCCCGAAAGCCGTTGATGATCTGGGCGGCCCCGGTCGTGCGGTCGACGTTGAGTGTGAGGGTGTCGGTCGCTACGCCCTCGTAAACGACAAGCCCTCCCACCGATCCCTCGCCGGCCGGCGAGAAGGTAAACGCGACATCGTCCGTATCCTCGCCGAAGGGGCGGTCGTCTGGCTGGAAGACAGCGCCAAGCGCGATGGTCGTGCCCGTCGCGAACGCCTGCGAGGAGAGTGGGTTGAGCTCCGACAGTCCGGTCGCCTCCGGGTTGGCCTCCCGCCACCCGCTGCTGCCGATCGTGCTCGCCATGCTGGTCCAGTTGGACTGATCAAGCGAGCCGGCAGCGGACAGCACATCGTACGAGTCGATCGGGATCGCGGCGGCCGCCCCGGGGTTGCGTATCCAGGCCTCGCCCGACCGGCGGTTCACTACCAGCACCGGCTGCTGCTCGACCACGACGCTGGTTTGTACGCCGTTGGTCCCCCCGGCGGTCGATACCGCTCGCAGCGTGACCCCGAGTCCCAGGCTGGGGACGTCGGACGTGTCGACGGCGGAAAAGCCATTGATCACCGATCCGGAATCGGCCAGCAGGTAGGAGTCTCCGACCGCCGGCGCCGCGCCCTGGGTGTCGATCTTCAGCGTGCCGCCGAGGTCGAGCTGCCCGCCAACCGAGATTGCCGAGGGGCCGCCGGCGCCAAAGCTCCACGTGTGTGTGCCCGCCTGGCCGAGGATCGCGTTGCCCGAGATCGCCAGCGTCACGCCGTTGCCCGTGATCGTGAGGTTCCGGTCCAGGAACGCCGCGCCCGCGGTGACGCTCGCCGAGCCGGACAGGTTAACGGAGCTGGCCGCGTTGGCGTTGGTGGGCGTGGCAAGCTCGTTCCCGATTGTCAGCACACCGCCGGAGGCGTTCAGGGTTCCTAGCCCGCCATCGAGTCCCACTACCAGATTGGCGGGAACGTCGCCGGCCGTGTTCTCCGTGCCCGTGCCGACGACCAGGTGGTCTCCCGCGGCGATATTCAATGTGCCGCTGTAGGCTCCGCCGCGGCCGAGCACCAGCTGCGGGGTCGGCGTAGACGAGAGGTCGCCGTCAACGTCGGCTACCGGGTTGGTGCCGACTGCAAACCCCGGGTCGGCGCCGATCACCGCGCGGCTGAAGGTGCCGTCCGGCGCGACGAGGAAGCTCCAGTTGTTGTCGTCAGAGAACGAGACGCCGTCGCCGCCGAACCCGCCGTCCGAGCCGATCCATATGTTCTCTTGCGCCGTCGCGACGCCCGCAAGCGGCGCCGCGAGAAACGCCGCGACCAGGGCCGTGGTTCGCAAAGTGGGCATCATGGTGATATCGCCTTGATGATGAGGCGCCGGAGCCGGGGCCCGCTGCGCTTGGAGTGTGGGACGCATACCGAAGCCGTGGTCAGGCGCGGCGGCGGCCGGCGCCGGCCACGGCCGTCAGGACCAGAGCGGCCAGCGCCGCGGAGGTGGGCTCCGGTACGCCCAGCGAAGCGAACGCCGCCAGCACCTGCTCGGGGCTCCCGCCCGCGGCGAGGTAGGCGTCTTTCCACTCGCGGAAGTCGCTCACGTTGATTACCCCGTCGACGTTGAGGTCGCCGTCGGTGCGGGCGAGCGTCATGCCGAAGGTGTCGTTGGTCTCGCGCCAGTTGTTGAGGATCGGGTCGAAGTCCTGGGGGTACTCGACCAGGCCGTTGCCGTCCGTGTCGCCGGGGATCGCGACAATGCCGAGCGTGAGCACGGGCCACTCGCCCTGTTGGCCCGCCTCACGCATGGTCACCTTGTAGGCGTCCCACACGGTCGCGAAGTCGTCGGCGCCGTAGCTCAGCCGCAGGAACACGTAGTCGCCCGCGCCCGAACCCCCGTCGTACGCGTTGTTCAGGTAGGTGAGCAGCGCGGCGTCACCGGCGGCGTCGGTGAAGTTGTTGGGCGCGCCGACGAAACCGACCGGGCTCGAGGCGTTGAGGAAACCCTCCTGGATCAGCGCAACGCCGGGCGTCGGATCGGGCGCCGATCCGTTGTAGTAGTCGTCCGTGAGGATCGCGGGGTTCGGGTCCGTCCGCACGGCGTACAGGTCGATGTCGGTGGTTGTCGGGCCGGTTCCCACCTCGTGGACCATCACGCCCAGGTTGGCGTCCGTAAACGGGTTGGAGACGGCGCCCAGGTTCGGGATCTGGAACGGCAGCACAATCGCCGTCAGCCCCTGGCCGAACCACTCGCCGACATTCGCGTTGTAGGTGCCGAAGGTCTCGGGGTGGACCTGGGGCCATTCACCGGCGGGCGGCAGGATGTCGCGCACCTCGAGGAACCCGTCGTTGGCGTCGGAGTAGATGGTTAGCCCCATGGCCGCGGGCTGCGTGGCGCACGATGCCGCGAGGCAGGCGAGCAGGGCGACCGACGTCAGAGTCGTTCGTGTCATCGATTCGTTTCCTTCTTCAGGACTACTTCAGCCAGAGCTTCGCGGATTGGGTTTCACCGGAGGTAGGTGGAACGCCGCTCGACGCCGACTCTGCGGTGGTTGACGGCTAGGGAGGAGATGGCTGCGGGCGACCGCCGGGACCGGGTCGGCGACGCCTGCACGGCCTTTCGGAGTAGGGGGCGGAGCGACCGCTGGACCCGACCTGGGCGTACGGACAGTGCTCATGCAGGTAATACGAGGAGCCCGCCGTTTCTGCCAATGATTCTCAGAAAAGAACTGCCGCCACGACTCGCTCACCGAGCCCGGAACGGGATTGGCAACGGAATTGGCAGCTGGCGCGCCACTTTGCCTGATCGCAGCATATGCCACTCGTTTATTCCGGCGACTCTCTATTTTTCTCGTAGAAACCGGCCACCCAGCGCGGTCCAATGGAGGAGATGCAGTGGGCTGCCTTGGGCACCGGTGCGTGCCCAAGGCATGGCATTCGGCGATGGAGTGAGAGGAGTTTGCGGCGCGTCGGTCCGGAGCGAGCAGGGTTTTGTCCCACTGGACGCTGCTGTAAGGGACAAAACTCCAAGCGTCTTGTCCGCCCTGTCGACTGGTTAAGACTGCTATACAAGATCCAAACGCAAGCGGACGGGGACAGAACCAGCCGACTTTTGTCCCTAAGATTGCATGTGCTGTAAGCGGACAAAACTATTTACACCGAGGAGCATCGGATGCGGCTGGGGTTCATGAGCGCCATCCTGCCCGAGCTAACGCTCCAGCAGGTCGCGGACGTGGCGGCGGAGATCGGCTACACATGCGTGGAGGTGATGTGCTGGCCGACCGGCCGCGCGGAACGCCGGTACGCGGGCGTGTCGCACCTGGACATCGACCTGATCCAGCGCGGCGGCCAGCAGGTGCTCGACATGTTCGCCGCCCGCGGGCTCACGATCAGCGCGCTGGGCTATTACCCCAACCCGTTGGACCCGGACCCGGCGGTCAGCGGGGCGAGCGTGGCTCACCTCAAGCGGGTGATCGACGCCGCCAATTCGTTGGGACTGGAGAACGTCAACACGTTTGTGGGCCGCGACTGGACCCGCTCGGTCGACGACAACTGGCCACGGTTCCTCGACGTCTGGCGGCCGGTCATTGCGCACGCCGAGGCGGCGGGCGTGCGGGTGGGCATCGAGAACTGCCCGATGCTGTTCACGGCCGACGAGTGGCCCGGCGGCAAGAACCTGGCCCACTCCCCACGCGTGTGGCGGCGGATGTTCGCCGACATCGCGAGCGACTCGTTCGGCCTGAACTACGACCCGTCGCACATGGTCTTTCAGCAGATGGACTACCTGAAGCCGCTGCGTGAGTTCTCCGGGAAGTTGTTCCACCTGCACGCTAAGGATGTGCGTGTGCAGCGGCACCTGCTGGACGAGGTGGGCGTGCTGGCCCACCCGAACGACTACCACACGCCGAAGCTGCCCGGCCTGGGCGAGGTGGACTGGGGCGCCTTCTTCAGCACGCTGGGCGATGTTGGCTACCAGGGGCCGGTGTGCGTCGAGGTGGAGGACCGCGCCTACGAGGGGACGCTCGAGAACCGGAAGGCCGCGCTGCGGCAGTCGCACAACTACCTGCGGCAGTTTGTCCAACAGGATGTGCGTTGAGCGCGCAAGGCGTCGATCAGATCAGGCAGCGCAGTCGAGAAGACGCTCGTGGGCTCTGAACTGCCGCGCTGCATCGGCGGTACCCAGGCTTGCCGGAGCAGCGCGGCGGTTGAGTCGTGCAGAAGGCAGAGGCTGCCGCGCCGCTTGATCCGGTCTACGAGTTCCGCCTTGAGGCCGTCGTCACACAACCGTGCGCATAGAAGCGCCCCCACGCGGGCCCAGCGGCGGCCTCGAGCCTCACCTCAGGAGGCCGCCATCACGCATGGCCGGGTTGCGTCACGCTAACAACCCGAGCCAAGCGGCGATCGTGCGGAGAAGATACGTCGCCGCTGAATTCATGGGCCCGCGCTACGGGGGCGTTGTTGGTAAACGGGCGTGACGTTTCTTGCGGCCGTTTCGTATTTGGCGTGCTCCTTCAGGAGCCAGCCGCTCGGTCCCCGGGGGGCGAACGCCACGCACTAATTGGGAGATGCAACACCCGTGCCAATGGCCACCTTGCGCGACTTTCATCAGCGGCCCGCGTGTTTGCCGGCAACAAGGAATTGACGATCGCGAGAGACGGTTTGTGTGTCGTGCGGAACCGCACGGTGTAGCGCCTACCGGTTGTCGCTTGGAGCGCGCGGGCGCGGCATTCACCCTAGGCGACAAGAAGAGCAGCAAGTCGTGAGAGTCGTCTTAGCCCGCCACGCCGACGCGGTCGGCCAGGTACCGCAGGATGTCGCGGATCGAAACGAGCATCACCGGCCGGCCTTCGCGGTCCAGCACCGGCAGGTGGCGGTAGCCGCCGATGTCCATCTGCTGCAGCGCCAGCGCGATGCGGCAGTGCTGGTCGACCGTGACCGGGTTGGGCGTCATGTACTTCATGATCGGCTGGTCGCGGCGGTCGGTGGTGTCGGCGCCGAGCCGCGTCACCGCGTCGCGCTCGCTGAAGATGCCGGCCAGCCGGCCCTTGTTGTCGACGATCGTCACGCAGCCGACCGCCATGTCGACCATCTTCTTCAGCACCTCGCCGACGGTCGCCTCGGGCGACACGCTGGCGTGCATCCGCACGTCGAGCCGGTCGACGGTGTCCTCCATCAGCGAGGCCTCGGCCGACGACTGCGGCGCCCGGACGGATAGCTCGGCCAGGGGCGCGCCGCAGGACTCGCAGATGTCTGCGCCCTCGATGTTCTCGGCGCCGCAGGCTGGGCAGGGGATAAGCATGGCAGAGGGAGAGGTCGGAGGCCAGTTGTCAGAGGTCAGGATCCGTGTGGAGAGCGCGCCAAAAGTCCCTGACCCCCGACCTCTGGCTTCTTGCCCCCTACTCCACTTCCCAGGTCTCGCCGGCGTTGAACAGCTTCTCCAGGTCGCCGATGCCGTGGGCCTTGGTGGCCTCCTCGATCTGGTCGTTGATCATGTCGTCGTACTTGGGCTTCTCGACCGCGCGGAACACGCCGATCGGCTCGGGGTAGCCGTCCTCGTACCGCATGCGGCTGAGCAGGTAGGCCAGGCTGGGCTCGTGGGAGCGCTCGTCGTGGAAGAGCAGGTCGTCTTCGGCGATGCCGCTGCCGAGCTGCACGACCTCCGGCTCCAGGCCGTTGAGGCGGATGCCCTTGTCGCGGTCCTTGCCGAAGATGAGCGGCTTGCCGTGCTCGAGCTCGAGCGTGGTGTCGGCCTTGGTGTTGCGGTCCTTGGCGTAGTTCCAGGCGCCGTCGTTGAACACGTTGCAGTTCTGGTAGACCTCGACAAACGCGGTGCCGCGGTGGTCGGCGGCGCGCTTGAGGGTCTCGGCCAGGTGCTTGATGTTGGTGTCGATGCTGCGGGCGACGAAGGTCGCCTCGGCGCCGATGGCGATCGACAGCGGGTGCAGCGGGTTGTCGATGGAGCCCATTGGCGTGCTCTTGGTCTTCTTGCCGGCGGGCGAGGTGGGCGAGTACTGCCCCTTGGTGAGCCCGTAGATCCGGTTGTTGAACAGCACGATGTTCAGGTCCATGTTGCGGCGGATGGCGTGCATCAGGTGGTTGCCGCCGATGGACAGGCCGTCGCCGTCGCCGGTGATGACCCACACCTGCAGGTCGGGCCGGCAGGTCTTGAGGCCGGTCGCCACGGCCGGCGCGCGGCCGTGGATGCTGTGCATGCCGTACGTGTTCATGTAGTACGGGAACCGGCTGCTGCAGCCGATGCCGCTGATGAACACGATCTTCTCCTTGGGCAGGCCGAGGGTCGGCATGACCTTCTTCATCTGCGCCAGGATGGAGTAGTCCCCGCAGCCGGGGCACCAGCGGACATCCTGGTCGCTGGCGAAGTCGTTGGGGGTGAGGACGGGGAGCGGGAGGTCGACGGACATGGGGAACCTTAGGGCATCAAGTCCAGCGTGCCTTGTCGGGCGGCGGCTGGTTGGTGTGGTCTGTGTGGGGTGGTTTGCTTGGTGACGGGCCTAGCTGGCCAGCACTTCTTCGATCTTCTCGACGATCTCGCCGACGGCGAACGGCTTGCCCTGCACCTTGTTGAATCCGATGGCGTCCACCAGGTACTCGGAACGCAGGAGCAGACGCAGCTGGCCGCAGTTGATCTCGGGCACCAGCACCTTCTTGAACCGGCCCATCAGCTCGCCGAGGTTCTTGGGGAACGGGTTGAGGTACCTCAGGTGGGCGTGGCTGACCTTGTGGCCCATCGCCTGTGCGCGGTGCACCGCGGTGGCGCAGGCGCCGTAGGGGCCGCCCCAGCTGATGACCAACAGGTCGCCGCTGTCGGGCCCGTCCACGGCCTGCTCGGGGATGCCGTTGGCGATCCCGGCGACCTTGGCGGCGCGGGTCTTGATCATGTGCTCGTGGTTGGCCGGGTCGTAGCTGACGTTGCCGGTCAGGTCCTGCTTCTCCAGGCCGCCGATGCGGTGCTCCAGGGTCGGCGTGCCCGGCACGGCCCACGGGCGGGCGAGCTTCTCGTCGCGGGCGTAGGGCATGAACTTCGGGGCGCCCTCGTCGTTGGAGTCCGGCATCGGCTCGGGGTGCTTCACCCGGACGCGGGGCAGGTCCGACACCTCGGGGATCCGCCACGGCTCGCTGCCGTTGGCGATGTAGCCGTCGGTCAGGAAGAAGACGGGGGTCATGTACTCGACCGCGATCCGCCAGGCCTCCTGGATGGCGTCGAAGCAGTCCGAGGGGCTGCTCGCGGCGATCACCGGCATCGGGCACTCGCCGTTGCGGCCGAACATCACCTGCAGCAGGTCGGACTGCTCGGTCTTGGTGGGCAGGCCGGTGGAGGGCCCGCCACGCTGCACGTTGATGCAGATCATCGGCAGCTCGGTGATGACCGCCAGGCCCAGGCCCTCGCCCTTGAGCGCGATGCCGGGCCCGCTGCTGGCGGTGACGGCCATCTCGCCCGCGAAGGCGGCGCCGATGGTGGACGTGACCGCGGCGATCTCGTCCTCGGCCTGGAAGGTGAGCACGTCGAAGTGCTTGTGCTTAGCCAGCTCGTGCAGGATGTCGCTGGCAGGCGTGATCGGGTAGGCGCCCAGGAACAGCCGCTTGTGCGACAGCTTGGCGGCCGCGACCAGGCCCCAGGCCAGGGCCTGGTTGCCCATCATGTTGCGGTACTTGCCGGCCGGCAGCTTCGCCTTGGCGACCAGGTACTGGGTGTTCCAGCCCTCGACGGTGTCGCCGTAGTGGTAGCCGGCCTTCAGGGCCGCGACGTTCGCCTGGGCGATTTCCGGCTTCTTGCCGAACTTGGCGTCGATGAACCGCAGCGTCGGCTCGAGCGACCGGTCGTACAGCCAGAACACCAGGCCCATCGCGAAGAAGTTCTTGCAGCGGTCGGCCTCCTTGACGCTCAGACCGAGCCCGTCCACCGCCTGGCGGGTGAGCTTGGTCATGTCCATCTGGTGGACCTTGAACTTCTCTTCGAGGTCGCCGCCTTCCAGCGGGTTGCTCTCGTAGCCGGCCTGCTCCAGCCCCTTCTTGTCGAAGTTGTCCGTGTTGACGATCAGGATGCCGCCCTGCCGCAGGTCGGGCAGGTTGGTGATGAGCGCCGCGGGGTTCATCGCCACCAGCGCGTCGACGGTGTCGCCGGGGGTGTAGATGTCCTGGCTGGAGAAGTGGATCTGGAACCCGCTCACGCCCGCCTTGGTGCCGCGCGGGGCGCGGATCTCCGCCGGGAAGTCCGGGAAGGTCGCGACGTCGTTGCCCGCCAGGGCCGACGTGTTGGTGAACTGCGTGCCGGCCAGCTGCATGCCGTCGCCCGAGTCGCCGCAGAATCGGACGGTGGCTTCGTCTAGGTTCTCTACCTGCTTCTCTATTGCGGTCGACATCTTAAGCGTTGGTTCCTTGTGTCGCCGGGCGTTGGGCGGCCTGGCGAAAGAGGCGAGCACAGACGGGCGTCGGCGCTCAGTGGGAGGTTAGGTGTGTGCTGGCGGGCGGGTCGGTGGTGGCAAGCCCTGGGGAAGGCGGCATGGCGTGGGGTCCGCGGGATCAGGCGCCTTCGCGCTCGGCGGTGGGGCGGTCGCCGGTCGGCGATTGCGTGTACACGGCGTCCGGGAAGTGCTCCACCAGGTAGTGGACAATCCCCCGCACCGCCACCACGCCCGTGGGCGAGTCGTCCGGGTCGACCACCGGCAAGTGGCGGTAGCCCCCCTCGGACATCAGGCGGATCGCCTGCCCGACCGTGGTCTCCGGCCGGATGGTCATCAGGTCGGTCGACATCGCGGAGGAGACCGGGGCCGCAAGGTCCGCGCCCTCCGCAAGCAGCCGCAGCGCGTCGCGCTCGGTGAAGATGCCAACCAGCTTGGCGCCGTCGCAGACCATCACCGCGGCCTGCTTCTGGGCGCGTAACAGCCCCAGCACGTTCGCGAGTGGCTCGTCGGGTGCGGTTGCTAGGGGGGTGTCGGGCTGAGTAGCGCCGACGCTCTCACTCGAAAGACTGAGCTGGAAGTCCACGGCAGAAGGACCTGAGCAGTCGGGGCACTCGGATGCCGCCGTGCTAGCGAACCGGAGATGGGCGTCACGCGCGTCGGGCAACACGCCCGGCAAGACGCTTTGGCATGCGAGAGCGCGGGCGCGGGGCCGGCATCGGCCTGCGCCGCGTCGGTTGCCCGACGTGCGTAGCCGCTACAACACGCTCTCACGCCGGAGTTTAACATCCACCCATCCCAGTTTGAACCGCAAAAGAGACGCTTTTGACGCGGAATTTGTCATTATTGCCGCAGCCCCTTAGCACGCTTGCGGAACCGGCCCGATCCGCCCCCGCCAGCGTGACCAAGTTCACGCTGGCCGCCGCTCTGCGGTTCGCCTCCCGGGGGGTGGTTGTCTATGATGACTAGTCGCCAGACGCGACTCTAGCCTGCGGGGGCCGGCCTGAGGGATCCACACACCGCCGCCCGCATCCCACCGAGTCTCGAGCCCCTCGCCGGGCGAAGCCGATTGCCTATGAAACCGCGTTCCCGCTGCCTTACCGCCCTGCCCGTCTACAACGAGCGCGCCCACCTGACCTCGGTGCTGGATGAGGTCCGACGGCACGCCAAGGATGTCCTGGTTGTTGACGACGGCTCCACCGACGGCGTCGGGGAGTGCCTCGACAAGCGGACCGACATCTACGTCGAAACCCACGCACAGAACAGGGGTTACGGCGCCGCGCTGCGGACCGCGTTCGACTACGCCATCAAGCACGACTACCTGGTGGTGGTGACCATCGACTGCGATGGCCAGCACGAGCCGCAGCGGATCTCCGAGCTGTTCGACGCCTGCAGCAACGCCGACATCGCCTCCGGCAGCCGCTACCTCGGGCTCGACGAGGCCACCGCCGGCGCCGCCCCCGCCGACCGCCGCCGCATCAACCGGCAGATCACCCAGGAGCTGAACGACCGCCTCGGGCTGTCCATCACCGACGCCTTCTGCGGCTTCAAGGCCTACCGCGTTGAAGCGCTCAAGCGGCTCGACCTCACGGAGGACGGGTACGCCATGCCGCTGGAATTGTGGGTCCAGGCCGTCCACCGCCGGCTGCGGATTACCGAGGTCCCGGTGCCGCTCATCTACCTCGACGAGGAACGCAGCTTCGGCGGCGCCCTCGACGAGTCCGCCAAACGCCTTGCCTATTACCGCGAGGTCGTCGATCGCGCGGTCGCCGCCCTCCCTTCGCCACTAGTGCCGGGCGTGTCGCAGGACCCGGTCCCGCTGAGCATGGACCCGTGCCTCTCGCAGGACAAGTAGCGTGTCCCGGGCCGACCGCTCTGCGTATCGCCAGTTCCGCGCGCCGCGGGGTGACGGCCAGTCGCTGGTCGACCCAGGCTGGTCCGACCTGCCTGAGTTGGTCGAGTCCAACCGCCGCCAGTCCGCTGCCCTGCCCTACGACTTCGGCGGGCAGTCGCTCGCCGAGCTCCGCCAGGCGGCCCGGTTCACCTTACTGCATGCCGCGGGCGCGCTAACCGAGAGTGCCGCCGACCTGCCGCTCGTGATGACCGGCCACCAGCCGGAGCTGTACCACCCCGGCGTCTGGTTCAAGAACTTCCTGCTCGACCGGCTGAGCCGCGAGGTGGGTGGCCGCGCGGTCAACCTGATCATCGACTCCGACCTCTGCCGCGCGCCTAGCGTCAACGCACCGACCGGCGACGCCAACGGGCCCCGGGTCGAGGCGGTCCCGTTCGACGCCGCCGCGGCGCCCCTGCCTTACGAAGAGCGGGGTGTTGCCGACCCGGCGCTGCTGCGATCGTTCCCCCAACGCGTTGAAGAGGCGCTCGGCGGGCTGGTCGAAGGCCCGCTGGTCGCCGAGCTATGGCCGCAGGTGTTGTCCGCCGTTGCGGCGGGCGCCAACCTCGGCGCGGCGTTCTGCTCCGCCCGCCACACGCTGGAACGCGAGTGGGGCCTCGACACCGCCGAGGCACCCATCAGCGCCGTGTGCGACAGCTCGCCGTTCCGCTGGTTCGCGCTTGACCTGCTGCTGCGGCTCGACGACTTCCACGCCGCCCACAACCAAGCGCTGGCCGAGTACCGCGCCGCCCACAAGATCCGCACCCCCGCCCAGCCGATCCCCGACCTGCACCGCCAGGACGGCTGGCTCGAGGCGCCGTTCTGGGTCTGGACCGACCGCGACCCCACGCGGCGGCCGCTCTTCGCCCGGCAGTCTGGCGGTGGACTCCTGCTCTCCAACCTCGCGGGCGGCGAGTGGCGGCTGCCCGATATATCCAGTTTCAACGCCGGCTCCGCCGCCCTGGCCGGGCTTCGATTCGAACAAGGCGTCAAGATCCGCTCCCGCGCGCTGATCACCACGCTGTTTGCCCGTCTGCTGCTGGCCGATGTGTTCATCCACGGCATTGGCGGCGCCAAGTACGACCAGGTCGCCGAGCGCGCGGCCGAGCTGTACTACGGCTTCGCCCCGCCGCCGCACGCCACGGCGACCGCCACGCTTCGGCTGCCAATCCCGCACGACCGTGTCGACCGCGGCCGGCCGGTTGAGATTGCCGCGGATCTACGCTCGCTGGAGTTCCACCCCGAGCGGCACACTACTTCGCCCGACGCGGCCGCGCAGGCGGCAATCGAAAGCAAACGCCGCTGGGTCCAGACTGACAAAACGCCGGCCAACGCCGCCGAGCGGCACCGCGCGATCACGTCGGCCAACGCTGCGCTGCAGCCCTACGTCGAAGAGCAGCGGGCCGCACTCACCGCCGAACGCTCTCAAGTCGCCGCCCAAATCCGCGCCGCCGCGTTGCTGGAGTCGCGTGAGTACGCGTTTTGTTTGTTCCCTGAGGAGGACCTGAGGGAGCGGATGGAACGGGTGGTAAAGGTTGGAGGGTGAAACGGGGCGGCCCTCGTTCACACTGTCATGCATAGCACTCTCAACGCGTTAGCTGCCGGCGAGGAAGTCACTCGAGAGCAGTTGGAGGAACTGGCCGGGCAGCTCATCGAGGCGCTGAAGCGCGCGATCCGTGTGGACGAGGTGGAGGTGATTAAATCGCGAATCGATGTTTCGGGCGCATTCCCCGGATGGTTCTGCAAGTTGGCGTGTCAGTCGCCGATGCCGCCGTTTCAATACCAATGGCAGGCGCTGCTGAGTCTGGACGGCTATGATCAAGACGATGGCGCCCGGGGGATCAACTGCTGTGCCCACGTTCTGGTCTTTGTGAGTGGGAAACGCGTGGCCTCTGATTCAGGCAGCGTGATCCGGCTTGACCTCCGTGAGTCGGACGGTGTGTGGAAGTGGGTGGAAAGCGGCTGGGAAGTCGATGAGTATCAAGAGTTCGAAGACATCGTGGCGTTTCTATGGAGATAGTAGGGGGGCGGTAGCGAAGCGTACGCCCATCGTTGAGCGCAAACATGCGGTTTCAGTACTCACTCACAGAATACGTCGCTCTGCTAGCGCTTTTAGCGGGTCTCGGGACGTTCGCCGCTTCTCTCTTCCTGCCAGCCTCAAGCGATGGCATGATCGGTTTGGCGATGCTCCTGCTAGGCGTTCTTGGCGTTTTCGGCGCTGCACCCTCCGCCGAGCTTTGGGCCTACAGCTTTCTGGGAACGCTTCTTAACCTAGCGCTGCTGCTGGCAGCAGCGAGCTGGTCAGCCAGGCATCGCAACGTAAGGCGTCCTGTACGTGTTAGTTGCGGTGTCTTCTTGCTTGCCGGGTTTCTTGTTTTGACCTTGTTTCCAGCACGCAATAGTGACGGCGCCGTCGGCTACCGAACGTGGGTTAACTCATTCCAGTTTGCCGGCGTGAGTTTGTTGCTGCCCGTGTCGCGTAGGGTGTCAGGGTGAACTAAGAGCATCAGTCCCGAAGAAGGCGCCAGGAACCATTACTATATAGGTTCCTGACACCCTATCTGCGGTCCTACCTGCGGCGGCGCTGCAGCATTCCCAGCGTGGCCATCAGCAGCAGCGTCGCGGCCGCTGGCTCCGGCACGTTGGCCGGCGCCAGGTAGGGGAACACGTTCAGGAAGGCCGCATCGTTGCCGTCGACCATGTCGGTGGTGATGGCGTTGTTGGTCAGCAGGCCCAGCTCGGCGTCGATGACGTCGTCGGCCAGGCCGCGGCCGTTGAGGAACCCGTCGGCGCTGGCGGTGTCGAACGTCAGCACGTCCGGCAGCAGCACGCCGGTCAGGCTCATCGCGGTGGCCGTGTCGCCGCCGTTGAGGGCCTCGATGCGGGCCTGGACCTCGGCGCCGAACTCGCTGGGGTCGTCCATCGGCGCACCGGCGTTGAACGCCTCCTTGCGGGCGTCGCCAGAGATCAGCACGGTGTTGATGGCAGGCCGGCCGATGCGGTCGAGCTGCATCCCCCCGCTGTCGACCGTGCGGGCCCAGACGGCGATGTTCGAGTCCATCGTGGTTGGGTTGATCAGGTCGGCGCTGGGGACCTCCAGCACGATGGCGGACACGTCGGCGCCGGCGAAGAAGTCTTCGCCCGTGAAGCCGCCGGTTCCGTCGAGCGTTTCGTTAAACCCGTTGAGGTCGAAGAAGAACGGGTCGTCGTACTGGCCGGCCGAAACCTGCACGCCGCCGACCGTGGTGCTGCCGCCGGTGACGCCGGCGTACGCGCCGCCCGCCGAGCGGGTGACGGTGTAGGCCTGCACGCCGCCGGCCGCCGGGGCGAACGACGCGGAGTAGGTCAGGTCTTCGACGGCGTCGCCGTCGTAGTCGATGGCGAACTCGTACGCGACCGACGGGTCGAACGTCCTCGGGCTCAGCACGCCGGACAGCGGGTTCACCGTCATCACCAGCACGGAGTTCGACGGGTTGGCGGGCGACTGGAAGGCGTACAGGTCATTAATGTCGACCTGGCCGGCGCCCGACAGCGATGGTGCGTCGAGGTGGTCGGCGGCGTCGAGCCGGCCGGCGGCCGCGCACATCGCTAAGGCTGCGAGAGTTGTGATCGGGAGTTTCAACATGAGGAGGGCTCGCTAGGGGTGTCGGCGTCAGTGGCGCTGGTTGGTTTGCGTCTAACCTGGTTCTGCACAGACCAGCGGGAGGGCGCCTTACGAGGGCAGGACGGCGCCCCCGCCGGTCCGCACGCTGGATCTACGGCCATCGACGCGGCCCGGATTCGGCGAACCGGCGAATTCGAGGATGATTCGCTAATGGTGAGATCCAACCCCGCGCCGCAGACGCATAGCTAACGGCCCTCCGCGCGGCCTGGGCTACCGCTGCGCGACGCCGGGGGCCGCGAACGCCACAATTGGGAGCACGCCTTGCGGCGCATCGAGAACGAAACTGTTGGGTGGGCACGAACGCGGACGCGGTTCGCCGCCGGGCTGCTGGCCTGGTTGCTCGCCAGCGGAGCGCTGGCGGGCCGACCGTTTACGCCCGAGAGCGACGGCCAGGTGCTCGAGACGCTCCCCAAGGCGTTGCTCGCCGAGCAGGGCGCGCTGACAGCGCTCCGCCGGCGGCTGTCTGACGACCCCAGCGACCGCGAGCTGGCGGTCGAGGTGGCCGAGCGGTATGTATCGCTGGGCAAGCAGCAGTCCGACCCCCGCTACTACGGCTACGCCCAGGCCGCCCTCGCCCCCTGGTGGTCGCAGGAGGCCCCGCCGCCCGACGTGCTGCTCTTGCGGGCGAAGATTAAGGAACGCGACCACCGCTACGATGACGCCATCGCCGACCTGCGGCTGCTGCTGGAGGGCGCGCCGCGGAACGTCCAGGCGTGGGTGGAGCTGACGAACCTGTACCGCGTGCAGGGCCGCCTCGATGAAGCGCGGCAGGCGTGCGAGAACCTATCCGGCTTCGCCGACGCCGCGTCCGTTATGTTTTGCGGTGTCCCGGTGCAGGCGGCGACCGGCCAGGCGGAGGAGGCCTACGCCGCCCTCGGCCGCATCCTGCCGGTGGCGCGCGACCGCTGGACCGACGCGCTGCCGTGGGTGCTGACCATGCAGGCGGAGGTCGCGCGGGCGCTTGGTAAGAACGATGAGGCCCAACGCCACTACCGCGAGGGGCTGGAACTCCACCCCGACGACACCTACCTGCTGCGGGCGTACGCCGACTTCCTGCTGGACCGGGGCCGCGAAGACGAGGTGCTGCCGCTGCTGCGTGACCACACCAGCGACACCGGCGTGCTGCTGCGGGCGGCGATCGCCGCCGACCGGCTGGGGCGTGCGGACGCGGCCAGGGACTGGAGCGGGCAGCTAGAGAGCCGCTTCGAGGAGATCCGCCTGCGGGGCGGCGAGCCCCACGGGCGGTACGAGTCACGCTACGCGTTGGAGCTCCAGAAGCAGCCGAAGCAGGCGCTCGGGCTGGCGCTGGCCAACTGGCAAAAGCAGCGCGAGGTTCGCGACAGCCGCAACGTGCTGGAGGCGGCCCTCGCCGCCGACGACCCGTCCGCCGCGTCGCCCGTGCTGGCGTTCCTAAGGCGGTACAACACACAAGACGTCGACCTGCAGCGGCTGGTCGACCAACTGGAGGCGGCCGAGTGACCAGCCTCCGCAACTCGGTGCTGCGGTTCACAATCGCCGCGTCCGCCCTGCTGACCTGCGTCCCGGCGCTGGCCCACAAGCCGAGCGACAGCTACCTGCGCCTGACCGGCGGTGGGGAGCGGCTGGAGGTCGAGTGGGACATCGCCCTGAAGGACCTCGAGTTCCTGATCGGGTTGGACGACAACCAGGATGGCGACATCACCTGGGGAGAGCTCAAGGCGAAGCAGCCGGCCATCGCCGCCCGGGCGCTGAGCCGTCTCAACTTGTCGGCCGACGGACACGCGTGCGAGTTGGCGGTCCGCACCTTGCAGGTCAACCACCACAGCGACGGCGCGTACGCCGTGCTGTCCATCGAGACCGACGCCCCGGGCGACGCCGCGGAGCTCGAGATCCGCTACAGCCTGCTGTTCGACGTTGACCCGACCCACCGCGGCCTGGTGCTCTACCAGGGCGGCGGCGCGACCAGCACCCACGTGCTCAGCCCGGAGGAGCCCACGCTCTCCCTCCACACGGGCGACGCCAGCCTGCTCGACGCGTTTGTCGACTACACCCGCGAGGGCGTGTGGCACATCTGGATCGGGTACGACCACATCCTGTTCCTGCTGTCGCTCCTGCTGCCGGCCGTGCTGGTTCGCGAGGATCGCCGTTGGCGGCCGGTCGATTCGTTCCGCCCGGCGTGCCGTTCGGTCGTGAAGATCGTCACGGTCTTCACGCTGGCGCACTCCATCACGCTGTGGCTGGCGGTGACCGAGTATGTCACGCTGCCCAGCGCCATGGTTGAGGCGACGATCGCGCTGTCGATCATCGTGACCGCGATCAACAACCTGTGGCCGGTGCTGCCGTTGTCGGGGTGGATGATCGCGTTCGGGTTCGGCCTGGTGCACGGCTTCGGCTTCGCCAACGTGCTGATCGACCTGGGCCTGTCGAGCGCAACCTTGGCCGTGGCGCTGCTCGGGTTCAACGTAGGGGTGGAGCTCGGCCAGCTTGCGATCGTGTTGGTTTTCTTCCCGATCGCGTACCTGCTGCGCGACACGGAATTCTATCGCTGGGTGGTGCTACGGGCCGGTTCCGTGCTGATTGCTACCGTGGCGGCGATCTGGCTGTACGAGCGGGTGGCGAACGTCGAGATCCTCGGCTTCTAGCGTTTCGCCTTGGACGAGTTGCCTGTCGTTGCAAGAATCCAGTGGGGAACTGGTTCTTCACGCGTTCTTCACTTCTTCTTCACGCGGATGGTTCTGCGTTCGCTTTCTGGGGGCCTCTATTCGCGAAACGCCCCTCTGCGAGATAGGTCGCAACCCTGGCGTGGCGAACAGCTGGAGAGACGCCCGCCGCCCGGCTAGGATGACTGGTTGAGGCACTCGTCGATTGACTCGTCCGAGACGGTCTCCCCACCAGTTCTGGCGTGGGTGATCGACGATTTCTGAATGAGCACCAGGATCAGGGGTCCATCATGCGGTACCGGTACAGGTTGGCTTTGTTGTTGGCGGTAGGCGGCGTTTGTTGGGCCGGGCAGCGCGCGGCCGGCCAGAGCTACCGTGTCGAGCGGGTCGCGTCCGGCCTGCAGCAGCCGGTCTACATGGACCAGGCGCCGGGCGACCCGTCCAACATCATCTACTACATGACGCGGACCACCATGGGCGGCGCGAACGCCGGCAACGGCACGCACGGCAGCCTCTGGCGGTACGACATGAACACCAGGGCCGCCACCGAGGTCCTCAACCTCAGCCACCGCAGCCTGACGCTCGACCTCGGCCCGCAGGGCTTCGCCTTCCACCCGGACTTCAACAACCCGGGCACGGACGGCTACCAGAAGATCTACGTGTCGTCGGCGGCCACCGGCGGGCCGGTCAACTACGTGGAGGAGTACGCCGCCAGCGGGCCGGGCGGCACGGTCCCCACGGGCGGCGGCGGGCTGCCGGTCGTCAGCCGTACGCTGCTGGAGTACACCAACGTGTTCGGCGACAACAACCACGTGGTCGACTGGATAGGCTTCGACCCCCGCGCGTACGAAGCGCCGATCGGGTCGCCGGAGCGCAACTACCTGTACATCTCCGCCGGCGACGGCTCCAACGGCCGCCCAGCGGACCAGCGCCCGGAGCAGAAGTCGGACATCGTGCAGGGCAAGCTGCTGAGGATCGACGTCGACCCGAACAAGGCGGACTTCTACCCCGCCGACCCGCAGAAGAACTTCGCGATCCCGGACACCAACCCGATCCCGCTGTGGAACGCCACGCACGACGCCAACAACCAGCTGGTCGGCACCACGCTCAACTACACCGGCCCGACCCAGTCGGTCAGCTACTCGCCGGCGCTGCCTGAGCTCTACTTCACCGGCACGCGGAACACCTTCCGCATGAGCATCGATCGCCAGACCGGCGACTTCTGGTCCGGCGACGTCGGCGAGATCCAGCGCGAGGAGATCAACTTCCTGCCCGCCGACCCGTACGACGGCTCGCAGGTCCCCTACGACTTTGGTTTCCCACAGGTGGAGGGGACGGGCGTGTTCGTGAACCGCTCCAACGGCGACACCAGCATCCAGTGGGACCTGTCCGGCGGCGGTTCGGTGACGGTCGACAGCGTCAACCCGATCCAGGAGGGCCCCCACGGTCAGCTGAACGTGGGCTCCACCGCCGGCGATGAAGAGATCCGCAGCACGCCGCGCAGCGCGTACATCGGCGGCTACGTCTATCGCGGCCCGATCCAGGAACTGCAGGGCAAGTACTTCTACTCCGACTTTGTGCAGGGCAACATCTTCTCGCTCGACTTCGACACGAGCACGCCGATCGAGGACTTCAGCGGCTCGAACCAGAACCTGGTGGAGGTCCCGACCGACAACGGGAGTGTGATGCTTGCCTCGCTGGGCACACGCGAGGTGGTGCTCAACCGCAACCTCAACTCGCTGTGGCACACGCTGATGGTCGACCCCCAGGACCCGACCTACACCCCCGCCCTGGGCGACGACTTCGGCATCGGCCGCGTGGTTTCGTTTGGCGAGGACAACGCGGGCAACCTGTACATCATCGACATGGGCGGCCAACGCGGCAACGCGGGCTTCGGCAACGACTACCCCGGCGGCGCCACCGGGCAGATCTTCCGCGTCGTGCCCAACCTGCAGGTATTCGTTACCGTCGACCGCGTCACCGGGGCGCTCACGTTCAGCAACGAGGCGGGCGAGCCGGTCGACGTCCTGGGCTACCAGGTCACCTCCGGCGCCGGCGCCCTCAATCCCGACGCGCTGACGCCGATTACCGGACGGCTCGACAACAGCGGCACGGGAAGCGGTGAAGTCGACGGCGTCAACGCGTGGGAGGTCACGTCGGCCGAAGGCGACAACACGCTGTTCAGCGAGGCCTCCACGGGGACGGCTGCGTCGCTGGCGGCGGGGCAGTCGTTCGCGCTCAGCCCGGCGGGCGGCTGGGTGCAGTCGATCTACGAGGACCTAATACTAGAGGTGACCCTGGATGGCGGCGCCACGGTGCAGGCGCAGGTCGCCTACGTGGGAAACAGCGGCGCGCCGTTTGACCGGGGCGACCTCGACTTCGACGGCGCGCTCGACCCGGACGACTGGAACCTGTTCCGCAGCAACTTCTTCTCCGAGTTCGACGGCCTGACGGTTGCCGAGTCCTACGGCCTAGGCGACCTGGACGGCGACGGCGACAACGACCACGACGACTTCCTGCTGTTCAAGGCCGACTACACCGCCGCCAACGGCGCCGCCGCCTTCGCCGGCCTGCTGCAGGCGCCCGAGCCGGGCGCCGCGTTGCTGGCGTCGGTCGCGGTGGCGTTCGGGTGCGCCCGCCGGCGGCGCCAACGCTCCGCGTCTCCTGTTAGCTTGCTGACGCTCGCCGTGGCGGCCGGCGTGGCCGGGCTGGCCGGCGGCGACGCCGAGGCCGCGCTGACCCACCAGTACACGTTCAACAGCGGGCTGACCGATAGCGTCGGCGGCGTCGACGGCCAGGCGTTCGGCGCCGCGGCTGTGGACGGCCAGGGCAAGTTGAGCTTGCCAGGCGGCTCGGGCGACTACGTCGGGTTCGACGCGTCGCAGATCGGCATCTCGTCGTACACCGACCTGACCATCGAGACCTGGTTCACCGCCGACAACCACCAGACCTGGGCGCGGCTGTTCGACTACGGCGACCGCTCGGTCGCCAACGAGGGCTACGTCTACTACTCGCCGCAGAGCGGGCTGGGCGGCAACCCCGCGCTGGCCCGGTTCACCACCCAGGCCGACATCACGGCAATCACGTCGGCGTCGCCGCCGACCGGCGTGCAGCACCACCTGGCGTTTGTCATCGACGACAACGCCAACGGCGGGGCGGATCAGTTCTCGGTGTACCTCAACGGCGTGCTGGCCGGGACGACCGCGCACAACAAATCGCTCAGCGACGTGATCGACACTAACGCGTTCTTGGGCCGGTCGACGTTTGTCGGGAACGACCCGTTCTTCGACGGCTCGATCGACGAGTTCCGCATCTACGACCACGCGCTGTCGGCGAGCGAGGTCGACCAGAATTTCCTGGCCGGCCCGACCCCGGTCGCGTCGATGGTGCTGTACGTGAACACCATCTCGGGCGACCTGACCCTGTCCACCACTGACGCCAGCCCGGTCAGCATCGACTACTATGCCGTCAGGAGCGCGGCCGGCGCGCTGAGCACCACCGGCTGGGTCAGCCTGGACGATCAGGGCTTGGGGGCCGGCGCCGGCCCGGGCCAGGGCTGGGAGGAGGCGGACCTGTCCGACCCGACCGAGCTGGGCGAGCTGTACCTGCTGGGGACATCGCCGGTGGCGGGCGACGCGCCGCTGCCGCTCGGCGCGGCGTACGACCCGTCGGTCTTCGGCGCGGGCGCCCCGGGCGACCTGATCTTCGAGTTCGGCCTGCAAGGCGCCAAGGCGATCGCCGGCCAGGTGGTCTACGTCGCCCGGGCGCCGGGCGACTACAACAACGACGGCGCCACTGACGCGGCCGACTACACCGTGTGGCGCGACAGCCTGGGCGCCACAGGGCTGGCGCCGTTCACCTCGGCCGACGGCAACGGCGACGGCCGGGTTACCCAGGAAGACTACGCGGTCTGGCGGGACAGCTACGGGCTCACCGCGGCCGGCGCCGCCGCGCAGGCCGCGCCGGAGCCAATGGCAGCCGGTTTGACAGCGCTCATGGCAATCTCGTTTAGCCTGACGCAGCGCACGCGGGTAGGCTGCTAGCACGGCGCCCTGGCCCAATCTTGCCGGGCGTCGGCGTGTCTTGTAGTGTTCGGCCGATTCTCTCCTCTCGTCCGCCCAATCCGACTCGTCACGCCCTGCCCCATGCGGCTCCGAACCGCCCTGCGACTGCCGGCCGGCGTCAGGCGCTGCCTGTCTGCGCTCTGCCTCGCGGCAAGCGTGTGCGCGGCGGCCGGCGCGCAGGACGACACGCAGACCCTGCTGCGCGAGCTCCAGCAGGAGGTGCAGCAGTTGCGGGCGCAGGTCGAGCGGGACCGCACCGCGATCGAGACGCGTCAGACCGACCTCGAGCAGCGGGTCCGCACGCGCGGCGAGGAGGCGTTCAGCCGGATCGAGTCGCTAGAGGGGACCGAGGCCGAGCTGCAACGCCAGCTCGAGCTGCGGGTGCCGTCCTACGACGCGCTGCCGCAATCGGCCGCGCAGGAGCTCGCCGACGGGCTCAGCCTGACCGAGCGGCTCGAGAACCTCATCATCTTCCACGGCTACCTGCGGTCGGGATTTGGCTCCAACGGCCGCGGCGGCGGGCAGGACCCGTTCCAGGCGCCCGGCGCGCCGGCTAAGTACCGGCTCGGCAACGAGGCCGATACGTACGGCGAGATCATCTTCGACAAGGAGTGGTCGCCGGACCGCAAGAAGCCGCAGTTCCGCGGCGAGGTGATGATCGCGTTCCAGACCAGGCAGAATGACACCTTCGACGTCGACAACGACGTCTACCTCGTGCGTGAGGCGATGGTCGAGGCCAAGAACTTCGCCATCGCACCGGACTGGGTTTGGTGGGCGGGGCAGCGCTACTACGACCGGCACGACATCCACATCAACGACTTCTTCTACCTCGACATGTCCGGCTACGGCGGCGGCGTCCGTGAGATCGACCTCGGCTGCTGTACCCTCGACATTGCGTACCTGGGCGGGTCGCTCGAGGACGTGATCACGCACCGCGGCGTGCTGACCGGCCACCACCTCGACATGCGCCTGCAGGACGTGCCGGCGCCGTTCGGCAGGGCGATCCTGTGGCTCGACCTGGCGATCCGGCCCGGCGGCGACCTGCCCGACGCCCGCCGGGTGGAGAACTCGCGCGGGGCGGCGGGCGGGGTGATCCACATCGTCGAGGACGTGCTGGGCGGCTTCAACAAGGCGGCGCTGCTGCACGGCCGAGACGCCGCGGCCAGCTTCTCCACGAGCCTCTCCGATCCGTTCACCACGCTCGACGCCACCCGCCAGACGCTGGCCGCCGAAGTGCTGACCGTGCAGCCCGCCGACTGGCTCAGCATGCAGATGGCGTTCGTGTGGCGGTCGGTCGAGAACGACAGCATCCCCGACTCGCGGGTGGTGTGGACCTCCGGCGGCCTCCGCCCGATCCTCCACCTGACCGAGTACTGGGCGTTGGCATTCGAGTACGGCGCCGACCACGTCGATAACGACAACCTGGGCGTCGCGGGTACCCTGCAGAAGTTCACCATCGCCCCCGAGCTGCGGGCCGGCAACCAGTTCTTCTCCCGCCCTTCGCTGCGGGCGTTTTGCACCTACGCGGTGTGGCCCGAGCAGTTCGAGGGGCTGGTCGGCGGCCCCGCCTACGCGATGTCGACGGACGGGTTCTCGATGGGCTGCCAGGTCGAAACCTGGTGGTGACGCCGGCTCAGAACCGGTACACCGCTGCGCAGCCCGAGTCGCTCGCGTCCGGCTCCGCGTCGCAGACCAGCACGTCGCCGCCCGTGCGGAGCACCTGTGACACCACGCCGGCGCACCGCTGACGCTGCTGTCCGGGGCCGTCCGCCAGGTCGGCTCGGACGTACAGCGTGTCGACGCGGCCCTGCTCGGCCGCCGACGCGATGGCGTCCAGGTCGCGGCTGCCCTGGTCCCGCGACTCGGCCAGCCCCAGCCGCTCGGCAATCGCCCGCTGATCCGCCGCGAACAGCGGCTCGACCAGCTGCCACACCCGCGGGTGCAGGTCGTCGGCGGACAGGTCGTCCGGGTTGCCCGGCACCGGCTCCGCGACCAGCCGTTGATAATCGCAGGCCTCGCGGAACAACGGGAACAGGTACTCCACGCCGCAGAACACCAGCGGGGCGCGCTGGCCCGGCAGGTACTTCATCAGCGGCGCGTTGAGCCGGTGGAAAAACTGCAGCAGCTCCTTCTTGTGGTCCTCGCCCTCGCCGCCGCCGTGCCCGTGGAAGATGGCGTCGCCGCCGGCGCTGCTGCTAGTGGCCGCCGCGTGGGAGTGGAACTGCAGCGCGGACTGGTACTCGTCGATGTTGAGCGCGTCGACCAGGTCCTGCGGGAGGTTGGCGTGCTCGACCTCCGACAGCCCGTGCTTGTCGCCCTCGAACAGACGCACACGGTTCTGGCTGACCGCCAACGCGTAGCAGCGGCCGTCGCCCTGCAGGCTGCGGAGGAGCGGCGGCAGGTAGTACTCGTCCGCCACGACGACCAGCTCCGGCGTCGCCGCGGTGAGCCGGTAGCCGACCGCGCTGCCGGGCGACAGCAGGATCGCCAGGCCCTCGGTCGAGTTCTGCCAGAAGTCGTCTTCGGGCCGGCCGGGAAGCTGCTGCGCGGGGGCCAGCAGGCGGAGCTGCAGCTCGCGGTCGTGCCCCGCCTGCTGGAGCTGCTTCTCGGCGTCCGCCAACAGGTTCTTCAGGCGGATCGGGTCTTGCTGAACCTCACGGCCCTTGCGGTGGGTCGGCAGGTAGATCGAAACGCACGGCTTGGAGGAGTGGTTTGCCAGCGACGAAATATCAGCGTGCTTGATCTCGGTGGTGTTCACAGCGGATCTCCTTTCAGCGGCGGGGTCGGTTCGCATTCGCCCGCGGCCGGCGCCAGGTGCGCAGCGACACGCGGGGGCTGAAAGAAGGAAGCAAATGGGGCGCCGGCGGCTCGGAGGCACGGACCTGCGGGGGCTGGGTGGCCGCGCGGCGGCCAGGCTGTGCGGCAAGCGGCCGGAGAGCCCGGGGCAGCCCCGCCTTAGGAGAGTTCGCCCACCAACTCGTTCATGCTGTCGTGCGCGTCGCCGAAGAGCATGTGGGTGTTGTCGTAGTAGAACAGCGGATTATCGACGCCCGCGTAGCCGGCCGCCCTGCCCCGCTTGAGCATCACGACCCGCTTGGCCTCCCACACCTCGAGCACCGGCATGCCGGCGATCGGGCTGCCCGGGTCGGTCAGCGCGCTGGGGTTCACGATGTCGTTGGCGCCGATCACCAGCACGACATCCGTGTCGGGGAAATCGGCGTTGATCTCGTCCATCTCCAGCACGATGTCGTACGGGACGCTCGCCTCGGCCAGCAGCACGTTCATGTGCCCGGGCAGGCGGCCGGCGACCGGGTGGATGGCGAACCGCACGTTCTTGCCCTGGGCGCGGAGCTTGTCGCCCACCTCGCGGACGGCGTGCTGCGCCCGTGCGACGGCCATTCCGTAGCCGGGCACGATAATCACGTTCTCGGCCCGCTTCAGCTCGTCGGCCAGGTCGCTGACGCTGGTCTCGGTGACCGTGCCGGCCTGCTCCATGGAGCAGGACTCCCCGCCCGCGGCCGCCTTCGGCTCGGCGCCGAACCCGCCGAACACGACGTTCCAGATCGAGCGGTTCATCGCGTGGCACATGATGTAGCTGAGGATGGCGCCGCTGGCGCCGACCAGCGCGCCGGTCACGATCAGCAGGTCATTGGAGAGCATGAAGCCGGCGGCCGCCGCGGTCCAGCCGGAGTAGCTGTTGAGCAGCGAGACCACCACCGGCATGTCCGCGCCGCCGATGGCGGCCACCAGGTGCACGCCCAGCAGCAGCGCGATCACAGTGGCGAGGAGCAGCAGCACGAGCGGGGCGACGCCGCCCAGGTGCAGCACGAACATCACGCCCAGCACGGCGCTCAGCACCACCGCGGCCAGGTTCAGCAAGTGCCGGCCGGGCAGCAGCAGCGGCTTGCCGGACAGCTTCCCGCAGAGTTTCAGGAACGCGACCACCGAGCCGGTGAACGTGATCGCGCCGATCCAGACCGCCAGGAAGATCTCGGTCAGGTGGATCCGCTGCCCGACCACGGTCTCGCCGTGGGGCCCGAAGTAGCTCGCGAAGCCGACCAGCACCGCCGCGGCGCCGACAAAGCTGTGCAACAGCGCGACCATCTCCGGCATGGAGGTCATCGCCACCCGCGAGGCCATCACGGCGCCCACCACGGCGCCGATCGCCACCGCCACCGCGACCCACACCAGCCCCTGGCTGGTGATCTCGTGCGAGGTCATCGTCGCGCCCACGGCGATCGCCATGCCGATGATGCCGTACAAGTTGCCGCGGCGCGCGGTCTCTTGGCTGCTGAGCCCCTTGAGGCTGAGGATGAACAGCACCGCCGCGACGAGGTACGGGATGGAGAGTAAGACCTGGTCCAAGGTTGAATCGCGTGGTTAGGGGGAGTGTGGGGCGATTGGGGATTGCGGATTGGGGATTGTGGATTCCGTTCGCTTGCGATTTGGCGAGAGTTCAATCCGCAATCCGAAGTCCCCAATCCGCAATCGATTCATCCCTTCCTAAACATCTTGAGCATGCGTTGGGTCACCAGGAACCCGCCGGCGACGTTGATCATCGCCAGCAGGATGGCCGCCAGGCCGAGCACCACCGCCGGGGTGACGCCGGCGTCGCCGATCGCGCCGCCGGTCAGCAGGCCGCCGACGATGATGATGCCGCTGATCGCGTTGGTCACCGCCATCAGCGGCGTGTGCAGCGCGGCCGAGACGTTCCAGATGACGTGCCAGCCGACGATGCACGCCATCACGAACACGGTCAGGTGCTGCACGAAGGCCTGGGCCTCGCCGCCCGCGGCGCCGGCCTCGCCGCCCGCTTGGAAACGCAGGTAGCCCCACACGGCCGCCAGCAGCAGGCCCGCCGTGATCATCACCGCGTCCATCGACTTGCCCCGCGGCGCATCGGCTTCCTCTTGCCTGGCCGGCGTGGGCTTGGTTGGCTTGGGGGTGGGGGGCGTGGGCGCCGGCAGCTCGGGCGGCGGCCAGGTGACCTGCCCGTCGTGCGTGACGGTGATCGCCCGCGTCACGACGTCCTCCATGTCGATCCTCGGCTCGGCCCCGCCCAGGTGCTTGATCAGGTTGACCATCACGTTGGCGTACAGCGAGCTGGCGGTGTCGGCCATGCGGCTGGGCATGTCGGTGTAGCCGATCACCGTGACGCCGTGTGTCTGGACCTTCTCGCCGGGCTCGGTGTACTCGCAGTTGCCGCCCTGCTCGCCCGCCAGGTCGACCACGACCGAGCCGGGCTTCATCATCTCGACCATGTCTTTCAGCCACAGCTTGGGCGCCGGCCTGCCCGGGATCAACGCCGTGGTGATGACGATGTCGACCTCCTTGGCCTGCTCGCGGAACAACGCGAACTCGGCGTCGAGGAACGCCTGCGACACCTCCTTGGCGTAGCCGCCGGCGCCCTCGCCCGACTCCTCGATCTCGACCGTCAGGAACTCGCCGCCCAGGCTCTCGACCTGCTCCTTGGTGGCCGGCCGGGTGTCGAACGCCCGCACCACGGCGCCCAAGCCCTTGGCGGCGCCCACCGCGGCCAGGCCGGCCACGCCGGCGCCGATCACCAGCACCTTGGCCGGCGGCAGCATGCCGGCGGCGGTCATCTGGCCGCCAAAGAACCGCCCGAAGTTATTGGCCGCCTCGATCACGGCGCGGTAGCCGGCGATGTTGGCCATCGCGCTGAGCGTGTCCATGGACTGCGCGCGGGTGATCCGCGGCACGGCCTCCAGCGCGAGCGCCGTGACGCCGCGGTCCGCTAGCTTCGTCAGCAGCTCGGCGTGCTGGGCGGGCTGCAGGTAGCAGGCCAGGATGTCGCCCTTCTCCAGCCGCCCGACCTCCTCGTCTGTGGGCGGCCGCACCTTGAGGATCATCCCGGCGTCGAACCACAGCGACTGCGTGTGGTCGGTCACCTCGGCGCCGGCGTCGCGGTAGGCGTTGTCGGTGAACCCCGCCTGCTCGCCGGCGCCGGCCTCAATCACGACCCCGTGGCCCAGTTTTAGCAGCGCGCGGACCGAATCGGGCGTCGCGGCGACACGGCGTTCGCCGGCGGTGATTTCTCTAGGGATCGCGATTCGCACAGCGTGGGTCCGCGTCGTATGGGGCCAAAATGAGAGGAGCGCCAGGAGAGGGTCAGGATAACGCTCGCCGCGTGCGGTGTCACCGGCCCCGCCACGGTGGGCGGCGGAAGCCAGGGGCCCGCCAGTGGAGAAGGAAGCTTCACTTGTCCGAGCGGATGCGGCACAATGAACCACGCTCGTCCGCCCAAACCGACCCGCCGAGAAGCCGATTATGTTGCGCTCCGTTGTGCGTCGTTCGCTGCTGCTGACCTGTGTGGCTGCTCTTGCGGCGCCGCCCGCCCACGCCGTCCCCACGCCTGACTTTAGGCTGCCCGACCACCTCGGCAAGGAGCACGCGTTGTCGGACCACGCCGCGAGCGAGCTGGTGGTGGTCGCGTTCCTGGGGACCGAGTGCCCGCTGGCCAAGCTGTACGCGCCGCGGCTGCAGCGGCTGGCTGACGAGTTCGGCCCGCGGGGCGTGGCGTTCCTGGCGGTCGACTCGAACTCGCAGGACTCGCTGGCGGAGATCGCCTCATTCGTCCGCCGGCACGGGGTCGAGTACCCGGTGCTCAAGGACCAGGCGAACCGCGCGGCCGACCTGCTGGGCGCCACGCGGACGCCCGAGGTGTTCGTGCTCGACCGGTCACGCGCGGTGCGGTACCAGGGCCGCGTCGACGACCAGTACGTGGTCGGCGTGAAACGCGACGAGCCCACCCGCGAGGACCTGCGCGAGGCGCTCGAGGAGCTGCTGGCGGGCCAGCCGGTGTCGCGGCCGCAGACCAAGGCGCTCGGCTGCCTGATCGGCCGCACGCGCGAGGTGAACGAGGACAGCCCCATCACCTACAGCAAGCACATCGCGCCGATCTTCCAGCAGCGCTGCGTCGAGTGCCACCGCGAGGGCGAGATCGGCCCGTTCCCACTGCTGACGCACGAGCAGGCGGCGGGCTGGGGGGAGATGATCACCGAGGTGGTCCGCGAGCAGCGGATGCCCCCCTGGCACGCCAACCCGGAGCACGGCTCGTTCGCCAACGACCGCAGCCTGCCCGAAGACGAGAAGCGGCTCATCTACCAGTGGGTCGAGAATGGCTGCCCCGAAGGCGACCCCGCCGAGCTGCCCGCGCCGCCTAAGTACACCGAGGGCTGGCCCACCGACCGCGAGCCCGACGTGGTCTTCGCCATGGCCGACGAGCCGTTTGTGGTTCCCGCCGACGGCGGCCCCTCGGGCGTGCCCTACCAGTACTTCAAGGTCCCGTCTGGTTTCGAGCAGGACCGCTGGATCGACGCCGCGGTTGTGCAGCCCGGCAACCGCCAGGTGGTGCACCACATCATCGTCTACGCCGAGCCGCCCGGGGGCGATCGCCGCCGCGACTGGATCTTCCTCACCGCGTACGTGCCCGGCCTGCGGCACGAGCCGATGCCCGCCGGCGCGGCGAAGCAGGTCCCCGCCGGGTCGGACTTTGTCTTCGAGATGCACTACACGCCGGTCGGCTCTGAGCAGACCGACACCAGCCGGCTGGGGCTGCTGTTCGCGGAACCCAAGGCGATCAACCAGGAGGTCGTCACGACCGAGATCGGCAACACCGGCTTCAAGATCCCGCCGCACGACCCCAACCACGTGGTGACCGCCAGCAGCCAGCCGCTCGCCAAGCCGGCGACCCTGCTGTCGCTCTCGCCGCACATGCACCTCCGCGGCAAGGCGTTCCGGTACGAGCTCGCCACGCCGGGCGGCGAGCGCGAGGTGCTGCTCGACGTGCCCGCGTACGACTTCAACTGGCAGACCCGCTACGTGCTGAGCGAGCCGCGCGAGCTGCCCGCCGGCTCGGTGATCCACTGCCGCGCGGCGTTCGACAACTCCGACGGCAACCTGGCCAACCCGGACCCGACCAAGACCGTCCGCTGGGGCGACCAGTCGTGGGATGAGATGATGCTGGGCTACTTCGACGTGCTCCTGCCGCGCGACGACGCCCGCCCCGCCGGCGCCAAGCCGGTCCGCACCGGGCTGGACGTGGTCGGCATCTTCGACGCGGCCGACGCCGACCACAACGGCGGGCTGACCCGCGAGGAGGCCGAGGGCCGCGACCTGCTGGCCAAGCACTTCGCCAGCATCGACGCCAGCGGCGACCAGCAGCTGCAGCTGGGGGAGATCCTCGTGGCGCTGCGGGCGATGATGAACCGCTAGCGGAACGATTAGTGCGCCGCTGCCGGCTTGTCCGGCTGTGCGATCGCTGTACTCGCTCCGCACTGTCAGGCGTTGTAACCCGTCCGCCCGATTACGGAGCCACCGCCATGGCCATTGCCGGAACCGCGTTGCACTCGCCGTTTGATCTGCGATCGCTGCAAGATGGGTTGGGCCGCGTCAACCACCAGCCCGTCAGCGTTCACTCGTTCACAAACAAGCGATTCACCGTCAACTTCCGCGCGCCGATCGACCAGGTTCGGAAGCTACTGCACGCCGCCATCGAACCCGACGAGATCCCCAGCACGGGGTTGGGGATGTTCGGGATGTGCGCCTGCGACTTCTGGGTGAACCGCCTCGGATGGCTGCCGATTCCACGGATCCGCAACAACGACATGCTGTTTCGCGTCAGCGCCCGCATCCGCAAGGGCGGCCGCAGCCACCGCGCGTTCTACACCATCGGATCCAATTCGTCGTCGCGGCTGCTAGGGTTCCTCGGTCAGCGGTTCTCCCACTTCCGGAAACGGGTATCCGACTTTCAGCGGGTCGATAACGGCGCCGAGTACTCCCTCCAGTGCATCGACCCCGACCCGCTCGCTCGGGGCCAGCTTTGCGCCGAAATGGATTCGGTGTCAAAGGAACGACCGGAAACGACCGTCTTCTCCGACATCCAAGACGCCACCGAGTTCGTGTTCAACGTCGACGGGAGCTGCGGGTACAGCTTCGCCAAAGACAGGCTGTCGTTTCAACCGATCGACTACCCCGAGTGGGACATGTACTTCTGCCACGGCTGCACCTATCGTTTCCCGCTGTTGGACCACTTGGTTCAATCCTTGGGTATCGACGCCGAGTTTGATTCGGTTCTGTTCATGCAGAACACACGGCAAACGTGGTGTTCATCATGGCTCTACCCAAGTCGTGCGGCGTAGTGAATCGATTAACTTGAGTTGGCCGGGCGACATGCCCATGCCCAGGCGTCGCACTGCGGGCGAGCGCGCAGTGGCACCCGGCGTCGGCCAGCTTGATGGGACTGGGCTATGAAGTATTACTATCTCTGGCATGGATACCCGCCTAAGCAAGCGCACTGGGGACGTGAATGGAGAGTCAAATTTGAGCCGCCGGATGTTGAAGGGATGGTTAAGCTCAGAGGGCCTAAGGAGTTAGGCGACTGGAACAGGCAAACCGAAGGGCGGTGTCCAGATGCATCGTTTGTGGTGGACTTCACCGTCGCGAGCGGTCGATCCTGGCCGATCTTCTCAGCACGGATGAAGCAGTTCGTTGAGGGGCTAGTCCCCGGCGATCTCCAGTACCTTCCGTTTCGGCTTGTGAACGACCCCGATAAGCCCAAGATTCCTGCCCGCACAATGTACCTGGGCAATGTGCTTACGGTCGTGGACTGCATCGACAGGCAACGTACCAAGGTCCGCAATGACGATTGGACCCCGCGTCCTAACGGAATGTTTGAAGTAAGAGGTCCAGTTTGGCTAAGACGCAGCTTAATCGCGGATGAGCGACTCTTCGTGATTGGCGGGACCCCTACTATGGTCTTGCGAGAGGACGTCAAAGAGTTAATCGAAGCGGAAGGCTTCCGTGGGGTGGTCATCGTTCAGGAAATGCCTGTCACAGACGATTGAACAGTTCTTGTCCCGTATGGGGAGGGTTTCCAGCGAATCTCATCGGCGAGTCGGGCGGCCGGGGTGGCCCGTTTGGGGCTCCACTGTCCGGCTTGTCCGGCAGTGCGATCGCTGTACTTACTCCGCCGGGCGCCACTACGATCGACTGCACTTGGGGCAGCGAATAGAGAAACCACCGAACGCACTCGGTTCAGGTGTTCCACGCCACCCTTGATTGGTTGCGTGCGCTGCCATAATCAGCACCCAACGCTGCTTGCTTTGCGCATCACGAGGCGCTCTCCCAAGATCTGGATGCTCCATACACTCGCTTTGGAAACAACTTGTGCAAACTAGAGTCCCCATCATTCGAAGGGCTTTCTGGAGAACACTTCTCGATGACTTGTCCGTAGGATCGCCATTGAGGCTACTGGCACAGCCAGCGAGTTGTGAGATGTCCAGCTTATAGATGCCGTCGCCTGTAAACGCCAAAGAGTCGACTTGCCCAGCGATCACAAACCCAAAGTCTTCGCCAACGTGATCTCTCTCGATTTCAACACGTTCAGGCGTCGTAATGAAACTGCCATCAGAAGCGATGCACTTCAAATCGTCGTAGGCTCGGCGTGAAGCGATAAAGAAGCATCCTCCATCTACCGCGAACGCGCCCGCCTCATCAGTTGCGGCTGCGTTGATAGCAGTGGCCGGAAGGCGACATCGGCCAGAGAGATCCGAACTGACATGATACACCGCCGGCTCATTCACTAGATCGCCTACTACGACCTCACTACCACAGAGTGAAAAGCCAATGTAGTCATCGCAATCAGACTTACTCACCCTTAGCTCCGCTGGTGATAAAGACCTTCTACTAGGAACACCAATATCTCCTGCTCAGAGACGTTTGGGTAACGGCTTCTCTGGAACGCCAGCGGTGCATCGGTTATCGACTCTTGGCACACCATCGACGAGTTGTAAAGCATCGCCGGCTCTAGATCCGTAGTATGCCCGTATCCCCCGACGCGCATAGTTGGTCCACAACCTAGTCCGCCCATCCGCGCGCCCCGCAGAGGCAGCTACGATTCATCCCTCAGCGGCCCGACTCGAGGTGGTTTTCAATAGAAACCGGCCACCCTGCGCGATCTAATGAACGGTTGCCCGGTATGCCGTGGCGACCGTTCTGGGGCGCTGTCTAAGTCTAACGGGGCGGCTGACCTTGGACTGGGTTGTGTCCGCTGGGATGCGCACGAACGGACAAAACCCCCTGCCGCTGAGACGCGGGGGGGGCTGCAAGTCGTTGCTCAAAAACGGCTTAGGCGAAAAGCGGTGCGGAGCTGTGCCCGGAGTTTTGTCCGCTTCGCGCGTGTTCTCGGACAAAACTCCCGGGGAGGTAGGGGGCACGCGAGGATCGGCGAGCCGTGTGCCGTCTTCACCCCCACCCCGGCCCTCCCCCGCGGGGGGAGGGAGTCTGGCCTAGCGGAACAGGCTGAACGAGCCGCTGATGCTCCGCTTGGGCGCCTCGATGACGTGCGGGTGGATGTCGAACGGGATGACCCGCGCGTTCTTGCTGTTGGGCGGCACGCGGGCGAACTTGGGGTTCAGGCCGCTGGCCACCTGGCCGTGCTTCTGCTGGAACACCTGCTTGAACTGCGACTCGACCTGCGCGGCCTTGCTGGCGGCCTGCGACGGCAACGTGGCGCGCTGCAGCGGGTCGGACGGCGTGTTGTACGCGGCGCCGAACGCCTTGATGACCGGCATCATCTGTTCGGTGGGGAGCAGGTTGCCCTGGTCGTCGATCCGGGCGACCTCGTCGTACGACCCGACCGTGACGTAGCTCTGGTAGCGGTCGTGGAACTCGTAGGCCTCGATGTTCAGGCGGCGCATCTCTTCGACGAGCAGGTGGGCGTTTTCGGCGGCCTCGATCAGCGGGTCGACGTCCGGCTTCCGCTGGCTGCGGGTGCTGGCGAGCGAGGCGGTCTGGAGCTGCGCCTTGCCGGCGAACGTGGCGACCTTCACCGTGTAGCGGCCCTTCATGTCCAGCAGGCTGTGCTTGACCCCTTTGTTCATGTCGGCCACGAACTTGTCCACGCCCTTGGGCACAAAGTACTCCTTGGGCAGCAGCGGGTTGCGGGTGATGAACGCGGTGCGCATCGGCCCGTGGGGCTCGGCGTTGCTCACCTTCTGGATGACCCGCTCCTGGTGCCGGCGGATGTAGGCCAGCGTCTGGAAGGTGGGCTTGTCCTCTTCGATCTTCAGCGCGTCGGGCTCGAACCGCTTGATGTTGTCCAGCATGCGCTGGGCCTCGGGGTCGTCGACGTTGGGGAAGTCGCCGACCAGCACGGCCCACTCGTGCACGGTGTCGCCGCTGCGGTACTTCATCTGCTTCCGGTTGCCGTGCTTGTCCACACCGCGGCCGACGTTCTCGGTGTCGAGCTCCAGTTTGAGGTCGTGCACGTAGGACCGGGCGTTGAGCCGCTGGCGGAGCTCCAGGGCGACCTGACGGGCCTGCTGCTCGGCGCCCTCGCCGGTGAAGGTGGAGGCCATGATGAGCCACGGCCCGTGCGTCTGCTCGAGCGAGTAGGACTCGCTGGGGTCGGCCTCGACCCGCTGCACCGGCACGAAACGGCGGAACAGGTTCTGCGCGGCGGCCGGCGGGGCCGGCGCCAGCACGGCGGCGAGGGTGAGCAGGAGGGCCGGTTTGAGCATGCGTCCGAGCATGGACTGTCTCCGTTGTGCCTAACAGGGCGCTTTGGATCAGGGGCGATGGGGCCGGGACGTTAGCGGATTGGCGGGATCGGATCCAGGCCGGCCCACCCCTTTTTCCGCCGCCCGATGCTGGTCGCTGCGGTAAGATAGGGGGGCGGGGCTCAGCGCGCCGGCCCAAGAACCGGCGCCAAGCGGCGAACTCCCCAGGTGATCATCCCCGCCCCTTCCCAGCACACCCGTCCAGGCCGAACCCTATGACCTCCCTTCACCGACCCTACGCCGCGCTGCTAGCGGCTTGCCTGCTGGCCGCGACTCCTATTGTTGCCGTTGCCCAGTCGACGCCGACCGACGGCGTCCGCGTGGCGCAGAAGCCGGCGGCCTCGAAGACCGCCAAGAAGGTGCGATACGCCAACCTGGTGCTCAGCGGCGCCGTGCCGGAGGGCCCCGGCGGCGCCGGGCCGTTCGCCGAGATGAAGACCAGCCTCGCCAAGCTGGTCGCGAAGATCGACCGCGCCGCGGACGACGACTCGATCGAGGGCATGGTGCTCGACCTGCAGAACCCGCAGCTCGGCCGCGGGGGCGTGGATGAGGTGCGGGCCGCGATCAAGCGGTTCCGAGAGTCCGGCAAGACGGTGCACGCCCAGCTCGAGATGGCCACCCCCGGCGACTACCTCATCGCGTGCGCCTGCGACCAGATCATCATGCCCGAGAGCGGCCTGCTGGTGCTGCCCGGCGTGCGCGCCGAGGGCCTGTTCATGAAGGGCCTGCTGTCCAAGGTGGGGATCGAGGCCGACTTCCTCCACATGGGCGACGCCAAGGGCGCCGGCGAGACCTACACCCGCGACCAGTGGAGCGAGCCGGTCAAGAAGAACCTGACCGCGATGGTCGACGACCTCTACGTGCAGCTCTACGAGACCATCGGCCTCGACCGCCCGGTCACTGAAGCCCAGGCCCGCGAGGCGGTGGACCAGGGCGTGATCAGCGCCGGCGAGGCGCTGAAGCTGGGGCTGATCGACCGCGTGGCGTACCCGGACGAGGTGCGCGCCACGCTGGCCGGTAAGCACGAGGGCGACAAGCTGGTGTACGTGGAGAACTACGGCGCGAAGAAGGTCGACACCGACTTCTCCGGCCCCGCGGGGTTCTTCAAGCTGATGGGCGTGCTGGCCGGCGCGGGCAACGACGGTCCGGCGCGTGGCAAGAAGGTTGCGGTGGTGTACGCGGTGGGCCCGATCATGACCGGCAAGAGCGAGTCGGACCTGTTCGGCGCCACGACCATCGGCTCGACCTCCATGGTCGAGGCGCTCGACACCGCCAACCGTGACAAGGATGTCGTGGCGATCGTGCTGCGGGTGAACAGCCCCGGCGGCTCGGCGATCGCCAGCGACCTGATCTGGCGCAAGATCCAGCAGATCGAGAAGCCGGTGATCGCCAGCATGGGCGACGTGGCGGCCAGCGGCGGCTACTACATCTCGATGGGCGCGGACAAGATCATCGCGGAGCCGCAGACCGTGACCGGTTCGATCGGCGTGGTGAGCGGCAAGATGGCGCTGGCCGGCCTGTACAAGAAGGTCGGGCTGTCGGTCGACGTGATCAGCCGTGGCGAGAACAGCGGCATCTTCAGCAGCACCGACAAGTTCACCGAGCGGGAACGCCAGGCCATGCTGCGGATGATGGAGGACGTCTACGGGCAGTTCACCAGCAAGGCCGCCGAGGGGCGCCACATGGAGCAGGACAAGCTGCTCTCGCTGGCCAGCGGCAAGGTCTACACCGGCCGCCAGGCGAAGGAGAACGGCCTGGTCGACGAGCTCGGCTCGCTGCACGACGCGGTCGCCGAGGCCAAGAAGATGGCCGGCCTGAAAGCGGACGAGAAGGTCCGGATCATGACGCTCCCCGAGCAGCCCGACCTGTTCGAGGAGCTGTTCGGCGGCGGCAAGCAGCAGCGCGAGGTGTCGGTGCGGGTCGAGGGCCTGGCCCTGCCGGCCGGCCTGCGTGAGGCGGTCGGCCGGTTCAGCGTCTGGCAGCGGCTGCTGCAGAAGGAACGCGTGGGGCTGTTTATGCCCGTCGAGATCGTGGTTGAGTAACCCGACGCGTACGGAGCAGCGTCGCGAGGAGCAGCCCCGCGAATGTGGCGGCGGAAGGCTCGGGCGCGGCCGATGGACTCAGCCCGGCGCTAGTCCCGTAGTTGTCGCGCCAGAGCAGGTACTGGCCGGATCCGACCGCGGCCCCGGTGGCGTCGTTGGGCAGCGTGCCCGCCGGCTGGCCGACGTTGTCGCGCCACACGGTGTAGTCGGCCGCGTCGACGAGGCCGTCGTTGTTGTAGTCGCCTAGGAGCGGGTCGCCCCCCATCGGCGGCGCAATCGTGGCGACCTCCCAGCCGATGTCCTGCATCGCGGCCGCGTCGAGCGCGGTGAGGTACTTGCGTGTCCCGCTGGTCACGTCCGGGTCGAGCGAGGCCTCCTGCGTGATCGACGTGCCGAGGATGGTGCTATCGACGCCGTAGCCCCAGTGGCCGCCGATCGCCGCGGGGTACGAGTTTCCGTTGGCCGCGTAGGCGTTGCTGCCGAGGAAGCTGCCGCCAGAGATCAACGCGTACCACTCCGACGCCGTGCCCAAGCCGAGCGCGTGGCCGACCTCGTGGATCACTACCGAGTAGAAGTCGTCTTTGAACGTGCCGACGTCGGTGGTCCAGTCCCAGTGCCAATCGGCGCTGCTGTCGGAGTCGAAGGTGACCGAGCCGCCCCAGGCGGCGAACTGGCCGGCGGGCTCCCCACGCGATTCCACCGCCTGGGAGAACGAGTCGCTGATCGCGTTGATCTGGTCCACCTCGGCGGACGTGAAGAAGCCGCCGTTGCCACCCTGGCTCCACCCGTAGCCGCCCGGGCCGCCAATGCCCAGGGTCGTGCCGGCGATGGACCGCCCGCCCGCGTAGATGCGGTACTCGTCCGCGGCGATTACCTGGTCGGACAGCGTGACGGAGCCCCCCGTCGCCGGGTGGGTGAAGGTCATGTCCCACGCCCAGGTAGCAACGCCGTTGAACGCCGAGCTGGCCAGCGGATTGGGGGTTCGGATTTCGGAGAACGTGTCGAGCAGGATCTCGGAGTAGTAGCGGGCTACCTCGTCCAGGGCGGCCCGGGCCTTCTCGCCGGCCGCGGGCCCGTCCGGGTTGCCGGCGCCGAAGAAGTTGTAGGAGTCGTAAGAGTAGTCGATCACCACATTGACCGCGCCCGCCTGGGCGGCGAGCGCCAAGACCAACGCCGGGGCCAGGGCAAACCGTAGGTGCATTTTCCGCCTCCTGCGTGGGGGATCGTCCTCAAGGGAATCGGGCGAACGCAGACTACGGGCCAACCGGGCGGAGGTCAACGATTCTGCCCGCCGGCCGCGGGGGCGATGCCCGCAACGCTGGCGTCCCGCCGGTTGACCCCCGCTCGCGGGCCGACGTAGAATCTGGGTTTGCACCGGGCGGATCACGCCCGGGGGATCGGCCGGCGTTGGCTTGGGCAAGCGCCGGCTCGTTTTCTGCCGTCGTATTTACTGCCCACATTGCTATGAGCGGGGGTCCCGCGTGCCTGGCGTTTGTGTGATTGGCCTCCAGTGGGGTGACGAGGCGAAGGGCAAGATCGTCGACCTGCTGACGCAGCAGAGCGACTTCGTGGTCCGCTACCAGGGCGGCGCCAACGCCGGCCACACTGTGGTGGTGGGCGACCAGACCTACAAGCTGTCGCTGTTGCCCTCGGGCGTGCTGACGCCGGGCGTCACGTGCGTGATCGCCGGCGGGGTGGTGATCAACCCTGCCAAGGCGATCGAGGAGCTGGACGAGCTGAAGGGCCGGGGGATGACCCACCTGGACAACCTCAAGATCAGCGACCGCGCGCACGTCATCATGCCGTGGCACTTCGCCGAAGACCGGGTGCTGGACAAGAGCACCGGCGGCGAGGACATCGGCACCACGCAGCGCGGCATCGGCCCCTGCTACCGCGACAAGGTGGGCCGGTCGTTCGCGGTGCGTATGGGCGACCTCTACCGCGACTCGTTCGCGGAGCGCGTGCGGCACATCGCCGTGGCCAAGAACGAGCTGCTGGCCGCCGAGGACCGGATCGACGCCGACGCGGTCATCGAGCAGTACTCCGGCTTCGCCGAGAAGCTCAAGGCCCACGTCTGCGACACCACCGAGATGCTGCTGACCGCCGCCGAAGAGGGCAAGCAGCTCTTGTTCGAGGGCGCGCAGGGGTCGCTGCTGGACGTCGACCACGGCACCTACCCCTACGTGACCAGCAGCAACAGCTCTGGCGTGGGTGTGTGCAACGGGTCGGGCGTGCCGGCCAAGCACATCACCCACACGCTGGGCATCGTCAAGGCGTACTCCACCCGCGTTGGCGGCGGTCCGTTCCCGACCGAGCAGGACAACGAGTACGGCCAGCACCTCCGCGACCAGGGCAACGAGTACGGCACCGTCACCCGCCGCCCGCGCCGGTGCGGCTGGCTGGACGCGGTCGCGCTGCGGTACACGGCCCGGCTGAGCGGCGTCGACGCGATCAGCGTGATGCTGATGGACGTGCTCAGCGGGCTCAAAGAGATCAAGATCTGCACCGCCTACGAGCTCGACGGACGCACCACCGACACCTACCCCAGCCACGTCGACGACCTCCGCCGCGTCACGGCCGTCTACGAGACCCTGCCCGGCTGGGACGAGGACATCACCGGCTGCCGCGAGATGGACCAGCTCCCGCCCGCGGCGCTGGGCTACCTGAAACGCGTGAGCGAGCTGGTAGGCGCCCCGGTCGAGTACGTGTCGGTCGGCCCGGGCCGCGAGCAGACGATTGCGGCGGCGGCCGCGGTGGGGGCCTAGCTCCGGCGCGTCGCCACGAAACCACCACGGCCCCCACGAACGCAGCTCAACCTCCCCTACGCAGCCCGCCATGACCGCCGGCGTTGACCCGCCCCCGTCGCTCGCCGAACTGCCCCCCGAGCGGTGGCCCCGGCACATCGCGATCATCATGGACGGCAACGGCCGCTGGGCCGAACGCCGCGGGCTGCCCCGCATGCAGGGCCACGAGCGCGGCGTCACCTCGGTACGCCGGGTCACCGAAGAGGCGGCCCGCCTGGGCGCCATCGGCGACCTGACCCTCTACTGCCTGAGCAGCGAGAACTGGAAACGCCCGCAGGCGGAGCTCGACTTCCTGATGCGGCTGCTCGCGCAGTACATGGTCGACGAGCGGCCGACCATCATGGACAACAACATCCGCGTGTCGATGCTTGGCCGCCGCGCCGGCCTGCCCGACGACGTGCTCGCCGAGGTCGATAAGACCATCGAGCTGAGCGCGGCCAACACCGGCATGCGGCTCAACCTGGCGATCAACTACGGCGGCCGCGCCGAGCTGACCGACGCGGTCGCCCGGATCGCGGCCGAGGCGGCCGACGGCGCCCTCTCGCCGGCCGACGTCAGCGAGCAGGTGATCTCCGACCGGCTCTACACGGCGGGCCTCCCCGACCCGGACCTGCTGATCCGCACGGCGGGCGAGCTGCGGATCAGCAACTTCCTGCTGTGGCAGGTTAGCTACGCGGAGATCTGGGTCACCGAGCGGTGCTGGCCCGACTTTACCGAAGAGACGCTCCACCACGCGATCCACGACTTCGCCCGGCGCGAACGCCGTTACGGCGGGTTGAATGTCTGAACCCCCGCGCCCCCGCAACCTTTCACCCCGGCCGGCTCCCCTGTGCTGATTTGGCGACTACTGGTTGGAGCGGTGCTGGTGAGCGTGCTGGGGGGGCTGGCCTGGCTCGACTACCACTCGCCCAGGCCGGGCCTGTGGCTCTCGCCGCTGGCATTCCTGGGGGCGTTCCTGGGGGCGGGCGAGCTCGTGCGGCTGTTCGAGAGCAACGCCAAGCTGTACGAGAGCGACTCCGCCACCGGCGAGCCGCGCCACATCACGCCGACCCGCTACGTGGTGGCGACCGGCGCCCTGCTGACCGTGGTGATCAGCTTCGCACCGCTGTTCTACCCGACCCGCGGCGAGGCGGTCGCCAGCGCGGGCTGGACCGCCATTGGTCTGGCGCTGAGCGTGCTGATGGCGATTGTCGTCGAGATGCTCCGCTACCAGCAGCCGGGCGTGGCGACCATCCGGCTCTCGCAGGCGGTGCTGGCAATCGCCTACAGCGGCGGCCTGATGGGGTTTGTCGTGCAGCTCCGTCTGATCAGCGGCGACCGCTGGGGCGACGACGGCCGCTGGGGGCTCATCGCCCTGCTGTCCGTGGTGGCGATCACCAAGTGCAACGACACCGGCGCCTACTTCACCGGCCGGATCTGCGGGCGGCACAAGATGACGCCCATCCTCAGCCCGGGGAAGACCTGGGAGGGCGCCGCCGGCGGCCTGGCGCTGGGGCTGGTGGGCGGGCTGCTGGTGCTGGGACCGGTGGCCGAGTATTGCGGCTGCGTTTCGGGGAAGTCGGGCGCCGCCTGGTGGACCGGTGTGGCCGTCTACAGCGCGGTGCTGGTGGTGGCCGCCGTCTGCGGCGACCTGGCGATCTCGCTGCTCAAGCGGGACGCCGGGTTGAAGAATTCCAGCTCGTGGCTCCCCGGGTTTGGGGGGGTGCTCGACCTGCTGGATTCGATTATCTTCTCGGCCCCGATTGCCTATGTCCTCTGGGTGCTGGGGGTGGTGGGGCCGTAGCCTGCCAGGAGGCCAGCCCCGCTACAAACGGGGCAATTGCCACAACCCGCTGCCCCGGCGATACTTGCGCGTGTGGGGGCGCCAACTCCTGGCGTCGGGATTGGCGGATCAGGTATAGTTTGAAGCAGTGGCGGGCGCGGATGTCCGCCGGTTGAGGCGGCCTTGCGGCCGCCGTTGTCGTTCCAGGAGAGTGACCATTCTTCCGCCGCAGGTTCTTCCTCCACAGGCCGAAGGCGTTGCGTAGGAAATCGGGAGCCGGCCCAGGCCGGCGCGAAGCCCTACGCCCCCAACATGATCGAAGCTTTCATTCCGGTCAGTGGTCCCGACCAGCTCATCCAGCTCTTCGGCCCCTCCGATCAACACCTCCGCAGGATCCGCGAAGCCGTCCCCGCTAAGATCCACGCGCGGGAGGGTAAGATCCGCGTCAGCGGCGACGAGGCGGCCGTCCTGCAGGCGACCGCTATCATCGAGCAGCTCAAGAACGAGGTCAGCGTCGGCGGCGTGATCTCCGCGGAGTTTGTCGACACGGTGCTGGCCGGGCTCACCGATTCCAAGGCGACCGGCCCGGTCGAGATGAAGGTCGACGTGCAGCGGGCCGGCGTGAGCATCCGCCCCCGCACGGCCGGCCAGGGCGCGTACATCGAGGCCATCCGTTCCAACGACCTGGTCTTCTGCATCGGGCCCGCCGGCACCGGCAAGACCTACCTGGCCGTGGCCGCCGCGGTCGAGGCCCTGCGGCAGAACCAGGTCCGCAAGGTGGTGCTGGTCCGCCCCGCCGTCGAAGCGGGCGAGAGCCTCGGCTACCTGCCGGGCGACCTGCGGGCCAAGATCAACCCGTACCTGCGGCCGCTGCTGGACGGGCTGGGCGAGATGATGGACTTCGACCAGCTCAAGCGGTACATGGCCGAGGACGTGATCGAGGTCGCACCGCTGGCCTACATGCGCGGCCGCACGCTGAACAACGCGTTCATCATCATGGACGAGGCGCAGAACACGACCGTCGGCCAGATGAAGATGTTCCTCACCCGCATGGGCGCCAACAGCAAGGTGGTGGTCACCGGCGACGCGACCCAGGTCGACCTGCCGCCGCACACCATGAGCGGCCTGATCGACGCCCGCCGCCGGCTGCTGGGCATCGAGGGCTCCGAGTGGGTGGAGCTGTCTAAAGAAGACATCGTGCGGCACCGCCTAGTGCAGGAGATCGTCAACGCCTACGAGGAGGGCCCGGACGCCCGCTGATGATCCCGCATGTCTAACGGCGCGAAAACGCGAACACGCAGCCAGCGGGTGGCGTCGGTCGAGCTCCCCCGCGGACGCTTCGCCGCATTGGCCGCCAACCTGCGCAAGGGCCGCGTGCTCCTGCGGATTGCGCTGTGCATGCTCACGGCGCTCGCCATCCTGGCCATGACCCGCGGCTGGGACCCGCCCCGCGACTTCCGGCCGGACCGCATCCCGGAGCGGGCGGTCACGGTCCGCACGCCGTTCGACGAGGTCGACCCCGAGGCGACCGACGAGGCCCGCGACGAGGCCCGCCGCCTGGCGGTGGCCGTGTACGACCACAACCCGGCGTCGATCACGCTGCTCAAGAGCGAGCTGAAGAACGACCTCAGCACCCTGATCAGCGCCGACAACTTCGAGGCGGTCAACCAGGACCTGTGGGAGAGCTTCTCGCCGCCGCTGGCCGAGGGCACGCCCGAGCCGACCCTCGAGGAGCAGCAGCAGCAGTTCCAGCGGTTCAAGCAATCGCTCTCGCAGGAGGGCGCGATGGACACGCTCAAGGGCGCCATCGACGAGCTGTTCTTGCCGCTCGAGCAGCACGGCGTGATCGCCCAGCTGCCCGCCGAGCACGACGCCAACCCGGAGCGGATCGAGGTCCGCCCGCTGGGCAGCACCGGCAGCTTCGACGCCACGTTCCCGGTGAGCGAGGTGCGGTTGGAAGACGTGCTCAACCGGCTGCAGCGGCAGATCACCCAGAAGGTGCCCAGCCTGGAGGTGGCCAACCGCGTGTTCGCGCGGATCAGCGACCGGCTCCCCGCGGCCACCTCGCTCAAGCTCAACCGCGAGGCGACCTCCACCGCGCAGCGTGAGGCGGTCGACAAGGTGGAGCTCGTCCAACGCCACTTCCAGCGGGGCGACCTCATCGCGCCCGCGGGCCAGCCGCTCACCGAGGAGCAGCTCACGCGGCTGGAGCTGGAGTACCAGCAGGAGATCGCCGACCGCTCGGCCGGCCAGCGGCTTGGCCTGGCGCTGGCGGTGCTCGGCATGTACGTGGCGCTGTTCACGGTCGGTGGGTTCTTTGTCTACCGGCTGGACGGCGGGTTCGTTTCCGAGCTGCCGCGGCTGGTGACCCTGCTGCTCACCATCCTGGCGACGGTCGGCGTGATGCTGCTGACCCACGCCAACGGCTGGCGCGCCGAGGCGATACCGCTCCTGCTGTTCGGCATGACGATCGCCGTGGTGAGCCGCCAGGACGTGGCGCTGTTGCTCAGCGCGGCGATGACGCTGGTCATCGTGATGGCGGTCGGCTACGACCTGGTCGACGCCATCGTGCTGCAGGCGGCGGCCACCGGCGCTATCCTCACCCTCGACTCCGTCCGCACCCGCAGCAAGCTGCTGGTGGTCGGGTTCCTGGCGGCCGCGGTCGGCCTGCTGACCGCAATCGGCGCCGGCGTGGTGGCTGGTCACGAGATCGCCCCGACCGTCCGCATCGCGTTGAACCTGGCGCTGTGGTGCGTGATCGCGGGCTCGCTCATGACCTGCCTGCTGCCGCTGGTCGAGAAGGTCTACGGCGTGCAGACCGACCTCAGCCTGATCGAGCTGGGCGACCCGGCCCACCCGCTGCTGCAGGAGCTGATCCGCCGTGCTCCGGGCACCTACAACCACTCGATCACCGTGGCCTCGCTGGCGCAGGCGGCGGCCGAGTCGATCGGCGGCCGCGGGCTGCTGGTCCGGGTCGGCGCGTACTTCCACGACATCGGCAAGATGCTCAAGCCGGGCTACTTCATCGAGAACCAGTCCCGCGGCGATAACCGCCACGACACGCTGGTGCCGGCGATGAGCACGCTGGTGATCATCGCCCACGTGAAGGACGGCGCCGACCTCGCGCGGCAGAACAACCTGCCCGAGTGCATCGTCGACTTCATCCAGCAGCACCACGGCACCACGCTGGTGGAGTATTTCTACCGCCAGGCGGCCAACAAAAAGAACGAGGACCCGGACGCGGCGGACGTCGACGAACGGTCCTTCCGCTACCCGGGCCCCAAGCCCCAGACCAAGGAGGCCGGCGTGCTGATGCTGGCCGACGCCGTGGAGAGCGCCAGCCGCGTGCTGGTCGAGCCGACCCCGGCCCGCATCGAGAGCCTGGTGGAGGACATCACCCGCAAACGGCTGGACGACGGCCAGTTCGACGAGTGCGGCCTGACGCTCCAGGAGCTGCGGAAGATTGGCGACAGCCTGGTGAAGTCGCTGACCGCGGTCTACCACGGTCGCGTGAAGTACCCCGATCAGGAAACGGCCTAGGCGCAGCGGATGCAGATCTCGGTAAACAACTCGCAGGCCACGCTCGCCGTCAACGAGCAGATGCTGATCGACGCCGCGTCGGACGTGCTTTCGGAGGCCGACCTGACGGACGGCACGCTCAGCATCGCGGTCGTGGACGACGAGCAGATCCACAAGCTCAACCGCGAGTTCCTCGACCACGACTACCCCACCGACGTGCTGAGCTTCGACCTCGGTGACGCGGGCCGGTTCGAGGGCGAGGTGATCGTCAGCGCCGACACGGCGGCCGCGAACGCGCAGGAGTATGGCGTGCCGGCGGCGCAGGAGTTGCTGCTCTACGTGATCCACGGCACGCTGCACCTGGTCGGCTACAACGACAAGTCCGACGAGGAGGCGGCCGAGATGCGCCGGGCCGAGCAGCTCCGCCTGCAGCGGTACTTCCCGGGCGGGCGCCCCGCCACTCCCCCAGGAGACCGATAGCCGTGTCCCCCGACGCCCTGCTGTGGCTCGCCATCGCGTCCGCCGCGCTCAGCTGCCTGACCGCCATCGGGGCGCGCACGCTGCGCGAGTTCTCGCGGCACGACCTGCAGGAGCTCTGCCAGCAGACCGACCGGCTCGACCGCTTCAGCGAGGTGCTCAAGATCCACGACCGCAGCGCCCTGGCGGCCGAGATCCTGACCGTGATCAGCTCGGCGGTGTTCGTGGCGTCCGCCTCGTTGTGGGCGCTGTTCACCTGGGGCGGCGAGGTGCTGGCCGACTCGGAGGTCACCCCCAGCTGGGGCGTGGTGGCCGTTGGCGCGGCGGCTCTGGGGATGGCGTTTATCCCGCTGCGCATGCTGCTGCCGTGGTCCGTTTCGCGGCTGTGCGCGTCGTCGTTCCTGTACTACACCTGGCCGATCTGGAAGGCCGTGGCATGGCTGATGACCCCCCTGCTGTGGGCGGCCCACGTGTTCGACACCACCCTGCACCGCATGGTCGGGCAGACCCCCATCACCCTCGACAGTGAGACCATCGAGGAAGAGATCCGCACGATCGTCTCCGAGGGGCACCGCGAGGGCCTGCTGGAGGAGGACGCCCGCGGCATGATCGAGGGCGTGATCGAGCTCGGCGACGCCGACGTCGCGCACGTCATGACGCCCCGCACCGACATGCACATGCTGCAGGCGGACACGTCGTGGGAGGATATCCTGGACGACGTGATCAAGATGGGCCACACCCGCATCCCGGTCTACGGCGCCAACCGCGACGACATCCTCGGCGTGCTGTACGTAAAGGACCTGCTGCCGGAGCTCGCCAAGCCGGGCGCCGAGCCCCGCGCCCCGCTGGCCGAGCTGGTCCGCAAGCCGGTGTTCGTCCCCGAGACCAAGGCCGTCGACGACCTGCTGGAGATGTTCCAGCAGATGCGGACGCACATCGCCATCGTGCTGGACGAGTACGGCGGCGTGGCGGGGCTGGTCACCATCGAGGACGTGCTGGAGGAGATCGTCGGCGAGATCGTCGACGAGTACGACCCCGAGGTCGAGCAGGAGGTCCAGCGCATCAACGACGACGTCTGCGAGGCGATCGGCAGGGCCCACGTCGACGAGATCAACGAGCTGATGGGCTTCGACCTGCCGGAGGACCAGGACTTCGACACCATCGGCGGGTTTGTCTTCTCCGAGCTGGGGCGGGTCCCCGTGCCGGGCGAGACCTTCGTCTGGGAGGAGCAGATCCACCTGACCGTCGTCGACGCCAGCAAACGCCGGGTCGAGCGGGTCCGCGTCGAACGGCTGCAGAACGCCGCCGCCGAGAGCGCCTAACCGCCGCCCGCCGCGCTCAACCTTGCGGGCCCGCGGGACCGCCATCAAACTAGCGGTTCTCCCCTCCGCCCGCATCCAACCACTTCTTACCTCACGCCCCCGACACGATGTCTCAAATCAAGCGTATCCTGGTCACCGGCGGCGCCGGCTTCCTCGGCTCCCACATCTGCGAGCGGCTCGTAGCCGACGGCCACGACGTCATCTGCCTGGACAACTTCTTCACCAGCCAGAAGAGCAACGTCACGCACCTGCTGGACCACTCGAACTTTGAGCTCATCCGGCACGACATCACCCACGACATCTACCTCGAGGTCGACGAGATCTACAACCTGGCCTGCCCCGCCGCGCCCGGGCACTATCAGTACAACCCGATCAAGACGATGAAGACGTCCGTCATGGGCGCCATCAACCTGCTGGGCATGGCCAAACGCTGCAACGCCAAGATCCTGCAGGCGTCCACCAGCGAGGTCTACGGCGACCCCGAGGTGCACCCCCAGCCCGAGAGCTACCGCGGCGCCGTGAACCCCATCGGCACCCGCGCCTGCTACGACGAGGGCAAGCGCGCCGCCGAGACGCTGTTCATGGACTACCACCGATCAAACAAAGTGAACATCCGAGTGGTGCGGATCTTCAATACTTACGGCCCCCGCATGCACCCGTACGATGGCCGGGTGGTCTCGAACTTCATCCGCCAGGCCCTACACGGCGAGGACATTACGATCTTCGGCGAGGGCAACCAGACCCGCTCGTTCTGCTACCGCGACGACCTGGTCGAGGGCATCATCCGCATGATGAACGGCCCGGACGACTTCATCGGGCCGGTGAACATCGGCAACCCGGGAGAGTTCACCATCCGCGAACTGGCCGAGCAGGTCGTCGAGCTGACCGGCTCGAAGTCTAAGTTCGTCACCAAGCCGCTCCCCTCCGATGACCCCACCCAGCGCCAGCCGGACATCACGCTCGCCAAGGAGAAGCTCGGCTGGGAGCCCAAGATTGCGCTCCGCGAGGGCCTGACCAAGACGATTGAGTGGTTCCAATCGGTTGACCTCGACGACTTCCGCGCCCCGACGCCTAACTATTGATTGGCGGCTACGCCCCAGGCGCCCCTCGCTCCCTTCACGAACCGAGCATCGGTTTTAAGTAGCGAGATCGGCCCTCCTCTTGAGCATTGAACCGCGCTTCCTGCTTCGCAGCCGTGGCGATGCGAGGTTCGCTGGCGTCAGGCGTCGCGGATCCTACCCGCTGCTGCGCGCCCGACGCGCGATGTTCTTCCGCGAATGTGGCAAGTTGCTGGGGTCGCGCGTTCTTAACCTGCGGGGGCATTCCGACCGGCAGAACCACTGGAATCTTATTAGCCGGCGGAGTCCCGGGATCGAGGCGAGCACCCCGAGAGATTTGCCTATGAGTTCGTTGAACGGTAAACCGCGGTGAGGTAGGCTTTCCGAGTGCTTGGCATTTCACCGGCCAACGCCCACCCATGAAGGCAGTTTGTGTGGATTCACTTTACGAAGGAGGCAGTTGTGTTGTCAGGCATCGGTAGCAGGTTTTGTAGGGGAGCGGCGGTCGCCGCGGTCGCGGCGTTAGCCTTCGTAATGGCGGAGGGAACGGCGGCCGCCGAGGACGCGGCAAAACAGCCCAACATCGTCTTCATCATGGGAGACGACATCGGCATGTGGAACATCGGGGCGTACCACCGCGGCCTCATGGCCGGGCGGACGCCCAACATCGACAAGCTGGCGGCCGAGGGCGCCATCTTTACCGACTACTACGCCGAGGCCAGCTGCACCGCCGGCCGGGCGAACTTCATCACCGGCGAGCTGCCGATCCGCACCGGCCTGACCACCGTCGGTCAGGCGGGGGCGACGATCGGCATGCCGGCCAAGGCGCCGACCATCGCCACGGCGCTCAAGGAGCTCGGCTACGCCACCGGTCAGTTTGGCAAGAACCACCTGGGCGACCGCAACGAGTTCTTGCCGACGCTGCACGGCTTCGACGAGTTCTTCGGCTATCTTTACCACCTCGACGCGATGGAGGACCCGTTCCACCCCAATTACCCCCAGGACCTGAAGGACCGGGTGGGGCCGCGGAACGTGCTGCACACCTGGGCGACCGACAAGGAAGACGCCACCGTCGACCCTCGCTGGGGCAAGGTCGGCAAGCAGAAGATCGAGGACAAGGGCCCCCTGCCGCCGCACCCGATCGACGGCATCGACCTGAACATGGAGACCGTCGACGACGTTATCCGCGACCACGCGTTCAACTTCATGAACAAGGCCAAGGAGGACCAAAAACCCTTCTTCATCTGGCTCAACCCAACTCGGATGCACGTCAAGACGCACCTGTCTGAGAAGTACGAGAAGATGCAGACGCCGGAGAACGGCTGGAGCATCCAGGAAGCCGGCATGGCTCAGTTCGATGACATCATCGGCGACGTCATGAAGCAGCTTGAGGAGATGGGCGTCGCAGACAACACGATCATTGTCGTCACGACCGACAACGGCACCGAGGGTTTCACCTGGCCCGACGGCGGCACCACCCCATTCAAGGGCTGGAAGGGCATGGGCACCGAGGGCGGCTTCCGTTCGCCGTGTGTGATCCGCTGGCCCGGCAAGGTCAAGCCGCAACAGGTCATCAACGGCATGATGTCTGGTCTGGACTGGTTCCCGACCTTCGTCGCCGCGGCCAACTACGAGGGCAACATCGCCGCCGACCTAAAGAAGGGCAAGAAGCTCAACGGCAAAGAGTACAAGGTCCACCTGGACGGCTACGACCAGACCGAGCTGCTGACCAACGGCGGCGAATCGGCCCGCAACGAGCTGTGGTACTTCACCGAGTCGACCCTCGCGGCCGCGCGGGTCGGAGACTACAAGTACGTGTTCATCGATCAGCCCGGCGGCTGGTTCGGCCCGAAGGTCAAGTTGGACTGGCCGGGCATCTACAACCTGCGGCTCGACCCGTTTGAAAAGATGAACATCGGCGATTCGATGTACGCCGCCAACTGGTGGACCTACGAGTTCTGGCGGTTCGTGTTTGTGCAGCAAGAGGTGGCAAAGCTGGCCAAGACCGCCGTGGACTACCCGCCGATGCAGCCCGGCGCAAGCTTCAACCTTGAGGCGGTCAAGACCAAGGTGGAGAAGGCCCTGGCCAACCGCACCGGCCAGTAGCCGCCAGTTGAGAGTCGACCCATAACGCGTCCGTCAGCGGCGGGCCCCTGCCAGCAGGGGCCCGCCGCGTTTCAACCTGCCGTGGCCAATCGCGGTTTTTTTCCGCCCGACCCATCCGGAGCCCGAACGTCGCCATGAGAACCCACGCCCGTATCTGTCTTGTGCTGGCGGCCTTGTCTGCCTCTGCCGGGTGGCGCCAAGCCCTGGCAACCGGTCCCGCCCCCCTGCCCTCCTGGAACGAGGGGCCGGCCAAGTCGGCCATTCTCCAGTTTGTCGGCAAGGTGACCGACGAGACCTCGCCCGACTTCGTGCCAGTCAAAGACCGCATCGCCACCTTCGACAACGACGGCACCCTGTGGGTCGAGCAGCCGATGTACACGCAGCTCGTCTTCGCCCTCGACCGGATTAAGGCGCTCGCGCCCGACCACCCCGAGTGGAAGACCACGCAGCCGTTCAAGGCCGTGCTGGAGGGCGACCTCGCCGCGCTGAAGACCGACGCCAAGCAATCGCTGCTGGAGATCATCGCCGCGACCCACGCCGGCATGACCAGCGAGGAGTTCGCGCAGACCGCCAGCGACTGGATCGCACAGGCCAAGCACCCGCGGTTCAAGCGGGTCTACACCGAGTGCGTCTACCAGCCGCAGCTCGAGCTGCTGGAGTACCTGCGTTCCAGCGGGTTCAAGACCTTCATCGTGTCGGGCGGCGGCATTGAATTCATGCGCCCTTGGACCGAACGGGTGTACGGCATCGCCCCGCCGCAGGTGGTTGGCTCGAGCGTGGCGACCAAGTTTGAAATGAAGGACGGGCGGCCCGTTGTCATGCGGCTGCCGGAGATCAACTTTGTCGACGACAAGGCCGGCAAGCCGGTCGGCATCAACCAGCACATCGGCCAGCGGCCGATCCTGGCGTTCGGCAACTCCAGCGGCGACCGCGAGATGCTGCAGTACGCCACCGGCGGCGACCGCCCCGGCCTGGGCCTCTTGGTCTACCACAACGACGCCGAACGCGAGTACGCCTACGGCCCGGCCGGCGGCCTGCCCGACTCCAAGATCGGCACGTTCCCCCAGGAGCTGATGGACGAGGCGGAGAAGAACGGCTGGGTGGTCGTCGGGATGAAGGACGCGTGGTCGCGGGTCTTCCCGGCCGAGCGGTAGGCGTCTCGGTGCGGGCGCAGTCCAGCACGCGGTTGTCGGAATAGTTGGGGCATCGGATGAGTGACGGGTCCGGCAAGCTCGGCACGCTCTCGACGCTGTCGATCGGCATCGGCGGCATGGTGGGCGGCGGCATCTTCGCCACCACCGGGCTCGCCGTGCAGCTCACCAAGGGCGCGGTCCCGCTGGCGTTCGTGGCGGCCGGGGTGGTGGCGCTCCTGACCAGCTACTCGTACCTCAAGCTCTCTGTCGCGTTCCCCGGCGAGGGCGGGACGGTGGAGTTCCTCAACCGCGGCTTCGGGACCGGCGTGCTGACCGGCGCGTCGAACATCCTGCTCTGCTTCAGCTACATGGTGCTGGTGGCGATCTACGCGTACGCGCTGGGCAGCTACGGCGCCAGCTTCTTCCCGGCCGACGAAGCCGGTTTGTGGCGGCGGGTGATTGCCAGCGGCGCGCTGGTGGCGCTGACGGCCGCGAACGTGCTGGGAGGATCGGTGGTCATCCGGTCGGAGAACGCGCTCAACCTGGCGAAGATGGTCCTGCTGTTGTTGCTGGTCGCGGTCGGCCTGGCCACGCCTATGGCGTGGGAACGGCTGGCGCCGGAGAACTACGTGCCTCCGCTGTCGGTCGTCTCGGGGGCGATGGTCGTGTTCTTCAACTACGAGGGCTTCGAGCTGATCGCCAACGCGTCGGGCGAGGTGCGGGACCGCCGCCGGTCGCTGCCGATCGCGTACCTGGGCGGCGTGGCCGCGGCGATCGTGTTCTACGTGCTCATCGTCGCCGTGACGGTTGGCCACCTGCCGTACGCCGAGGCCGCCGCAGCCGGCGACCACGCGCTGGCGGCCGTGGCCGAGAAGATCATGGGCCCAACCGGGCACGCGTTGATCGCCCTGGCCGCCGTGCTGGCGTGCGGGTCGGCTATCAACGCCACGCTGTACAGCGCCGGCCGGCTGACCTACACGGTCGCCCGGTCGGGCGAGCTGCCGCAGGAGTTTGAACGCCAGATCCGCGGACTTCCATTGGAGGGCACGTTCCTGCTTGCGGTGGTAGGGCTGTTGCTGGCGAACCTCGTCCCGCTGGACGCGATCGCCACGATGGGCAGCGCGGGGTTCCTGTTCATCTTCCTGGCGGTGAACGTCGCGAGCGTGCGGCTGGCGGGCCAGACCGGCGCGCGGCGGTGGGTGTCAATGCTGGGTGCGGCGAGCTGCGCGGCGGCGCTGGCGCTGATGTGCGTCCAGATCGAGCAGGGTCCCCACAGCCTGCGGCAGCTGGCGATCCTGGGCGGCCTGGTCGCGGCGGCGCTCTTGATCGAGGTGCTCTACCGGTGGTGGACCGGGCGCACGATCCACGTCCACCACTCGAAGCCCTAGCTGAAGGGCGTGACGCCGCCGCGATCTAGGCCTGCTGGGCTTCCGCTGCGGCCCGCCGGATCGAGAGCCACGCCCAGCTCCCGACCACGGCGCCGACCAGGTCGGCCGCGAGGTCGAGCGGGTCGTACATGCGATTGAAGATCGGCTGGGTGACCTCGTCGAACAGCCCAATCGCGATGGTGATGAGCGTCGCGACCACAATAGTCACGCCCGGGGACAAGCCGCGGACACGCATCGTCACCAGCGCGGCTGTCAACGCGTACGAGAGCACGTGGAGGATCTTGTCCGTTCCGTTGACGGGCGCGGCCGCCAGCAGGTCCTGCGGGTAGTGCGTCGCGGAGAACAGGACTAGCAGGTAGACTGCCAGCAGCCACGGAGCGTGCTTCTCGAGCGTGGCGACCCAGCGGCGGCGGAGATCGGAGGCGGGCGTCACGATGGTTGGCGTAGCCGGGCTGTCGCGGGGAGCGGTGGCGGTGGAATCAACAGGGAGAGGCCCGCGCGTGCACGAGCAGACCGACGAACACTACCTGCGGGAGGCGTTGCGCCAGGCGGCCGAAGCCGCGGCGGCCGGCGAGGTCCCGGTGGGAGCGATCATTATAGCAGAGGGCCGCGTGCTGGCAGCGGCCCGCAACGAACGCGAGTCGCTCCGCGATCCCACCGCCCACGCCGAGATGATCGCCATCACCCAGGCGGCGCAGGCGCTGAACGCCTGGCGGCTGGAGGGCTGCACGCTGTACGTCACGCTGGAGCCCTGCCCGATGTGCGCCGGCGCGATCGTCCAGGCCCGCATCCCCCGCGTGGTCTACGGCGCCGCCGACCCGAAGGCCGGCGCGGTGGACAGCCTGTACCAGATCCTCACCGACGACCGGCTCAACCACCGTGTCGAGGTGAGCAGCGGGGTGCTCGCCGCCGAGTGCGGCCAGGTGCTGACAGACTTCTTCCGGGCCCGCCGGAAGTAGCCGCCTGCGGTGGCCGCTACTCCCCGCTGCGGAGGATCACCCAGAACAGACCGAAGCAGAGCACGCCGGCCAGGGTCGGCGCGGCGATCAGCAGCGTGCGGCTCGGGGGATCGGGCAGCTCCTCCAGGTCCGCCACCGCCTGGGCGGCGGGCTCGGCCGGCGCTTCGTCGGGGACCGGTTCGGTGTCCGCCAGCGCCTTCTCCTCAGCGGCCTTGCTCTTGGTCACGCCTTCGGCGGGTTCCGCGGGCATGACTTCTTGCAGGTCGTCGGCGTCGGGCTCCGGGGCGGACGGTTCCTTGCTGGGCGCGCCCGCGGTGAAGGCGGCCGGGTCCGGCAGGTCGTCGCCGTCGGTCTCATCGGTTGCGAGATCCTCGGTCGGCACGTCCTCGGCCAGCACAACCGGCTCGTCGCCCACGCTGCTCAGGCCGGTGGGCCGGGCGTCGGCTTCGGCGCCGACTTTGGGGCGGGCCTGGGCGAGAAAACCGAACGCCCGTAGGCTGCGGGCGCGCTTCACGGCGGCCGGGTCGAGCTCCTCGATCGACGCCAGCGCGGCGTTGGCCCGCTCGGCCAGCTCGCCTTCCTGTTCGGCCGCGACGTCCAGGTACGTGATAATCGGCTCGCGGACGTACTTTTGAACGCCGGAGTCTTCCTCGCCGGCCTGACGGTACATGTCGGCGAGCCGCTCGAGCACGGACCAGTCCTCCCAGCGGGCCAGGTCGGGGATCACCTGGTCGGCGAAGTCGGGGTTGTCCAGCAGCAGCCGGGCCGAAGCGATCACGCGGTCCTGCGGCACGAGGTCGGATTCCTCGGCCAGGAACCTCAGCGCCATCAGCGCCGAGTAGATGTGCGAGTAGTCGGCCGACTTGCCGCCGATCTTGTCGCCCGACAGGAACCGCTCGTCGATCAGGTCGAGTCCCTCGGGTCCGCGGAGCGTGAGGTAGCAGGCGATCATGGCGTCCAGGCCGAGCTTCTTGCGGCGCTCGTCGAGCCGCACCGCCTCGATCGACAGCGCGCCGGCCAACGGCCCGCCGGCGACAAACGACGCCGCGGCCGCCGACTCGGCGGCGGGGATCAGCCGCCGCGAGTCCGACACCAGCATCGCTTCCAGGCGGGGGATGTCATCGTCGGTCCCGCAGACGCCCAGCATCGTGAAGAACAGCCGGCGGCGGCTCGGGCTCACCGCGGGGTCCTCGATCCACGCCAGCAGCTGCTGGCGGTTCATCTGGTCCTTGAGCCCTTTGACCACCGGGTAAGGCGCGCGGGCGAACTCGTCGTACGCGTCCTGGGCGAGCATGGTGTCTTCGTGCTGCAGGTAGTCCTGGAAGAACGCCATCCGCTCGACGCCCGCCTCGGGCAGCGTCTGGAGCCGCTTGATGTACTCCACGGCGGTGTCGGTCAGCTTGAGCGGGATGGCCCACTCGTACGGCTCGCCCGACCCGCGGATCAGGTACGAGGCGTCTTGGTCGGGCTCGCCAAAGTAGATCGCGTCGATCTCGGTCTGGCCGGCTTGCAGGCCGTCGCCGAACAACACGTGGTCCACCTTGAAGCCCGCTTTGCCGGCGTCGGGGTCGAGCGGGCCGTTGGCGGCCTCGATCGGCGCGGCCGCGCGGACCAGCCGAGCGATCACGGCGGCGTCGCTGGCGTCGAGCTCCTCGGTCAGGGTGCTCTGTTCGGCCGAGCAGAACGGGCACGCGCGGGCTGCGCGGTGTGGCGCGGCCAGCAGGGCGAGGATCAGCAGCAGTGCGGCGAGACGACGCATGGGGTCACCTGTGTGGGTAGACGCGTTGCTTACAGCGGGCCTTTATTCTACGCGCAGGGGGAGCCGAACCCCAAGCCGCATCGATCCGCCCTCCCCCGTGGGGGAGGGCTTGGGTTGTCCGCTAGAGTTTGTTTGCCCGTGCCGCTGCTAGGCGGCTTGCCCCAGCGCGGCGTTGCTCGCCGGCTAGCGTGTCCCGCTCAGCGCCCGCGCGACATCGGTGCGGTAGGCCGAGAGCGCCGGCAGGAATCCCGCCAGCGACGCCAGCACCACCAAAGCGGGGATGATAATCAGCTCCAGCCGGTCGAACTCCCACACGGCCAGCCGCACGCCGGTGGTCTCGACCACGTAGGGCGCCGCGGCGCCGATGATCAGGTGGCCCAGCAGGATTCCGGCCAGCCCGCCGGCGACCGACAGCAGGATCGACTCGAACAGCACGATCAGCATCACGGCCACCCGGCTGGCGCCCAGCGCCCGCATTACGGCGATGTCGTGGCTCCGCTCGCTCATCGAGTTGTAGATGCTCACCAGGATGCTGATCGACGCCACGACCACGATCATGATGGTCAGCACCAGCAGCACCACCTGCACCGGGCCGACAATCTCTTCCAGCAGCTTTGTCACGACGCCGCCCGGCGCCACGGCCTGGGCGCTGCGGGTGGCGTCCTTGTTGATGGAGTAGATCAGGCTGTTGGGCCCGAACGCGTTGTTGCACAGCACCAGGATGGAGGTCACCTCCCGCAGCTCCGGCGGCAGCGGCTCGACCTCGCCGCCCTCGTTGTCGTACAGCCTGGTCTGCGACACTACGCCCTTGAGCTCGGAGTCGGCCGCGGGCGGGGGCGGGGTCTCGATCCCCTCGTGCGGCTTGGAAAGCGAGTGCCCCGCCAGCAGGTAGAAGCCCTCGATGTTGACGAACACGGCCCGGTCGTTGGCGGTGCCGGTCGGCTCCAGCACGCCGACAATCTCGAACGCCTCGTGCTTGTCGCCCTCGGCGCTGATGCCGTGCGTCGGGTTGAACGTGGAACCGACCTTGAGCCCCGCCTGCTGCGCGACGATCGACCCCACCACCGCCTGGAACGGCTTGTCGGTCTTGAAGTTCTGCCCCTCGGCGAACTCGTACACCCGGGGGCTGCCGTCGGCGTTGGTGCCGAACTGGATCTTGTCGAACAGGTCACGGGTAACGCCCACCACGCGGAACAGCTTGCCGTTCGCCTCGTAGCTGTCCCCCAGGCAGTACGGGATGGCCACCTTGGTGACGTCGGCGTACTTGCCGTCGGTGAAGTCGCGGTAGTAGGCGTAGGGCACCGGGAACAGCGGCGTGCCGACGTGGAACACGGTGCTCAGCACCAGGTCGGTCTTGCTCCCCTTGCCGCTGCCGATGATCAGGTGGTACCCGGCCGCGTCCTGGCTGAACTGCCGCACCGCCACGCTGTGGATCACGATCACGCAGATCATCACCGCCACGCCGAGCGCCATCGACAGCCCCGTCAGCGACGACGCCAACGCCCGCTGCCACATGTTACGCCAGGCGATCGTCCAGAAGCTCATGGGGAGTGGGTGGCTGGTGGTTGGCGGCTAGTGGCTGACGGCGGCGACGACGCGGTTTACTTCTTCGAGGTGCTCGACCCGGTCGAACTGGTCGGAGACCTCCGGCGAGTGGGTCACCAGCAGCATCGCCACGTTCTCGTCGCGGCAGACCTCGCGGAGCAGGTCGACCACCTGCTGCTGGTGCGCCGGGTCGACGTTGGCGGTCGGCTCGTCGGCCAGCAGCAGGATCGGCTTGTTGGCCAGCGCGCGGGCCACGGCGGTCCGCTGCTGCTCGCCCACGCTCATCGCCTGCGGCTTGTGGTGCAGCCGGTGCCCCAGACCGACCTTCCCCAGCAGCTCCTCCGCCCTGCCCCGGTCCTTGGGCTGGCCGGTGAACGTCATGCCCAACATCACGTTCTCCACCGCGGTGAACGCGGGCAGCAGGTTGAAGGTCTGGAACACGAAGCCGAGCTTGCGGGCGCGGAACCGGTCGCGGCCGGACTCGGGCAGCCGTGTGACCTCCACGCCGGCGATGGTGATGGCGCCGCTGTCGATGGTGGTCAGCCCGCTGATGGCGTTGAGCAGCGTGGTCTTGCCGCAGCCGCTGCGGCCGCGGATCACCACCTGCTCCCCCTGCTGCACCTCGAAGTGGGGCACGTCGAGGATCGGCATGCGGTCGCCGCCGGGCTCGCGGTACGACTTCTTGACGTCGGTGAGGGTCAGCATCGCGGCGATCGGGCTCGGACGGAGAGGGTGGGCACGCCGGGGACTCGATGGGAGGAGCAGCAGGCCGGGCGGCGACCGTGCTACCATACGCCGCGCGGGGTGGCTCAGTTCGAGCCAGTTTGGAAGGTTCTACAAACCACTGCTCCCTCCCTTACACGCTAGCACCGTGTGCGACCATTCTTCCGATTCGCCCCGGGGATGGGAACCCACCTACAAAGCCCTACTGCGGCAACGACTTGCAGCGAGGGCCCCCCGGGCCGCGGCACGCCGAGAGCCGTTTGGCACACCGGATGCATATCTGTTTTTTCGGTAGAAGAGATCAGGGGCGGCCACGCGGCCGACGCCGGCGGGACCCAAGCGGCCCGGTAAGCGATCCGCCCCACACGACAAGTTCCCACCCTTTCGATTCCCGCCCCAGACGAGGCCACCGAGTCCCCGCAACTCGGTGGCCTTTCTTATGCGCTGTGGTAGACCTCAACGCCTGCCGGATCGCCCGAGCACCGAGAATCGGCTACTTGGCGGCGGGCTTCGTGGTCGGCTTTACGGCGACCTTTGCTCCCAGCGGCCGGGCGGCGTCGGCCAGCAGGCGGTCGGCGTCCGCGACGGCGGCCATGTCGCCGGCGGCTAGGGTCACGACCAGCGACACCGTCTTGCCGTCCTCGGGCGAGCGCACCAGGTAGTGCCGGTGCTCCAGCTCGATGTCTTCCACCTTGGTGCGGGCGATCACGCCCAGGCAGCCGCAGCCGGCCTGGTTGACCCACTCGCCCGACGAGACCATCTCGGTCATCGCGGCGCCAATATTGGCCCGCACGTCCTGCTCAAACTGGGCGAGCGACGGCTTCACGCCCGCCTTGGCCGGCATGCGCGTCAGCGTGGCCTGCGCGACCAGGTTCCCCTCGTGCACCCGCCGCAGCGAGACCCGCGGGCCCTGCGTCGAGGCCAGGTACCAGCCCCGGTCGTGGTGGAACTCGAAGCCCAGGTCCTTGGACGGCAGCACCAGCAGGTCCAGCGAATTGCCGCGGGCCTGCTGCATCGCCTGGGCGGTGAGGAACTCCGGCTTGGTGATCGGCTCGCGCTTGATGTTCACCTTCGCCACGCCGATGAAGCCGGGCGTGGCCGGGCCGAGGGAGCGCTTCTCCTTGACGGCCAGGTTCAGCCGCGTGACGCGGTTGATCCGGCGGTCGAACAGGCCCAGCCCGCGGATGTCGAACTCGGTCGGGGCGCCCTCCACCTCGCCGTGCACGACGCCGGCCACCTGGAACTTGACGTAGCTGGCGGCGCCCTCGTCCACCACGTTCGAGACCTCGCACACGCTGACCGAGTCGAGCCCCAGCAGCGGCCCCATCACCTCGGCGCCGACGTTCCAGGCCTTGCCCTCGGCGACGGTCTCGCCGGGCAGCAGGCCGTCCAGGAACGGGGTGCCGCCCACCACGTCCACCAGGTCGAGCTGCTCGCGGGTGAGCGGCCCGCCCGGGCTGGCGAGCTTCACGCCCTGCTCGGTGTGGTTGGCGACCAGCAGCCGCCGCCCGTCGGGCAGCGACGGCGATTTGCCGCCCTGGCCGACCTTGATCGTGGCCATCGCCACGCTGTAGTGGCGGGCGGACTGTTTATCGGCGAGTGGCGCCTCCTCGTAGGCCAGCTTGCCCTCGACGCTCATCGGCAGCTTCTTGACCGCCTCTTGCGCGGGTTCCCCGTCCTTGGGCGGCTTGTCGGCCGGCTTGGCGTCGGGGTCGCGGATGGTAATGTCGCCGCCCACCTTCAGCTGGACCTCGACCTGGAAGGCCTGGTCGGCTGGCGGCGCGGCGGTCAGGTTGTAGTCGGCAGCGCTCAGGGTGGCCGCGGACAGACCAACAAACGCCGCCAGGGCGGCGGAGAGGGAGCGAGACATCGAAGACCTCGTGATCGATGAGAATCGGTAGCGGTTAGCGCAGCCGGGCTGCTTATCGTGAATCGTCCATCCGCGGCGGCAGAATTCACGACAAAGCCGCCCCGCGGCGGGACGCCCGCGAGAATTCCCCCCGAAACAGCGGGGTTCTGGCGGTTTCCCCAGCTGTCTAGCGGAGTGGGGGGATGCCACTAAGTCGTGAATATGCTAGGGTTTAAGTGGAATCCATGGGCGCCATCACCACGGCTCGGAGGCCGTCGGATTGGCGAACCGGTGAACTTTCTCTCGACCCCAAGCGACTTACCTGCGTACAACAAATGCCGCCCTACCCCGCTAGCAGGCTTGACCCGCTTTGCTAGCCAGCTACGGGGCCCAACGCACGAGTCGTTGGGGGGCGGCGGCTGAGCTTGCGTTATTCAACGCCAGGGGCAACGGCGCCCCGGCGGAGGAGCGGCCCGTCCCGTCCGGCAGACGCGGCGGCCGCAGGGAACCCAAAACGGGCAGCGGCAAGAGAATTGCTAGCTGCTTGGTAGCAAGCAGAGGAGGGACGCGGCGAACTACACGCTTGAGGGAGAGGAGAAGGCCCACGCCATGCAACGCGCATACACCCATTCCATCCTGGACCAATTCCGCGACCAGCAGGTGCGGTACGCGCCCCGCGAGAAGCGGCTCGAGCAGATCGAGGCCGCCGAGCGCCTGGTCGCCGAGATCGACCCCGACAAGAAGTACCCGTTCGACTTCGTCTTCTTCCGGATCACCGGCTACCGCCCCGCCGAGGACAGCCTGTTCAAGATCCAGGGCGAGGACCTGCTGCACGACCTGCGGCTGTTCATCGAGGACCTGTCCGACGCCACCGACCTGCCGGCCGACGCCATGGGCGAGCCGGTGCTGACCGTGGACCAGCTGGCCGAGCAGTTCAACGTCTCGACCAAGACCATCAGCCGCTGGCGCGAGCAGGGCCTGGTGAGCCGCCGGTTCGTGTTCGACGGCCGCAAGCGGGTCGGCTTCCTGCGGAGCAGCGTCGACCGCTTTGTGCAGTCCAACCGCGACCGCGTCGAACGCGGCGCCCGCTTCAGCCAGCTGACCGACGAGCAGCGCAACGAGCTGCTCGAGCAGGCCCGCCGGCTCGCCAGCGACGGCAGCTGCCAGGCCGAGGTCTCCCGCCAGCTCGCCAAGCGCTCCGGCCGCAGCGTCGAGACCATCCGCGCCGCGCTCAAGCAGTTCGACCAGAAGCACCCCGACCTGGCGATCTTCCCCGACGTGAAGGGCCCGCTGAAGGACTCGCAGCGCGCGAAGATCTACCGCGACTCGCGGCGGGGCGTGTCGGTCGACAAGCTCACCAAGCGGTACGGCCGCACCAAGACCACCATCTACCGGGTGATCAACGAGGTCCGCGCGCAGCGGATCATGGAGCTCGACCTCGACTACATCCCCAACCCGCGGTTCACCCGCAAGGGCGCCGACAACGCGTGCCTGGGCGAGATGCCCGAGTCCGACCAGCCCGCCAAGAAGGTGCGTCGGCCCTCGGACCTGCCGCCGTACCTGGCCAGCCTGTACGAGATGCCGCTGCTGACCCGCGAGCAGGAGGGCCACCTGTTCCGCAAGTACAACTACCTGAAGCACAAGGCGGCCAAGCTCCGCGAGGAGCTGGACGTCGAGCGGCCCAAGTCGGCCCTGATGGACGAGATCGAGCAGATGTCCGAGCAGGCGGTGGAGGTCAAGAACCAGATCGCCCGCTGCAACCTGCGGCTGGTGGTGTCGATCGCCAAGCGGCACGTGTCGGCGGACCAGAACTTCTTCGAGCTGGTGTCCGACGGCAACATGTCACTGCTTCGCGCGATCGAGAAGTTCGACTTCGCCCGCGGCAACAAGTTCAGCACGTACGCCAGCTGGGCGATCATGAAGAACTTCGCCCGCACGATTCCTGGCGAGTTCAAGCACCGCGACCGGTTCCGCACCAGCCACGACGAGCTGTTCGCGGCTACCGAGGAGCGGCGCGACAACCCGCTGATCCACGAGTCGGCCCAGAAGGACCGGGAAGCCAAGATCACGCGGCTGCTGCGGAAGCTGGACGAGCGGGAGCAGCAGATCGTCAGCTCGCGGTTCGGCCTGGATCATTCGAAGGAGCCGCTCACCCTCAAAGAGGTCGGCGCCGAGATGGGCGTCACCAAGGAGCGGATCCGCCAGATCGAGGTGCGGGCGCTCAACAAGCTCCGCGCCGCGGCCAAGGAGGAGAAGATCTCGCTGGAGATCTAACCCGCCGCCGGCGAACACCGATGCTCACCAAGGCCCCGTGGTTTCCACGGGGCCTTGTTTGTTGGTGGGGCATCGACTCGCACCTTGAGTTGGAGCTGCGTCGGCGTTTCACGCCGGAGCGGTTTTGCGAAACAGCCGTGACGATTGCGGGGCATCAATCCGGGCTGGGGCGGAGCGCCGATAGTAACCAAGCGGGCTGTCTGTGGCGGTTTACAGTCAAGATCTGAATTTGGGCAGAGATTGAACCGTTTGAAGGGTGGTTTGGGAGGCGTGGAGGACAGAGACGCTAAAGACACGTGAGACGGGTCCGAAGCGTCTGTGTGATACGATCCTCTTGAGTTGAGACCACAAGCGTTTGCCGATGCCGACTCGTGTCCACAAGAGTAAAGTCAGGCGGCTGTCTATGCCCCAGGAACCTACAAGTACTTCGACTCTGACGCTAATCCAAGACGGTCAGGCAGAACTCCAACTCGATCCGGTTGACGCCGCAGATACACCCGAATCCGTGGCATTTGACATTTCCTTCGTGTGGAACATGCCGTTCCAGCAGCATCGCTTCGCAATCCGCAAGTGTTGGTTTCTCAATCAATCACTACGTGCTTTTGAAACGCAGCTCGGAACTCTGTTGAACTCGACACACGGATTCGCATCACTGAAGAACATGAGCGATCACCCCGTACTTGAAGTTTCGCTTGATGGCGATAACGTCATTTTGATTTTCACGGCCACCGACACGACCAAACTGGGCAAACTGCGGTTCACGATGAACACCTACACACTTGAGCTCGTGCATATGTATCGTCAGCTTCGCAACTACCCGAAATGGTGGTGACTCGCCCCCGGTTCCTCGCTTCGGATGGTGTGTTAACGGCTAAGCCTCATGCCTCGAAGAGCCCGGCATGAACTCGGTCGAGCTGGCATCGGACGTGATCTTGCCGTCCATGAGCTGTAGGAACGCGTTGCCCACCTCGACGAGTCGCCGGGTTTCAATCGGGTCGACAAAGCTCGCGCCGTCAACTCCGAGCAAGTCCAGCGTTGGTCCGTTGAGCTCTCGGGGGGCATCTCTCAGCCTGGACATCAACGATTCAATCGCGACGCGAATAACCCAGCGGCCGTCCTCCGTGCTTGCGAACGATTCGAGGCCGTGCGGGACGTGGCCACCGAAAAACCCTTTGGATGCAAGAAGCCACTGGTCTCGGATTCGGCGGCCGATGGATTCGTCGTCTGGCGATTCTTCGACATTCAGAGCGAGCAGTCGCAGCCACAGTTCGAGGACGCTGTCCTGCATCCAGAAGCCGCTTGACTGGTCGATCGTTACAAAGGTCGTACCCATGCCGGAACTCGAAGCGGGTAAGTGCGGTGGTGCGAACCATCTGGGCGGCTCGGCGATGCAATAGGAGCATGGCGCCCGAAGCCTAGTCGCACGTTCGATCGGAGCTGCGTCGGTGTTTCACGCCGGTGGTCAAGAGGGTTCGGCTCAACTCGCTGAGGTGATGTACACCGACCGCAGCTAGAGGATCGCTCTGGTGACAGAGGTTGAGCACATCGCGGCGCATTAGCCCCGGGCGCAACTCCGGGCGGTTGGTCCAACCTCGGCAGACTTGATCCTCTCGGGACTCTTGGCGGGCGTAAGCACCGCTGTTCCTCAGCGGCGTCCAATCGACATGGAGCGAGGCAGGATTTCACTATGCGTCACTCAACGCGTAATGCGGAAGCCTCCGGCCACCAGGAATAGTCGCGTCATAGAAGACCCCGATACAGATTGGTTCGACAAGCCTCTTGTTCTGCCAAGAGATCGCACCAGATCACTCAAGCTCTAAGCATATCACGCTTGCGATTTGGTCCGGCGGTGTTTCGGGCAGTGTGATCGAGACGCCGCTCGCAGATTGCTTGAAAGCAAGGGCTGTCTCGTTGGGATCGGCAAGCAGGTAGGTTCGCGTCACGTTCTCGTCGATTGCAGGGAGGTTCATCACACCGATCGGCCACTCAAATACATGCACGTAGAGTTTGCCCGGTTTGGTGGTCGCTCGCCACTGCCATCCAGTTCTGGACTGTGGCTTGCCGCGTTCGTTCTTCACGCGTTCTTGGAATGAGGCGATCTCCTCACCGAACGGCGTTGGGCCGCATCCGTAGATCGCTTCACCGTTCACTCCGAGCCAGCGTCCCATTTCACTGAGACGCTCGACGCTCGATTCGGGGATGACGCCTTCTCCTGTAGGGCCGACATTGAGTAGGTAGTTGCCTCCTTTGCTGACGACGTCGATCATGTTCCGAAGCAGCTTCTCGGCGCTCTTCCAATTCTCATCAGCCTTGTTGTAGCCCCAGTGATCGTTAATCGTCATGCACGTTTCCCACGGCATGTTCGAAGAACGGGACGGGATCTCTTGCTCAGCCGTCTTGTAGTCGCCCAGCCCCCGGCCGACGCGGTCGTTAATGATGCAATTGGGCTGCAACTCTCGGATCATCGCAATCAGCTCTTTGCTCTGGTGCGGCTCGATCTGCTCGAAGGTGTCAAACCACATCACGCCGATAGGCCCGTACTGGGTGAGCAGTTCGCGAACCTGCGGCTTGACTTTGCGGTCGAAATACCGCTGGAAGACCTTGCTCTCCTCGTCTGGATAGTCGATGAGGTTGCTTCGCCATCCGAGTCGGTCACCCCATCCAGTAGGCACATCGGGGTCCTCCCAATCGCGGCCCAGGGAATAGTAGACGCAGAAGCGGACGCCGTGCTTGTGGCACGCCTCCGCCAGGTCCTTCAGCGGGTCACGGCCGTAGGAGGTTCCTTTGACGATGTTGTGATCGTTTGACGGGGAGTCGTACATCGCGAACCCATCGTGGTGCTTCGCCGTGACCACCAGGTATTTCATCCCCGCTTGCTTGGCAATCGTAACCCACTCGTTGGCGTCGAACTTCGAAGGATTGAACGAGCTTGCGAACTCTGTGTACTCCGCCAACGGGATTTTTGCCGTGAGCTGCAGCCATTCGTGGTGACCGGTCTCGCCGTTCCACTCGCCACCCGCTTGAGAGTAGACGCCCCAGTGAATGAACATGCCAAACTTCGCGTCCAGCCACCAAGACATGCGTTCAGCGTTGGTATCCTGAGCGCCGACCTCAGGTGGAAGGCATAAAGCGGTGCGCGTCAGCAGCGTCACAATCGCCACAACGAGTACGGCGCGTAGGTAGAGCATGTTGAACTCGCTCACAGTAGGGAACTAAGACGACCCGAGAAACCAATTGCTGTGCGAGAGGGCGATCGCGCCCACAAAACGCTTCTCTTGTGGACCGTGACACTCGCAGCCACGCACTATTCTACTTGATATCTTGCCCACAACAGGGGTTTCGCGACGAGCGTACCCGCATGGGTCTCCAACGCCACTGATAGAGTTCTCCCTCATACCGGTGCTTTTGATTGGAAAGCGATTGGTCGACTTTGCGTGTTTGCGGCGTTAGCAAGACGCATGTCCGAGAGCAGAGCCAATTTCTTGGGGATCGAACAACTGAGCGAGGTTGCGTCGTCCACGGCGCCGGAGGGCGGCAGCGAACCCGCTGAGGTTGTCACAACCTCGGTCAATTTCAGGATCATCGAAAGTGCGCAGGATTTATCGTCCAGCGCAGGTTAGGGTGGCGGACGTCTTGTCTCCCCGCGACAACGGCTCGGCATGCGTGGCGGCGATGCAACGCAAAGCATGCTCACCTGCTACGGCGTGTGAGCATAGCGCCCCGCGTCGGCGTTTCAATCCGATGCAGAATCCAGCGACAAAGATTCCGATCGCTAGCGACGATGGAAGTGCGCCACTGTCCGGCTTGTCCGGCAGTGGAAACCAGGCCCCCACTTCGCACTGCCAGACGAGCTGGCAGTGGCGCCCGGCGGAGGCATTCTTGACACCAACCCCTTAATGCTTGGGTCGACGCCACCTGTGCAGGTTGGTGAATCGGGAGGCCGACCGTTGCGTCCTGAGAACGATGCCGCCTCCCACCGCTACTGAGGTCCCGGCTCGCGGTTCTTTCTGTCGTTCTCAATCAACGGCTCAGCATTAATTCGCCAGGCATTATCAACCAAGTACGCATCGAACTTCCCAAGCTCGGTAATCAGCGTCACGTGGCCTGACTCGACGGAACCGCTGGATACGGAAACGATGTAGGCGTCCGACATTAGGTTCAGCTGAGCAGCTATATCAGCTGGAGTGGCATCTCGCTCCCAGAATACGTTCGCTTTAGGGTGCGGCACTATGAGTGGTTCAATCTCTGCTTGATTGGCAGTGTACCGTGCGGCGAGAAAACGCCTCCAGACCTTCGCTGGTTCAGGTTCGACGTACTTCGATGCTGCGAGTTGAGCCTCTTCGACTACTTCCTTTCGCGACTTAGATTTCCGTAGGTTCGCAAACTCTGTCAGAAGTTCGCGAACCTTCTCTATTGCTTCCTCGTCATCTGCTGCGACCATGCGGACGGCACCAGGCCACCAAAGCTTGGATGGCACCAAGAGCCTCGCAGTGATGAAGTCGTTTATGGCTCGTTTCTCGATGTCGCCATCTGAAGAGGCTTGAGAGGCAATCTCGATTCCGGTGAATAACGCTGCGACTTCGCCGAAGGTCCCGTTCAGGGTCAACATGCGTGGACGGCGACAAACGTCATTAACGAGCTCGATAAAGGCGTCAAAGTCGTCCATTGGCCTTAGTGGTACCATTCGGATCTGCGTAGGTGGTGACCTCTACTCGCGGACCTGCATTGTACCACCCCGCTGCACGCTACTTCCCATCCCAGTTTCAACCTGTTCGAAAGTGCAAGTGAGTGACCATCCTTGGCACCGAAGGCCGTCTGCCCAAGCCACGTCGACTTCATCGTCCAGCACAGGTTAGTTGGCGGGCGTCATGTCTTCCCGCGACAACGGCTAGCCATGCTTGCCGGCAATGCGACATCGCGCCCGGCTAACGACTTTGCTTCCGCCGCCGCTCCTGCAGGTCGTTGAGGGTCTTGCCCGCTTCGTCGCGGAACCGCTCGTCGGTGATCTCCAAACGCTGGATGCGGTCCACGCGGAACTCGCGGAAGTCGCGGCGGTTCTCGCACCACGCGGCGACCAGCCAGACCGGCGCGATGAAGACCAGGCACAACGGGCGGATGCGGCGTTGGGTCTGCTTGCCCGACTCGTCGGCGTAGAGGATCTCCGCCCGGTGCTTGCTGCGGATCGCCCGCCGCAGGGATGCGAGGTCGATGCCGATCGGCGGCTTGCGCCGGCTGGCGCACGCGTAGGCCGCCGAACGGCTCGCGTCGGTGGCCAGCTGTTCCGGCAGCACGGCCGCGATCTTGTCGATCGCCTGCCGGGCCGAACGGGCGAGGGCCGGATCGCCCCAGCTCTCGACCATCTGGGCGCCGAGGGACAACGCGTCGAGCTCCTCGACAGCGAACATGAGCGGCTTGACCAGGTAGTCGCGGCTGAGCAGGTAGCCGACGCCCGCCTCGCCAACGATGGGGACGCCGGAAGAGCGCAGGTCCGCGATGTCGCGGTAGATGGTGCGTACGCCGATCTCCATCTCGGCGGCGAGCTCCTCGCCGGTCACCGCCTCGCGGCGCGCCTTGAAGTACTCGACAACTCGGAACAGGCGGTCGGCCCGGCGCATAAGGCGTGCCAGCGGACGGTGGTGGCGGGGGGGCGGCGATTCCTGACAGCCTCCTGACAATACGCTGTCAGGAGGCCCCTGTAAAGTTCGTGTTCTAGGTCGGCCCGCGGCGTAGCGGTAAGCGCAGCGCGTCCGGAGCCGCCCGGCTGATCGAAACAACCACCGCACGCGTCCGCGTGCAGGAACCACAAGGAGCAAGCCATGAAGCCCGCCGCCGTGAACACCCCCTCCAGCACAACGGTCGAGGTCGCCCGCAGCTTCGACGCGCCCGTCGAGTCGGTTTGGAAGACGTTCACCGAGCCCGACATGGTTTGTCGTTGGATGCTGGGACCCCCCGGCTGGTCGATGCCGGTTTGCGAGTTCGACTTCCGCGTTGGCGGCAGGTACGAGAACCGGTTCCGGAACGAGGAGGACGGGATGGAGTTCGGGCTGTTCGGCGAGTTCCGTGAGATCGAGCCGCTGGCCAGGATCGTTCAGGACGAGCGGCACACGCTCGCCGTCCCCGACGACAACGAGGTCAGGGAGTCGGTCGTCACCCTCACGTTCGAAGAGCAGGACGGGCGGACCAACGTCGTGACGTTGATCGAGTACGCCTCCCCACAGGAACGCGACGCCGCCCTGGCGACCGGCATGACCGCGGCGATGGAGATGGGCTACGGCGTCATCGATGAGCTGGTCGCCCGGTGATGGCCGCTACGGTGACGGCCGGTTGGGGCCCTGTCGGGAACGCTGCGCTCGGTGCCTGCTCGCCAGTTCTTCGTAGAAACCGGCCACCTGGTGTGCTCCAATGGTAGCGGTGAGCCTCTACAGACGCGTCGCGGAAGCGCTGCGCGGTCGGTGGCTGCTGCGCGGGTGGCGCGCTCGACGGGCCCCGCAGAGGTTTTGTCCGTTTGGTCCGCTGTGGCGCCCCCGATCGGACAAAACCCCGCCCGCCTTTCAGGAGGGTTTTATCGCAATGGTTGGAAGCGAAAGGACTTACGGCGACCGTAGGGTGAGGTAGGCCCTGGGTTTTGTCCCCTCCGCTCGTGTTTTTGGACAAATCGATTGGGACAATCGGCCTGGCGGCGGCACAGGTGCTGAGCGGGTGTGCTGTAGGGCGAACGGCAGTGCACCGGTTGCCTAGGTCGCGTGTGGGCGACGCCGGCGGGGTGGCCACGCGAGGAGCGCCGCGGCGACGGCCGCCGTGGGCTCGGGCACGCTAGCCGCGGCGGCATCGAACGCGGCGTTCGCGCCGAAGTTGGACCGCCAGGCGGCGTACTGCTCGGCGCCGATCGGCCCGCCGTTGAAGTCGTTGGGCAGCGACCACTCGGCCGCGCCCTGGTTGTCGCGCCACACGGTGTAGTCGGCGGCGTCGACCAGGCCGTCGTTGTTGTAGTCGCCCGGCAGGCCGCTGACGGCCGTCAGGATCACTTCGGTGGCGGTGCTCGCCATCAAGCTGAAGAGCGACGCGTCGGGCCCGCCGAGGGTGAGGTTGTTGACCAGGCTGGCCGCCGTCAGCACGGTGAAGGTGTCGTTCAGGGTGGGCGTGAAGCCGGCGTCGAGGGTGACGTCCAGCACGCCGTCGAGCGTGGCGGCGCCGGTCACGGCGAGCAGGTCGGTACTGGCGGCGACGTCGACCGCCAGCGTGGACCCGGCCGCCAGGGTCAGGCCGCCGACGACCTGGCCGTCGCCGCGGAGCGTGGCGCCGGCGTCCACCTTCGTCGGACCAATCCGACCGTCGAGCTCCAGCACGCCGGCGGCCACGGTGGTGATGCCGCTCAGGGTGTTGGCGCCAGCGAGGGTCAGCGTGCCGGCGCCCGACTTGGTGACCGCGCCGCTGCCGCTGATCACGCCGGCGAAGGCGGCGTCGGCCGCGCTGTTGACGATCAGGTGGCCGCGGTTGCCCAGCAGCACGCTCGAGCCGGCGGCGCCGTCGAGGCCGGCGATCTCCTGCGTCACGCCGTTGACGTCCAGCGTCGCGCCGCTGGCGACCGAAACCGTCGTGGTCGAGGGCAGCGTGCCGAGCCGCTGCCCCTCGTACAGGGCCATCGCCTGTGCGGCCGAGAGGGACTGACCATAGATCTGCACCGAGTCCATCAGCCCGTTGAAGTTCAGAGCGCCGTCGCCGGGGTTGTTGGCCACGCCCAGCTGCACCATCGAACCGATGTCGGCATTGCTGAAGCCGCTGTCGGTCCTGGTGGCCATCAGCGGCTCGCCGTCGATGTAGATGGTGTAGACGCCGCCGTTGTTGACGTAGGTCACCTGGCGCCACTGGTCGTCGGTGACGATCGTGCCGCGGGCGCGGGTCTGGAGGAACCCGCCCGCCCAGCGGACGCCGGCGGGCTGGCCGCCGCTGCCGGCGCCGAGGCCGTCGCCCAGGAAGAAGGCGGTGTTGCCGTACTCCCACCCGCCGTTGGTCTTGCTGAGGAGGGCGCCGCCGGCGCTGGCGGTTTTGATCCACGTCGAGACGGCCCAGTTGCCGTCGGGCGCCAGGTCCGTGACGCCGTTGTTGATGTTCACCGAGGCGCCGTTGGCCAGGCTGACGGCGCTGCCCTCGCGGCCGCCGCCGGCGGGGACGATGGTCGCGCCGTTGGCGAGCACGCCGTTCATCGGCGCGCCGCCGGCGCCGAGGTTGACCACCGAGTCGCCGCGCACGTTGTCGAACGTGTACTCGGCGACGAGCCTGGTGGGCGCCAGCCGCAGCGTGCCCCGGCTGATGGTGGTGGCGCCGGCGTAGTCGTTGGAGGCCTGGAGCGTGAGGTCGTGGGCGCCGGTCTTGACCAGCGACCCGGCGCCGGTGACCGCGGCCTCGATGAAGATGTCGCCCTGCCCCGCGTCGAAGGTCGCGTCGCCCGTCAGCGTGACGGCGCCCGCCAGGCGGAACGTGTCGAGGTCGTACTGGTCGTGCCGCACGGTGGCGTTGTCGACAATCAGGTTCTTGAAGGTGACGCGGCCGTCGTGGCCCCAGCCGTTGTACAGCAGCCGCCCGCCCGGGTTGACCGTCAGCGACCGGCCCGCGAAGGTCCAGCTGGGGTAGCCGTTGGGCGTGCGGAGGTCGTGGGCGCCGGTGGAGTAGTCGGCGTTGGGGTGGGCGAACTCGCCGTCGCTCCAGGAGCTGTAGTGGTTGAAGCCGGAGCGGCCCACCGGGTCGGAGCCGGCCAGCGAGACGCTGGTGGCGTTCCACGCCGTGGGGTTGGCGGTCGAGCCGATGCCCCAGTCGGCGCGCAGCGCGTACACCAGGGCCACGTTCCGCCGCGCGTTGAGCTCGCTCCACTCGTTGTCGTAGTTCATGCCGTACGGCCAGAAGTGCACGCCGTCGGTGCCGACGCGTGCGCCCACGCCGTCGAATTGCTCGAGGATGCTGACAGCGCGCTGGCCGTCCCACGACCGGCCCTGGGCGTTGGAGTACGTGCCGGTGCCGAGCCAGTGGTCCAGCTCGTGCATGGTGACGCGGTCGTTGGGCCAGGTGCCGCCGTACTCGATGATGCCGCCCCACCCGCCGTAGCCGGCCTGCGCCGTCGGCACGCCGGGGTTGTACGCCGCCTGGACGTGGCTGCCGTTGCCGCCGGTGAAGTCGCCGTAGGCGTTGTAGCGGTTGACGATGTTGTTCATCGCCGTCCACGCCGCGTCCTGCCGGGCGTCGCCCTGCCAGCCCCAGGCGAGCGAGAATGTAAGCTGGGCGTCGGCGCGGCCGCACGCGAGTGCAGCGCAGCAAAGCGCAACGCAAGGAGCAAGAATCCGGTAGTTCATCTGTGCCTGGTTCCGAAGTCTTCGCGGGACGGAGGTGGGGTTGCAGCCAGCGGCCTGCAGACGCCCCGCGAGAGGAGAGGCAGCCGCCGGCGCGTCAGGGATAAAGGCCGGGCAGCTAAACTTCTTTTATATTTTCGCCATCAGGTGCGGATTCGTCTACCTTCTGGTTGCCCAGAATCGGGCGGGATTTTCCGCAATGCGTGGCGGCTAGGCCCGAGACCGGAGCCCCACCGGCCCCGATGCATCAGTTCAGCACCTGCTCAACGTAGTCATCCAACCGGTCAACCGACCGGCTCCGGTAGGCGATGTAGCCGTCGGGGCGGATCAGGTACAGCCGCACCGCGTCGCCCGCGTAGGCCCGCCGCAGCGCGCCCGCTGCGTCACTCACGTACACGACGCCGTTGGGCGCCGGTGCGTGGTTGGCGTCGACCAGCAGCACACGCAGCCAGTCGCCGTGGGCGTCGACCGCTCGCCGGGCGGCCGCGAGCTCAGGTTGCCCCGCGCCTGCGTCGGGCGGTCCGAAGAGCAGCAGCTGGTGGAGCGGCGCGCCGAGCCGCTTGAGCAGCGTCGTTGACTCGCCGTTGACAACGATCGGTCCCGCGTCCGGCGCCCTCGCTCCCGGCGCGGGCCCGGGGTCATTGTCAGAGGAAGCCACGCACAGCCGGCTGGAACGGTAGTCGAGGTCGATCTCCTCCTGGTGGGCGCGGACTTGTAGGCGGTCGCTCTCTGGCACGACCATGTGTTTGAGCAACCGTTCGCGTTCCGCCGGGCTGAGCTCGGCGAAGCTGGTCAGGCTGTCATTCGCCCGCTTTGTCCAGGCGATCACGTCGGCGGCGACGCCGCGGCGCTCGCTCTCGTAGGTGTCGAGCCACCACGATGGCGTAACGCCCCGCATCACCAGGGCCAGCTTCCAGGCCAGGTTGTGGGCGTCCTGGATGCCGGTGTTCATGCCCTGCCCGCCGATCACGCTGTGGATGTGCGCGGCGTCGCCGGCCAGGAACACGCGGCCCCGCCGGTACCGCGGCGCCAGCCGGTAGTGCGTGTGGTAGATAGCGAGCCAGCGGGCGTCGGACAGGCGGAGGCCGGGGAAGCCCCGCTCATCGATGATGCGCTGCATCTCTTCAAGCGTGGGCGGCTCGGTGCGGGGGCTGTCCTTGGGCAGCGTCGCGATGACCTGCCTCCGGCCCTCGTCCAGCAGGAAGATGAACACGTCCCCCTGATCGTGCAAGCAGAGGTACGCGACCTCGGGCTTGATCGGCCCGTCGATCAGGACATCGGCGGTCTGGTACGGGATCGGATCGGCGGCGCCCGGGAACGCTTCGTCGACACCACGCCGGACCGTGCTGTGCGCGCCGTCGCAGCCGATGAGGTACGACGCGTCGACAACCTCTTCGGCGCCGCCCTGGCCTCTGATCATGGCCCGCACGCCCTCGGGCGATTGCTCGAAGGCCTGCAGCTCGACGCTGCGTTCGACCTCGATGCCCAGGTTGTTGAGGTGGCGTTCGAGGATCGCTTCGGTCTTGCACTGCGCGAACGCCGCTCCCCACGGGAAGGGCGAGTCGACGGGCAGGTCGGGTGTCGTGACTACATGACGCCCGTTGGCGTGGATGCTAACCGCCTTGAGCGGCTGACCCCGGTCGACGATCTCGTCGGCGATGCCGAGGGTGTGGAGGATCTCGAGCGTGCGCGAGTGCAGGTAGGTCGCCCGCGAGTGAGGGTCAATGCCTGGCGACTTGTCGATGATGCGCACCGGCGCGCCGTGCCGTGCGAGTTCCGCGGCCATCATCAGGCCGGTGGTCCGCCCGCCCACAACCAGCACCGGAGCCTCCGTTGCCGTCATCCCCGAGCCTCCCCTGCGTGCTATTGGCGGCGAACGGCGAGCTCCGCCGGGCCGCCATTTGGTACCAGCCAAGGCTATCACAGCAAGCGCGAAGCCGCCAACGGCCGGTGGCCGTGCAAGTTGCTTCCTAGCCGCGTCCGGCTCCGTTCCAAGGGCCTGCCGCGGGAGAGCGGCATCAATGGACGAGAGCGGCCTTGCGTCTGAATCTGGGATGCTCTGAGGGCAAAGAACGAGGCAGCAATCGGATGCTGTCAGCGGATTGTGTGTTCCGCTTTTCGAAGGAGCGGCGTTGCTTCAGCGTTATCAGGGCGCCCTAGCCGCCGATCGTCGCGATGTGTTGGCGGCGGGGCGGGATGCACATCGACAGCGTCGCGTCTGAATTTTCTTGCAATTGCGCTTAGTCGCGTTAACATGGCAACCAGGGATGGAATCCAGCCCGCGGGCGCGCCTGCGCTGACGCGAAATGACTTACCGGTCCGGCCGGCTCATGGAGGTTCCTTCCCTCTGGTTCGGGGCGCAGCGAAGACTTAATGAACCGCCTTGTCGGCCATCTCCCGGCTGCGTGTGTGATCGTCGCCTGTGCGTTGAGCGGGCAGTCCGCGCGCGCGACCTGCGGCGATTGGCTCGCGCACCCTGCCCAAGAAGAAGCCGAGCTAGCGGGGCAGTCTGAGCAGCAGGAGGCTATGCCCGAGGGCGCTGGCAAGCAAGCGGCGGGCCTGTCGCGTCTCCAGACGGCGGGAGGGCCCTGCGAAGGGCCGCTGTGTCGGAAGGCGCCGACCAGCGCGCCGCAACAGTCAGCGGGTTACGTAGTGATCCAGAAGGAATCACGCGTGGGTATGGTGGCCCTAGTGGATTCACGGGACCCAGACGCATCTCCCCGTCGCTTCTCTCTCGAATTGGACGCCAAGGCAAGCCGTGGCTTCCCTTCTCGCACGGACCGCCCTCCCCGCGTTTAGGCCCTTCCATTCTCCGAAGGCCTTGGCTGTGGACACCGCTGCGCGGTAGTCCCTCGTTATCTCTTCGAACTGGGCCGTCGGATCTGATTGCATCGCAGCTTGCTTCGTGCTCCGTATGCGTCGGCCTTCACGGCCGGCGTGGCTGGTGATGCGTCTTGAGGCCATTCAAGGGCGCATTCCTGCGCCCTGCACAACGCTCTTGTGCGGCCGTGCCGCGCACAGATGCTCTACGTCCAACTGCTCCAACTTAGACGCACCCAACTCACGGGAGGACCTGCCGTGGCTCATACCCCCACTCGACGAGGCTTCACGCTTGTCGAACTACTGGTCGTTATCGCAATCATTGGCATCCTGATCTCGCTGCTGCTGCCAGCGGTTCAGTCGGCGCGAGAAGCGGCGAGGCGATCGCAATGCGAGAACAATCTCAAGCAGATCGGCTTGGCCGTTCAGATGTACCACGACGCCAAGGGCTGGATGCCGCCCAGCCGCTGGGGCGGTTCCGGCGGTCGGGTTTTTAGCGCGCACTCGCTGCTGCTGCCGTACTTGGAGGCCGGCAACGAGTACGACCGCATCGACTTTGAGGTCTTTTGGGACTCTCCAGAGAACGAGTACGCCCGCGGCATGGTGGTCGCGGAGTTCCTCTGTCCCTCGGACTCTCAGACTTCGTTCCCGCCGGGGTATGCGGGAACCAACTACGAGCCTTGCGAGGGGAGCGACACGACCATGCAGAACGGCGTGATGTACGGGCACAGCGACGTGCGGATCGGCCAGATCACCGATGGAACCAGCAAGACAGCTTGCTTCAGTGAGCGTCTGCTGGGCGACTGGTCTAACGCGCTGGCGAGCGAGTTCCGCGATGTCTTTACGCCCGGCACGCACCCCACCTCGGCCGACGAGGCGATGACCATGTGCGCGGAGATGGACTACACGAACCTGTCGTTCCAGCGGTTCTCGAACATCGGGGCTCCGTGGCTGGCGGGGACGTCCGACCACGTGGCCGGCTACCAGCACGTGTCGCCGCCCAACTCCCGCTCCTGCCACTTCCCGCCCGGCCACTCGGCGCGGGGCGCAAGCAGCGCCCACCCGGCGGGCGTCTGCCTCTTGCGGTGCGACGGATCGGTGGCGCTCATCCAGTCGAGCGTCGATCTGCCCGCCTGGCGGGCGCTCGGTTCGCGTAGCGGAGAGGAGGTCGAGTATGCCATTCAGTAGTTATCCGCGGGTCCTGCTGTTGGTCGTGGTCGCTTGTTGCGTGTGTGGTTGCCAGCAGAAGGCGGTCACGATGGCCGACCCCGACCGCGCTGAGGCGGCGCTGCGCCGGGTTCTCGACGCGTGGAAGGCCGGGCAGACGCCCGAGTCCCTTAAAACGCAGGCGGAGCCCGTTCATGTCAGCGACTCGGAGTGGCTCGGCGGCGCCCGCCTCGTTGACTACGAGGTCACGTCCAGCCAGTCCGCAGGCTTTGGTTGGCGCTGCGATGTGCGACTGACCATTCAGAGCCCCAGCGGCGCCACGCGGAAACACATGGCCCTCTACCGTATCGACACCGACCCGGCAATCGTCGTGGTCCACGAAGAATAACCAGGAGTCAAACCATGCACTTCACTATCAAGACCCTCGCCGCTTTCGTGATGCTCGGCGGACCGGCCGCGTACGCTCAACTATCGTTGTCGGCTAGCGCCGACACGAATGCCAGTTCAACCCCCGGGAGCGACTGGGAGTTCGGGTCGCCGATCCCGGGGCTGTCTCGCTATGGCTGGGACTGGTTTGCGCAGAGGTACGATGACAACCGCGACGCCCGGGTCACGGAGAGTGAGTTTGTTGGAGGCCGGATGAGCTTCGCACGCCTCGACTGCGACTCGGACGGCGCGGTCACCCCACACGACTTCGATTGGTCCGGTGCGGGCCGCCTTGCGCTGCAGCACGAAGCCACCTTCGCCCTGTTCAAGTCTTTGGACGTCGACAGCAATGGTCGCCTTTCGGCCGAAGAGTGGCGCGCCGCTCTCGGCACTGACGGGCGAGAGTCCTTCAACGAGGAAGACCTCGAAGCGTTCCTCTACAACCCGCTGCGACGCCGCCGGACGTCGATAAGGCGCATGACGAGGCAGAGAATGGAGAGCGAGTACGATTTTGCTACGCCGGCGCCGGCGCCCGGCTCGGAAGCGCCCGATTTCGAGCTTTCGACTCCCGAACAGCAGAAGTCTGTCCGGCTCTCCGACTTCCGTGGCAAGAAGCCGGTTGTGCTCGTCTTCGGCAGCTTCACGTGTGGCAACTTCCGCACCCACGCGCCCGCAATTGAGGCGATATCGGAGCGGTGGGGCGACCGGGCGGAGTTCCTCGCTGTGTACGTCCGAGAAGCCCACCCCACTGCCGATCACACCCAGGCAACGTCGACGAATGCCCGAGCGGGGATTCTGTTTGAGCAGCCGTCGAGCCTCTTGGAGCGGCAGGAGGTGGCGGCCCACTGCCAGGCGGTGCTGCGTCTGAACGCGACGATGGTGGTGGACCGAATCGACAACGCCGTTGGCACGGCCTACGCCGCTACTCCCGACCGGCTCTACGTGGTGGACCGCGCGGGACGCATCGCCTTTCAGGGTGGCCCTGGGCCGTTTGGGTTCACGCCGCGTGAGATGGAGCAGGCGCTAATCCTTACCCTGCTTGCTGACTCCAAATAGCCTGAGACTCGCGCCTGATCCTGCTGCGGCGTCTGGGCTGTCATACCCTGCACCCGGTGGACTTGTTCTCCGGGTAGCTGGAACTCATCAACAAAAAGAGGCCCCGCGGAATCCGCGGGGCCTTCTGGGTCTTATCGTTGCTGGCTGCCGACTGAACCTACTGGCTCACGTGGTTGCTCAGCTCGTTGCCGCGGGCGCGGTAGTCGCTGGCCAGGTCGGAGCGGCCGATGGCGTCCAGCTCTTCGGCGAGCTTGAGGTAGGCGGGCGCCAGGGTGTCGTCAAAGTCGATGGCGGTGGCCAGCGACTTGATCGCCCGTTTGTGGTCGCCCTGCAACGCGTAGGCGACGCCGCGGAAGTAGTAGTGCTGGGCGTTGGTGGGCTGCAGGCGGATGGCGTCGTTGAAGTCGGCGATGGCGCGTTCGTACTCGCCAAGCTTCACGTACACCAGGCCGCGGTTGACGTAGGCGTCGGTGTAGCGGTCGCTGACCGAGAGGGCCTGGGCGTAGGCCTTGAGGGCTTCGTAGTACTCCTCGAGCTCGGCGTAGGTGCGGCCCTTCCACAGTGCGGCGTGGGGGCTGGCGAAGTCGATGCTGGCGGCCTTGTCGAAGTCGTCGATGGCCATCCGCTCCTCGCCCATGTGGAAGAAGCAGATGCCGCGGCGGAAGTACGCCTGGGCCATGGCGGGGTTGATGTCGATGGCGTCGGAGAACGAGCGGACCGCGGCGGCCAAGTCGCCCAGTTGACGCTCCGCGACGCCGCGGCTGAACAGGGCCGAGGCCTTTGCGGGCGCCACATCGGGGCGGTCGGGCAGGGCGTCCAGCAGCCGCTGGCTCTCGTCCAGCTTTTCCTGGAACAGTTCACGCTGCTTCTCGGGGTCGTCGGTCGCCTTGGCGGCCTCTTCCAGCATCGCCGAGCGCTGCAGGTGGCCCTCGATGTACGGCAGGTCCGAGTCCTCTTCCGGCTCATACTTGTCGAGCGCGTCCTTGAACGATGCCGCTGCGTCGTCCCACTTTTCCTGGATAGCCGCGATGGTTCCCTTCAGCGCGTGGATCTCGTGGTCGTCGGAGTCGATCGCCAGCGCGGCGGCGATGTCGGCGTCGGCGTCCTCATACTTGCCCAGCTGGGCGTAGGTCTGCGCCCGCAGGCGGTAGGCCTCGGCGTTCTTCTCGGGGTCGTCGGCGCCGGCTTCGATCCACTTGGTCAGCGCCTTGCGGCCCTGGTCGGGCGCGCCGCCCAAGGCGTAGACCTTGCCGAGGTTGAACTGGTAGAGGGGGTTGGACGAGTCGTACTCGACGGCCTCCTCAAAGTCGGCCAGGGCGTCGCCGAGGGCGCCCAGCTCGATGTAGATCTCGCCGCTCAGGTTGCTGGCCTGGGCCAGCAGCGCCGGGGTGCGGTCTTGGTTGTACTGCTGGAAGTTCTTCAGGTCCTCTTGGGCCTTGCCGTACTCCTCAAGCTCCTTGCGGGCTTGGGCGCGGCCGATGTACGGTGCGCCCAGCTGCCCGTTGCTCAGCTGAATCGCCTGTGAGAACGTGTCGACGGCCGCCTCGAACTCCTTGTCCGCAAGCTGCTGCTGGCCCTGCTCGATCGCGGCCCGGATCTGTTCGATCGCCTCTTCCTGGGTCAGCTGCGCGGTAGCGGCCGGCGTCAGCAGGCCGACGACCAGCAGCGAGGCGAGAGGGAGATTGCGGTAGAAGCGGTGAATCATGGTCCGACAGCCCGTATTTCTTAGGAGACAGGTTGCAGCTCAGGCGAGCCTCTGGCGACCGGAACGCGGTCTGGAGAAGCGCAAAGCTACAGGCCATCGTACCATCGGCCCATGGACGCGCCCCCTAGATTGCCGCTCCGATCCGGGTTTTCCGGGGTTCGGATGCAACGGTTGCGCGGAGCCGCCCGGCCGCGAGGGTTGCTCGGACCGGGCGGAGGTGGGGGAGAAGGTCGGGCGTCGGCGGCCGCTTGTCGGCCGGGCCCGGTCGGGTGGGGAGGGCCGTGCCGGCTGCTACGGTTTGAGGACCGGCGAGGGCTCGACGTCCTTCAGGGCGGCCACCGCGAAGCGGGTGTACGGCTTGGCGGTCTTGCTGTACTCGGCGGCGAAGGCCTCGGCGTCCTCGGCGGTGAACTCCCGCTCGATCGTGCGGCGGAAGCCGCCGTGCTCGTAGACGTGAACGACGTAGTTCGTCTCGGGCTTGGGGGGCTCTTCCGGGGCGGCCTCCTCGGCGGGGGGGTCTTCCTGAGCCTGGGGCGCCTGCTCCTGCGGATCGGCGTCGGTCGGCGCGTCGTCGTCCTCGACCGGCTCCTCCTCGGCGCGCTTGGCCTTGGTCTTCTTGGGGGCCTTCTTCTTGGCGGACTTCTTGGCCGCCTTCTTCTTGGGAGAGCTCTTCTTTTCGGCGGTCTTCTTGGCCGCCTTCTTGGCGGTTTTTTTCTTCCTGGGCGCCGGCTTCTCCTCGTCCTCCTCGAGGTCGTCGTCGAGATCGTCGTCAACGAAATCGAAGTCGTCTTCGTAGAGGTCGTCGTCGTCTTCTTGGCGGGGCGCCGGCATGGTGGTATCCGCTGCGGTGATTCGGGTATTCGCGGCCAAGAACCGTGGCCGGCCGAGAGTGGCCGGGCGCCGCGACAGCCCTAAGTATCTGGCCCGGACCAACCTTCGTCAATGCGGGGCCCGGTGTCGGGCCGGGGGCGTTGGCCCGCTACCGCATCGCAACCTGGCGTTTGGCGGCCTCGATGGCCCGCTGCAGGGCCGGGTCCTCGTCTTCCTCAGAAGCCCCACCAGTCAAGCTCGTAGCTCGTCGCACGACGATATCGGGATCAACCCCGACTTTGCTGATTGGATGCTGGTGGGGCGAGAAAAACTTAGCCGTGGTGAGGCGGATGCCCGCCCCGCCCTGCCCGAGGGAGAAGATCCCCTGCACGGACCCCTTGCCGAAGGAACGCTCTCCGACCAGGGCGCCGCGGCGGTGGTCCCGGATCGCCGCGGCAAAGATTTCGCTGGCGCTGGCGCTGTCGCCGTCGATCAGGACCACCAGCGGCACACGCCAGGTGCCGGCCCGGTGGGCCCGGAAGTCGATGCTCTCGCCCTCGCTGCGGCCGCGGGTCGAGACGATGTTGCCCTCGGCGACAAACTTATCCGCCATCTCGACGCTGGAGGTCAGCAGCCCGCCGGGGTTGCTGCGGAGGTCCACGATCAGGCTCCGCATGCCCTTGCTGTGCAGGTCCCACAGGGCGGCGTCCAGGTCGCGGCTGGTCGACTTCTGGAAGACCGGCACGCGGACGTAGGCCACGCCGTACTGCTGGTCCACAATCCGCACGCCCTCGAGGCTCGGCACGTCGACGTGCTCGCGACGCACGGTCAGCTCGCGGGTCACGGCGGGCTCGCCCATCCAGCTCGACAGGCGGCCGTCGACCGGGCGGGCGACCAGGTGGCCCTCCTCGCGGGGCGAGACCACCGTCACACGGACGTACGAGCCTTCCTCGCCCGTCAGCAGGCCGGCGGCCTCGTCGGTGCTCAGCTCGGCGGTGGGCTGCCCGTCGACCGCGACGATGCGGTCGCCGTCGTGGATGCCGCCCCGTTCGGCCGGGCTGTTCGGGATCACGCGGACGATCAGCAGGGCGCCGTTGTCCGGTTTGAGCTCGACGCCCAGCCCGACAAAGTTGCCCTCGATCTGCGAGTAGACGTCCTTCAGCTGAGCGGGGGTGAGGAACGAGGAGTAGTGGTCGAGGGTCTCGGCGGCGGCCGCGGTGAACTCCAACGCGGTCGCAACCGGGTTCAGTCCGATGCGGTACGAGGCCAGCCGGGCCGCTTGCTGCTCCACCCGCTGGGCGCCCTGGCTGCTGTTCTCGATCGAGCCGGACGCCAGCTTCCGCAGTTCGCCAGAGAGCTGTTCCAGCTGCTGCTTGTTGGCGCGGACCGCGTTCTTGCGGAGGAACTCAGGGTCTCGCAGGGCGATCTGCAGGCCGTACAGACCCTTGCGGGCGGCGGCGTCCCACTGCGGGGAGGTGACGTAGTGCGACTCCATCTTGCTGAGCAGCTCCCGGTACAGGCCGTCGGCCTGCTGGCTGCTGAGCGTGTGGACCGCGTCGACGAAGCTGTCGTCGGTGTAGCGTCGCTCGAGGCTGAAGTGCATCCGGGCGGTAAGGAACCGCTGGCGGAGCTTCGGGTCGGAGGGGTGGTCGCGGAGCGCGTCCTCGTAGAACGACAGCGCGTCGCCCCACCGCTTCTGCGTCTCGAGCTCCATGCCCTGGGAGATTAGCGTCGCAACCGACGTGCTGCTGTCGGCAGGGACCACGGGCGGCGCCTGGGCGGCGACGCCCGACGCGGCGACGCCGGCGAGCACGATCGCAAGCAGGCTACGCCCCAGCAAGTCAGAGACCCGATTCAGCATGCTTCGTTCCATCTTCCAAGGGGCCCGCGGCGACCGGGCGGCGTGGGGGCCGGCCGGGTTCCTGGTCACGGCCGCTCCGGTTGGAGGGGTCGTGCGGCCCAGCCACGACGTGAGGGCTGTCGGGGCGGGGCCGGGCGCTCGCTACGCAAAAAGCTGCGGGCACAGGCGAATATAGGTCACGGAAGTGCGCCGGTCAAAAAAAGCGCGGCACAGATTTCCCCCGTTCAGCGGCCCCGGCGGCGGCGTGATCCGCACATCGCAACCATCCCGGAGGTCCGGCGCGCCAGGCGCACGGCGTCTGCGGTTTGGCATCTTGGTGCGGCTCGTTCGGGACGGCCACCTGTAGCGGTTGGCCGCCTCAACGCCCGGGGTCAGGCCGCGGTCTCCGCCGCGGGATAAGAACGGGACCCAGAGATTGGCGTCGTGCCGTAAGAGCCCGGGGAGTCGTGTCCCCGGTCGGTTCTGCGTGTCCGTTTGCAGGACACCCCCTACTACGGGAACGCCTGTCGGCCGGTTCGCGCCCCCGCCGTCGGATTCCTAGCGTCAGAGAATTTGAGGCTAAGGCTGCCAGCCGGGTCGGCGCCGCATCGGCGCCGCCGACGGCGGTCCACCTGCTTGGAGGGCCAGCCGGGGAGAGGTGGGCACAAAAACAGCCGCCCCTTTCAGCCACCGCGGTTTAGGAGGGGGAGGACATTGGACCGCGGCGGCAAGTTGAAAGGGGCGGCGTGAGGTGCTATCGTGCCGCGCTCGGATCGTAGCGACGGCGTGCGGGGTAGGGAGAGGGGATGGGGCTAAGGCTGCCCTGCCCTTACTACGCCGGCAGTGCTAGAGGGTTCGTTCCCCCGGCGCGCTTTCTTGCAGCCGCTGCGACAAACCGTCCAAGAAAGTTGTCTGCTGCAATTCAGAAGGAAGACCGTGGAATCGCCAAAAGTCGAGCGGGCGCTGATCAGCGTTAGCGACAAGACCGGACTCACCCAGTTTGCCCAGGCGCTCACCCGTCTGGGGGTCGAGCTCTACAGCACCGGTGGCTCACGCAAGGCGCTGGAGGACACGGGCGTCCCGGTCCGCGACGTGACCGACTACACCGGCTTCCCCGAGATGATGGACGGCCGCCTCAAGACGCTGCACCCCAAGGTGCACGGCGGCATCCTGCAGCGGCGCGACAACGAGTCGGACGTCGCCGCCGCGGGGGAGCACGGCATCCTGCCGTTCGAGCTAGTCGTAGTGAACCTGTACCCCTTCCGCGAGACGATTGCCAAGCCCGGTGTGACCGTCGACGAGGCGATTGAGAAGATCGACATCGGCGGCCCCACGATGGTCCGCGCCGCGGCCAAGAACCACGCGTTCGTTACGATCGCGTCGAACCCCGGTCAGTACGACCGGATCTTGGCCGAGGTCGAGGCGACCGGCGTCACCACGCCGGAACTCCGCCGCGCGCTGGCCGGCGAGGCGTTCGCCCACACCGCCGGGTACGACACCGCCATCGCCGGCTACTTTGCCAAGCTGGACGCCACGGAGGCCGACGAGCACACGCCCGCCGAGCTGAGCGTCACGGTCACCAAGAAGTCCTCGCTCCGCTACGGCGAGAACCCCCACCAGGCGGCCGCGCTGTACGTCGAGGCGGACGCCGGCCCGCACTCGCTGGTGAACGCCCAGCAGCTCAACGGCAAGGAGCTGTCTTACAACAACCTGCTGGACCTCGACGCCGCGCTCGGCGTCGCGCGCTCGTTGCCGTCGCCCGGCGTCGCGGTGCTGAAGCACAACAACCCCTGCGGCGCCGCAACCGCCGACAGCGTCGGCGAGGCGACCCGCCGCGCCTGGGACGGCGACCCGGTCAGCGCCTTCGGCTCGATCCTCGGCTACAACGCGCCGGTCGACGCCGCCGCGGCCGAGTGCCTGGCCGAGCCCGGCAAGTTCGTCGAGGCGATCGTCGCCCCTGACTTCACGCCCGAGGCCCTGGAGATCCTCACCACCAAGCCGAAGTGGCGGTCCAACGTGCGGCTGCTGAAGGTCGGCGAGGTGAAGCCGGGCGGCGGCGCGCTGCAGTTGCGGGCGATCGACGGCGGCTACCTGGCCCAGGCCGCCGACGACATGCCGGATGACGAGTCGCAGTGGAAGGTCGTCACTGAAGCCCAGCCGACCGACGCCCAACTAGCCGAGCTCCGCTTCGCGTGGGCCGCCTGTCGGCATGTCAAATCGAACGCGATCGTCTTAAGCCGCGACAACGCCCTCGTGGGCGTCGGCGCAGGCCAGATGAGCCGCGTCGACTCGGTCGAGATCTCGATCCGCAAAGCGGGCGAGAGGGTTGCCGGTTCGGTCCTCGCGAGCGACGCCTTCTTCCCGTTCGACGACTCGATCCACACCGCCGCCGCCGCCGGCGTGAAGGCGTTCATCCAGCCGGGCGGGTCCCGGAACGACGAGCAGGTCATCGCCGCCTGCAACCAGCACGGCCTGCCGATGGTGCTGACCGGCGTGCGGCACTTCCGCCACTAGTTGGTGTGAGATGGCTCGCCGATGGGACCCCTGGCAGGTCTCCTCGGGGCGACAGCCTGTGCGAACGCGGACGTTACCTGCTAGTATCGGCCGCAGACCGCCAGGTGAATCGACCCCGTACCAGGAGCTAGCGCATGCCCGACGCCGCCAACCCGTACGCATCGCCGATGTCGGAGGACGCGCCCGACGGCGCTGAGCCGGAGTACATGCTCGGAGGCCGGCTAGCCGGGCGGGGGCAGCGGCTGGTCGCGGTAATCCTGGACGGCATCGTGCTGAACGTGGTGATGCTGCCGTTGTACTACTACTTCAGCTTTGGGTACTTTCAGCCACCGCCCGAAAACCCTGAGGACATCAACCCGTTCAACCCCTGGTCCATTTACCTGGCCATGGGGCCGGTGCAGCTGGTGCTGTCCTTTGTCGCACCGCTGGCCGCGTACCTTCTGGTGAACGGCTACCTGCTGCACGCCAACGGCCAGACGGTCGGAAAGAAGGCGCTGGGTATCAAGATCGTCCGCAAGGACGGCAGCAAGGCGGAGTTCTCCCGGCTGATCTTCCACCGCTACCTGCTGCTGTGGATCATCGGGCTCATCCCGTTTGTGGGCGCGCTGTTCGGCCTGCTCGACCCGCTGATGATCTTCCGCAAGACCCGCTACTGCCTGCACGACGATATTGCGGACACGGTTGTCGTCGAGGCGTAGCCCCGCGACCTGGCTGGGTTTCACGCCTGGGGGAGATGTCCAGCTGCGCGCAGCCGTTTTAGGGCTCGAATCGGCCGGGAAAACGCCCCGTAACTTGCTTCGCTCACCCCGGCGTGTTATAAGCGCAAGTTAAAGGTCACAGGGAAGATAGGACGCCGGATACGCGACTCAAGGTTGCGGGCGGGCGGGTCCTAGGCGGGCGGCCACCGCCCTGTGCGGTTGCTCGGTTGGCGTTCAGATCCAGCGTTGCTCTATGTCCCGTATTACCCTGCGAGTTCTAGACGGCAGCGACCGGGGAACCGTCTACGAGGGCCTGCCCGTGCCGGTGACCATCGGCCGGGAGGAGGGCAACACGGTCCAGCTCAACGACGAGCGGATCAGCCGCTTCCACATCAAGATCCAGGACGACCAGGACAAGGTGGTCCTTACCGACCTGGGGAGCACCAACGGCACCCGCGTCAACGGCGAGGAGACCCAGCTCCGCATCCTCCGCTACGGCGACTTGATCCACGTTGGCCGCTCCGTGCTGCTGTATGGCACCCGCGAGCAGATCGCCGGCAGGCTGGAAGAGCTGCGGGCCAACGGCGCGCCGATCGCCGAGGAGCTCGACCCCGATGAGCTCGCCCGCCGCGCCGAGGACCGGCCCGAGAACGAGTCGGAATTGCTGTGGACCGAGGAGGAAGACCTCCGCAGCACGCTGCACATACCCTCACCACCGGACGTGCCGGTCGGGCTGAGCCCCGGCCAGGCAGCGCAGTTCTCCGAGATCCTCGAGTACCTACACCTGCGCGCCCGCACGCTGATCCAGGCGGTCACCGCCCCCAAGGACGGCGAGCCGGTCGAGATGCTGTACGAGAACTGGCAGGACCTGCTCGACATCCAGTCGCTCCTGGCCGAGTACCTCCGGAAGATCGGCGAGCCGGACGCGGAATGAAGTTCCTCGCACGGCTGATCGCCGACAACCTCCGCCGCTTCCTCCAGGGCGCGCTCGTAGGCGGCGGGGGCTTCGCCCTCGTGGTGGGGGGCGTCTGCTACTATCTAGTCAGCGATCAGTCCTTCTGGCGGCTGGTGGTCGTCGGGGTGCTGGTCGCCGTAGGGGTAATGCTGGCCGGGCTCGTCTGCGGCGTGAGGCTGGCCGTCACCGAGACGATCCGCGACTGGGTCCGCGCGACCGGCGTCGGCCCGATGCTCAGCAAGGTGATCTTCAAGCAGGCGCTGGGGGTCAGCGACAAACGCCCCGGCGGCTCCAAGACGGTCGCGGCCGAGCTGGACGGCGCCACGGTCGGGCAGGCGAAGGAGCGGCTCAGCGAGCACTTCACCAGCCTGTTCTTCGGCGACTCGCTCGAGCGCTGGCTGCCGGCCCAGGGCCGCTGGATCGCCAAGAAGCTGACCGGCGCCGCCGGTTGGGCGGTGACGCAGCAGCTGATCGAGCACATCCCCGGCCTGCCCGGCGACAACGCCCGCGTCGACCTGTTGGCCATGCGGGACGGTCTGTCCGAGGGGCTGGCCGACAAGGCGGTGTCATTGGCGACCGCGCGGGCCACGGCGGTCGCCGTGGCCGCGATTGGCGTCGCTGCGGTGGTCAATCTCATAGCCGCCGCGGCGCTGTCAATCTAGTTGCGCGGGCCACGCTGGTTTTCTCGGTGCGAGGCTCCGTTGCGAGTTTTCCGCTGATTGGCGGGCCCGACCCGCCGCCGGTAGAATGCCTGCCTGCACCGCTAGTTCTCGCGATTCTTGGGAAGGACCCGCCGCACGATGGATGCGAAGCCGTTTGTTCACCTGCACTGCCACAGCCACTACAGCCTGCTAGATGGCGCCAGCCCGATCAAGAAGCTAGTAGGCAGGGCCAAGGAGCTGGGCATGAACGGCCTGGCGCTGACCGACCACGGCAACCTGTACGGCGCGCTGGAGTTTTACCGCGCCTGCAAGGACGAGGACATCAACCCGATCGTCGGGTACGAGGCCTACATCGCACCGGGCAGCCGCCGGGACAAGGGCGGCGCATCCAGCAGCAAGGACGCCGCCTACCACCTGACCCTGCTCGCCCAGAACCGCACCGGCTTCAAGAACCTGGTTAAGCTGGCCAGCAAGGCGTACCTGGAGGGCTTCTACCACAAGCCCCGCATCGACAAGGAGATCCTCAAGGAGTACTCCGAGGGCATCATCTGCCTGTCGGGCTGCGTGAGCGGCGAGCTGAGCCGCACGCTGCTGTCTGGGTCGACCGCCGGCGAGGCGCTCAAGCAGGGCGAGAAGATCGCCCACTGGTTCCAAAGCACCTTCGGCGACCGCTACTTCCTGGAGATCCAGAACAACGGCGTTGAGATCCAGCGGGCCGCGATGGAGCTGACAGTGGAGCTGGCCCAGCAGATGGGCATGCCGCTGGTCGCCACCTCCGACGCCCACTACGTCAACCAGGAGGACGCCGAGGCTCAGGACGTGCTGCTGTGCATCAACACCGGCCGGTTCCGGACCGACACCAACCGGATGAAGATGGAGGGCGACCAGTTCTACCTCCGCGGGCCGGAGGACATGTACGCCGCCCTGCCCGGGCACGAGGACGCGCTGGCGCGCAGCCAGGAGATCGCCGACTCGGTGGACCTCGACCTGGAGCTCGGCAAGCGGTTCTTCCCCACGTTCACCACGCCCGGAAACACCGAGCCGGACATCAAGGAGAGCGAGGTCTACCTCCGCGAGCTGGTCATCGCCGGCCTGAAGGAACGGTACGAGGACCAGCCGCACCGCTGGCAGGGCAACGACCCCTCCACCGGCGAGCTGTCCGACGAGGTCATGGCCCGCATCGACCGCGAGCTGCACGTGATCAACACGCTCGGCTTCCCGGACTACTTCCTCATCGTGTGGGACTTTGTCCGGTTCGCGGTCGCGAGCAACATCCCCTGCACGGCGCGTGGTTCGGGCGTGGGGTCGATCGTCTGCTTCGCGTTGAAGATGAGCCACGTCTGCCCGCTGGAGTACGACCTGCTGTTCGAGCGGTTCCTAGACATCAGCCGCCTGGAAGCGCCGGATATCGACATCGACTTCTGCAAGGACCGCCGGGTCGAAGTGATCCAGTACGTCAAGGAGAAGTACGGCGAGGCCAACGTCGCGCAGATCGGCACGTTCGGCACGCTGGCCGCGCGGGCGGCGATTAAGGATGTCGGCCGCACGATGTCGATGCCGATCTTCCGCGTCGACCAGATCACCGCGATGATCCCCGACCAGCTCGGCATCAGCCTCGACAAGGCGCTGGAGCAGTCCGACGAGCTGAAGGCCGCCTACGAGGGCGACCCCGAGGTCCGCGAGCTACTAGACCTGGCCCGTAAGATTGAGGGCCTCGCGCGCAACGTGGGGACGCACGCGGCGGCGGTGGTGATCGCCAAGGAGCCGGTCAGCGAGTACGTGCCGCTGCAGCACGTCAAAGGCAAGACCGAGGTCATCACCCAGTGGTCGATGAACGACGTCGAGGCCGCCGGCCTGCTGAAGATGGACTTCCTGGGCCTGCGGAACCTGACCATCCTGGCCCGCAGCATCGACCTGATCGAGGAGTCGACCGGCGAGCGGATCGACCCCTACAAGTTCCCGCTGGACGACAAGCCTTCCTACGCGCTCTTGTGCCGCGGCGAGACCAAGGGCATCTTCCAGCTCGAGTCGGGCGGCATCCGCGACCTGCTGCAGCGGATGCGTCCGGACAACTTCCGCGACATCATCGCCACCGCCGCGCTGTACCGGCCGGGCCCGCTGGAGGGCGGCATGGTGGACCAGTACATCGAGGTCAAGCACGGCCGCCGCGCCGCCGAGTACCCCCACCCGGTGATGGAGGAGGTGCTCGCCGAGACGCACGGCGTCATGGTGTACCAAGAGCAGGTGATGCGGATCCTCAACCTGCTGGGCGGCATCGAGCTGTCCAACGCGTACAAGTGCATCAAGGCGATCAGCAAGAAGAAGCTGCCGATCATCGCCAAGTTCCAGGAAGAGTTCATCAAGGGCGCCCAGGAGAAAGGGCTCGACAAGAAGAAGGCCGAAGAGCTGTTCGGCATGATCGAGAAGTTTGCCGGATACGGCTTCAACAAGAGCCACTCCACCGCCTACGCGCTCATCGCGTACATGACCGCCTACCTCAAGGCGCACTACCCGGTGCAGTTCATGGCCGCGCTGCTCTCGGGCGACATCCCGGGCCGCAACTTCAAGAGCAAGGACTCGCTAGTCGAGCACCTGGAAGACTGCACCCGGATGAACATCGAGGTCGTGCCGCCGGACGTGAACCGGTCGTTCGTCGACTTCGCGGTCCGCGAGGGCAAGATCCTGTTCGGCCTGTCCGCCATCAAGGCGTGCGGCGGCGGCGCGGCCGACGCCGTGGTGGCCGAGCGGGAGAAGAACGGGCCCTTCGCCGACCTGTTCGACTTCTGTGAGAGGGTCGACCCCCAGGCGTGCAACCGCGCCACCGTCGAGACCCTCGTCAAGGCCGGCGCGTTCGACTCGTTCGGCGCCGACCGCGCCCGCCTGATGGCGGGGGTGGAGCGGGCAATGCAGTCGGGCGCCTCGGCCCAGGCCGACCGCAAGAGCGGCCAGAAGGGGCTGTTCGACGACGCCGAGGACGAGGCCGCCGACGATGCCAGCGCCGACCTGCCCGAGGCCGCTTCCTGGCCCGAGAAGGAGATGCTGACTTACGAGAAGGAGGTGCTCGGCTTCTACCTCTCCAGCCACCCGCTGGCGGAGTACGAGCAGATCCTCCGCACCTACGCCACCCACACCAGCAAGAGCGTCAACAACCTGGAGCACCGCAGCGAGGTGGTGCTGGGCGGCATGCTGGCCGCTATCAAGATGAGCCACACCAAAAACCCCAAGCCCGGCATGCCCAGCAAGTACGCCATGTGGGACCTGGAGGACCTGGATGGCATTGTGCGGTGCATCATGTGGCCGGAGCAGTTCGCCCAGTTCGGCGACCAGGTGGTGGGCGACGCGATCGTCGGCATCCGCGCCGTGGTCGACCGCCGGCCGGGCGCCGAGGAGGTCAACCTAATCATCAACGAGCTAATGCCGGTCGAAGAGCTCGAGACCCGCTTCACCAGCGGGGTCACGATCACGGTGGACGAGGACCGGCACGGGCTCGAGGGCCTCAAGACGCTCCGCGAGATCATCCGCGGCTACCCCGGTCAGATGCCGCTCAAGCTGCAGCTCTCGCTGGCCGGCGGCGACGGCATGGCGATCCTCGAGAGCGGCCGCCGCGTGACCCTCGAGGCGGAGCTCCGCCGCCGCGTCGACGAGCACCTGCACCCCGGCGCGTTCCGCCTGGTGAGCGCCCCGCCGAAGCCCTCCGCCCCGCCCCCGAACGGCCGCAACGGGCGTGACCGGCGGCGGGACTAGCTACGTCGACGCACGAAGCGCGCAACGATAAAAGCCCCGCCGGCACAAGCCGGCGGGGCTTTCTTATGAGAGTCGCTGAGGGACTCGTATCGACGCTTGGCGGCGCTTCAGGTTTACACCGCGGTCTTGCGTCGGTTGCTGTACAGGTAGACCGACAGAGCGATCACCGCTCCGATCACCGACATGATGAAGCCCGACGCGCGGACCATCTCGCCGCCGGTGAACAGAAAGCCGATGAACCCGCCTACAAACGAGCCGATCACGCCCAGCACTATTGTTGAAAGCGTGCTCATTGGCTGACGGCCGGGAACCAGCAGCCGCGCGAGCGCGCCGGCAACCAGGCCGAACACGGTCCAAACGATAATCGCCCAAATAAGTCCCATGGTTCTCTCCTCAAGCAACGGTTAGTGAATCGGATCAGGGTCTGGTGAACGGTCGGCACTAGCAGAGCAATGGGCGTGCCGGACCTACCTCGGGGGCGTAATTGCCAGGCGCCGGTGGCCGGATCTGGCCCTGGCAGGCAGCCGGGCGATCAGGATCGCCGCCGAAGCTGCTTGACCTGGGCTCGGCCGGCGGCCATCCTGGGGGTTCCTCTTCCCGCAATTCTGGGGTTCTCGCAGATGGCCAAGCAGCTCTTCCTTGTCCTGTTGGTGGCGTCTGCTTGTTGGCTTTGCCCTGTCGTTAACCCCGCCCGGGCGGGGGTCACGGTCGTAGGGCAGGTCGGACCCAACCCGCCTGGCACCGGAAGCTATGTGACGATCGGCGGCGACCGCTACGGCGAGGTGACCGTCGACGGCGGGACTTCCCTCGCGACCAACAGCGTCGATCTAGGTTACAACTTCGGCGGACCCGACCTGGGCGCCGCAGTGATGCGTGTCAGCGGCGCAGGCAGTAGCTGGACCACCAACGACCTGCAGGTCCGAGACGTGTCCGTGGCGCGGATCGAGGTGCTCGACGGCGGCTACCTCCGCACCGAACGCTTCAGCAGCGAAGAGCCCTCGCCGTTTCAAATCGTCGTCGACGGCGACCTCTCTACTCTGCGGGTCTCCAGCCAGCTCAACCTCCAGCCGACCGCAGGGGTGTCGACGATCGGCGTCTCCAATGGGGGGATCTTCGACGCGCTGAACAGGACAGTCTTGTTCTACAGCCCGACCGAGGTGACGCTCGCCAATGGGGAGCTCCGGGCGCAAGAACTCACCAACGGGGGCCTCCTGCGGGGCGACGGCGCCGTCTTGCTCGGCTACGCCGGGGCCAACGCGGGCCGCATCGAGGTCGCGGACTCTCAGCGGCTGCAGCTCTCGAGCATCCAGACAGGCGAGTTCAGGAACGACGGCCAGATAAGCGTCCACGGCGGAGAGATCGAGTTCCACCTCCATTTCATCAACCGCACCGATGAAGGGGCGAGCACGTCGGGCGCACTGACCCTAGTCGACGGCGTCGCACGGTTCAACCGCGGGACCTTCGCTACCCACGACATGCAGAACGATGCCCAAATCACCGCGGTCGGCGGCGAGAATGACCTGCACGGCCGCGTTTGGTCCACGGCCAACTCGACCATCGCGGCCGCGAACAACAGCGTGCTCCGCTTCCATGATGACGTCGTGGTCGACGGCGGCCGGGTGAGCGTTTTCGAGGGGGCCCGCGCCGTGTTCCTGGGGGACCTGACCCTTAACGGCGCCGCGCTGCTGGCCGAGCTGCCCGGCGACCCCGCCAACGCTTACGGCGTGGCCGAGGTGGTGGGCGCCCTGACCATCGACGGCGTGCTGCAGATCGACGCCGCCGGCGCCGCCGGCGCCCAGGCCGGCGACGTCTTCCCGCTGGTCACGGCGGCCGGCGGAGTCACCGGCTCGGCGTCGCTCGCCGCGGCGCCGCCGCTTCCCAGCGGCCTGCAGTGGGCGCTGCAGACCGACGCTTACACGCTCTCGCTGGCGGTCGTCGAGGGCCTGCCGGGCGACTTCAACGCCGACGGGCAGGTGGACGCGGCCGACTACACCGTCTGGCGTGATGGCCTTGGCGCGGAGTACCAGCAGAGCAACTACCATCTGTGGCGCGACAACTACGGCGCGGCGCTAGCTGCCGCATCAACAACAAACGCCGCGCCCGAGCCGGGCGCGGCGTTGCTGTGGGTCGTGGCCGTCGGGACGCTTACCGCCCGAAGAACTTCTTGATCGAGTAGACCGTCACCTGCCGGCCGGCGCGGGCGATGCTGCGGGTGAGGGGGATCTCCTTCGGGCAGACCGCCACGCAGTTCTGGGCGTTGCCGCACACCTGCACGCCGCCGGGGCTCATCAGTTCTTCCAGGCGGTCGTCGGCGGCCATCTTGCCGGTGCCGTGCTCATTGAACAGGATCGCCTGGCTGATGGGCGCCGCGCCGAGGAACGCGGTGTCGTAGGCGGCCTCGCGGCGGGCCTCGAACTGCTCGTCGGTCTCGCCGCCCTTCTTCTTGACCTCGACCTTGGTGTACTGGGGGCAGGCCTCCATGCAGCAGCCGCAGGTCATGCACTCGGAGAGCGGGTAGCGCGTCTCCTGCTGGTCCTGCGACTCCTTGGGGCCGGGGCCGCGGTCGTAGTAGTCGTCGACGCCGACCCACGCCTTGACCCGCTTGAGCGCGTTGAACACGCGGCCGCGGTCCACCACCAGGTCGCGGACCACGGGGTACTTGCTCATTGGCCGCAGCTCGATCTCGCCGGGCGAGTCCTCCAGCAGCCGGTCCACCAGCGCGGAGCAGGCCTGCCGCACCCGGCCGTTGACCACCATGGTGCAGGCGCCGCACACCTCCTCCAGGCAGTTGCAGTCCCATGCGACCGGCGTGGTGTCCTTGCCATCGGACGTTTTGGCCATCGCGGCGATCTTCTGCAGCACGCTGATGACGTTCAGGTTCGGCTCGTACGGCACGCGGAACCGCTCCCAGCGGGTCGGCTCGCCGGGCGCTGTCTGGCGTTGGACCTTCACAATAAAGGACTTAGCGCCGGTTGCGGGGTTGCTCATGCCAGTCATCAGGGGCCTCGTGAGGGCGGGTCGGGTTGCCGGCGGCGGGCCTGTTTCCACGCCCGCCACTACAGGATTCTAGGGCCAAAGGGGGCGGACGCCAACGGCGGGAACGACAGAGGGCCGGGCCGTCCACTTTGCGCGAATCGGACCTTTTCTTGCGCCCCTTTTGGGGTCCCCACGGCCCCAGTATAATGCCGGCCCTGCACCCGTATCAGGCATTACCCTCCGGTCGGCCGTACGCCCCTGCCTCTGGCCGACCCCGACCCAGTTGATTGAATCAGGAGATCCAACCGTGGCTACCAAAGTCGCCATCAATGGTTTTGGCCGTATCGGACGGCTGACGTTTCGTGGGCTCATTGAGCGGAGCGACGAGTTCGAGGTGGTCGCGATTAACGACCTCACCGACAACCAGATGCTCGCCACGCTGCTCAAGTACGACAGCACCCACGGCCGCTTCCCCGGCACGGTGGACTTTGACGATGAGCACCTGATCGTCAACGGCAAGAAGATCAAGGCCACCGCTATCCGCAACCCGGCCGAGTGCCCGTGGGGCGAGCTGGGCGTGGACGTCTGCGTCGAGTCGACCGGCGTGTTCGCCTCGGCCAAGACCGCCGACCGCCCGGGATACGACACCCACCTGGACGCCGGCGCCAAGAAGGTGGTGCTCAGCCAGCCCGCCAAGGACGGGGCCGACCTGACCTGCGTGCTGGGCGTCAATGACGACAAGCTGACCGCCGACCACAAGTGCATCAGCAACGCCAGCTGCACCACCAACTGCCTGGCCCCGGTCGCCAAGGTCCTCCACGAGACCTTCGGCATTGAGAACGGTCTGATGACCACCATCCACGCCTACACGAACGATCAGAACGTGCAGGACCTGCCGCACAAGGACCCGTACCGGGCCCGCGCCGCGGCGATGAACATCATCCCCACCACCACCGGCGCCGCGAAGGCCGTCGGCCTGGTGATCCCCGAGCTGCAGGGCAAGCTTACCGGCTACGCCATGCGTGTCCCCGTGGTGACCGGCTCGGTGGTCGACCTGACCGCCAACCTGTCGAAGGCCGCCACGCCCGAGGCGATCAACGCCGCGATGAAGGAGGCCGCCGAGGGCCCGCTCAAGGGCATCCTCGCTTACACCGAGGACCCGATCGTCTCGACCGACATCATCCACGACCCGCACAGCAGCATCTTTGCCGGCCCGTGGACCACGGCTATCACCGACAAGATGGTGAAGGTGGTGAGCTGGTACGACAACGAGTGGGGCTACTCCTGCCGCACGGTCGACCTGATCGCCAAGCTGGCCGCGCTGTAAGCGTCGGTTAGACCATATAGTGATTCTCCGAGCCCCGGTCGCTTGCGACCGGGGCTCTTTTTGTGCGCTGATCGATCAGCGAAGAGGCGGAAGCGGACCGGTAGTTGCTTGTTCAGCGTCCATCCGGCGGTAGATCTCGGTCTGCGGGACTAGTGGTGGCTCCTGGGCATCCAAGTTGGCCGCCACGAACCCAAGCCGCCCGGGGTCCGTCGTTGCCGAACCTATCCTGTCACGCCTGAGGGTCCGATGTTGCGAGGTTGCCTTCCGACGCCCCGAACCGCCGACGCCTGTGGTCTGCGCCTGCTAGTTTCGCTGCTCACCGTGGTCCTGCTCGCCGCTGCCGCCCGGGCCCAAGATGCGGCGGACCCGCCGCCCGCCGAACCAGAGGCCTCCGCCGAGCAGACTTCGCCGCAGCCCAAGGACGTGACGGTCGAGCCGCGGGCCGAAGACGAACAGATCGCCGAGCGTCTCCAGGGCATCCTGGAGGCGACCGGCTGGTTTCGGGCGCCGGTCGTACGGGTCCAGGAGGGCGTGGCCTTCCTGGAGGGCGCCACGGAGACCGACCAGCGCAGCGAGTGGGCCCAGCGGCTTGCCGGGCGGACCGAGGACGTGGTGGCGGTGGTCAACAATATCGAGGTGGACACGCCGAGCCTGTTCGACTTCTCGGCGGCCAACTCGCAGCTCGAGCAGATGCTCCGCGGCGTCATCCAGGCGGCGCCGACGTTCTTGGTGGCCGTGGCGGTGTTGCTGCTGACGTGGCTGGCGGCCAAGGTCGCCGGCGTTGTGGGCAGGGCGGTGGCCAACCGCCGGGTGGAGAACGAGCTGCTCCGGGGCATGGCGGCGCGGTTCGCGGCCGTGCCGGTGCTGCTGCTGGGCGCCTACCTGGCGCTGCGGGTGGCGGGGCTGACCCGGTTGGCGGCCACGGTGCTGGGGGGCACCGGGCTGCTCGGCATCGTTATCGGCATCGCGTTCCGGGACATCGCCGAAAACTACCTGGCCAGCATCCTGATCAGCATGCGCCGTCCGTTCGAGGTAGGCGACCTGGTGACTATCAACGAGCACCAAGGCTTCGTGCAGACGGTCACGTCACGCGGCACGCAGATCATGACGCTCGACGGGAACCACGTGCAGATTCCGAACTCGCTGGTCTACAAGAGCGTGATCGAGAACGCGTCGGCCAACCCCAACGTGCGGCTCGGGTTCGTGGTCGGCATCGACTACTCCGACTCGGCGCCCGCAGCGCAGGACGCCGTGCTCAAGACGCTCCGCGACCACGACGCGGTGCTCAAAGACCCCGAGCCGTTGGTGCTGGTCAACGAGCTGGCCGCCTCGACCGTCAATCTCAGCATCTACTTCTGGGTGGACGCGTCGAAGTACAGCCACATCAAGGTCCGCTCCGCGATCATGCGGCTCGTGAAGCGGCGCCTGCAGCGCGACGGCTTCACGCTGCCGGACGAGGCGCGCGAGATGATCTTCCCGCAGGGCGTGCCGGTGCGGATGATCGGGGCCGACGCGGCCGCCGGCGCGCCGCCGCGCGAACCGGCTAGAGACGAACCACGCGACCAGCCGGCCGCCCTTGCCGAGGCGGACGAGCCGGAGCCCGAGTCGACCGAGGCCGAGGGCAACCTCACGTCCGAGAAGCAGGAGATCGAGCAGCAGGCGGCCGGCGCGCGGAAGCTGTCCGACGCCGCCAACCTGATCGAGTCACCCGCGGATTCTCAATCCGGCGGAACGTAAGCGTGCCTGGCGCGACCGTCGACACGGGCGTCCGCGGACCGCCGCCAAAGCACCGTTCCCTCGGGCCGTTAGGCCTCGAAGAAGTCGACCTTCCCGGTCGCCAGGCGGTAGATGGCGGGGACCACGACCACGCCGTCTTCGTTCGGGATCTTCTGAGACAGGGTGTTCAGCTCAGAGACCGAGTTCAGCGCGTTCGCCTTGACCGCCTCGGTTAGCGTGCTGTCCTTCTTCCTTTTGCTGAGCGAGGCGTTATTGAATTCGGTAACCTTCTTCGGTGAGAGCTTGCTCACAGCCGGCGTCAGGTAGCTCAGCAGGCCGTTAATGTGCGGACCCAGGTCGGCCGGCTTCGGCGCGGCGGCGTTGTCGATCGCCGCCTTGACCGCGCCGCAGCTCTCGTGGCCCAGCACCACAATTAGGTTGGCGCCGATGCCGCCGATCTTCTTGATGGCCGCGTACTCGATGCTCGCGATCGACTCTGGATTGGCGACGTTGCCCGCGACCCGGATCGTGAAGATCTCGCCCAGCCCGCAGTCGAAAGCGATCTCCGGCGGGACCCGGCTGTCCGCGCAACAGAGCACGATCGCCCACGGCTTCTGCCCGCCGACCAGTTCCTCCCTCCGCTTGATGTTCCGCAGCGAGCAATCTTCTTTGGGATCGTTGAAGTCCTCTTCAACAAACCGGTCGTTGCCGGCTTTCAAGGCTTCAAGCGCCTCGGCCGCTGACTTCTGCGCCGCTTTCTTCTTCGCCATGGACAAGCTCCGAGAGGAGGGTGATCGACTTGAGGGTGAACGCCCCCACGATAGCGTTCAGGGACGACAATCTCAACAATGGCGGGCAGCGGCCGTCCGCCGCGGCGATGCGGCTGAGGCGACGGGCGTGTCGCCGACTCCGCCAACCTGATCGAGTCACCCGTGGAGTGGGGCGGCTGAGGGGCGCCCGCGAACCAAAACGGCGATCGCCGCTAGTACGACGCCCACCGCCGCGGCGTGGGGCTCGGGGGCGGCCGTGGCGAACGCCGGCGCGGCGCCGGCCCCGTAGTTGTCCCGCCACTCTTGGTAGTCGGTCAGGCTGAAGGGCGCGCCCAGGCCGTCACGCCAGACGGTGTAGTCGGCCGCGTCGACCCGGCCATCGCCGTTGAAGTCGCCCTGCAGGTTCTGCGTGGTCACCAGCGTCAGGCTGGTCACCGTGGCGATGAGGTCGAACAGTGGGAAGTGCGGCGGCGGTCCAATCTCTTCGCCGGCCCCTGAGAAGAAGATGCTCGCGCTCTGGAAGTCGGCCAGATTGATCATGGCGGGCAGCAGGTCGTCGGCCAGCGCCGTGCCCTGGGCGTCGTGCAGGATGAGGTCCATCCGCACCGACTCGATCAGCGGCGAGGCGGTCATCGACGGCGTCGTGTCGCCGGACAGGAAGAAGGAGAGGTAGTCCCCGTCGGGGGCGTTGTTTGTGATGTCGGCAAGAAACGAGTTGGTCGTGTCGAAGTGCCTGCTGGCGCCATTAGTCCCCCGCACGAAGTTGCCGCCGGGCGGCGTGGCGCTACGGCTGCTGTGGTTGGGCGAGGGGTCGTCGTCCGCGGCGTTGAGGTCCAGGTCGTACTGGAGGATGGCGGAGAGCGTGTCGCCGGGTTGGACTCCGCCGCCGAGCAGGTCGAGCGGGTCGAGCACGAGGTCGACTCGCGCGGTGAGCTCGAAACGCGCGAGGTTATCGGCGTTGGCCAGCGGCGGCAGCAACGCGGCGAGCAGCAGGAGCGGACAAACAAACTTCATAGACGCGGGCGATGGCGACGGTGCACGGACGCGTCGGAGATCCATCCGCCGGCCCACTGAGTTCCTCAAGCTGAACCTGCAGGATAGCCCCGCGTTTCAGGTCGGGCTAGGGAGTTCGCGGGGGACCGCTAGCCGGCTTTGCGGGTAGTCGGCTGCGCGGCTACCGCTTCGCGCCACTCGTCGAGTGCGCGCTTGAGCTCGACGGCTTTGTCGGGCTTGGCGCCGGCCAGGTTCGTTTTCTCGGCCGGGTCGGCGCTCAGGTCGAACAGCATCAGCTGGTCGTCCTCGTGCCACTCGATCAGCTTCCAGTCCCCGCTGCGGACCGAGCTGTAGGGGGTGGTGCGGTGGTAGTGCGGGTAGTGCCAGAACAGGTTCCGCTCTTCGATTCCGCCCGACCCGGTGAGCACCGGCGACAGGTCCACGCCGTCCAGGTGCTGCTGCGGCTGGGGCGCGACGCCCGCCAACGCTAGCAGCGTGGGGTAAAAGTCCATCCCGATGATCGGCGTGTCGGAACTGGCCCCAGCCGGCACGCGACCCGGCCAGACGACGCAGGTCGGCTCGCGTACGCCCCCTTCGAAGGCGGTCCCTTTGCGGCCGCGGAGTCCGCCGCAGGCGTCGTGGCGGTCGCCGCCGTTGTCGCCGGTGAAGACAATGATGGTGTCGTCGGCCAGGCCCAGCTCGTCCAGCTTGGCGGTGATGCGGCCCACGCTGTCGTCCAGGCTGCGGTGCATGGCCGCGTAGTTGGCTCGGGCGGCCGCCTGCGCGTGATCGCCGGAACGCTCAATCGCATCGCGGTAGTGGGAGACATACTCCGGCTTGCCCATCAGCGGCCCGTGCACCGTGTAGTACGACAGGTAGAGCAGGAACGGCTCGTCGCCCGCCTGATCGAGCAGGCCGAGGGCCTCGTCGGTGAGGCGATCGGTCAGGTACTCGCCCTCCTCGCCAGACTCGATGCCCGGCATGTCGAACGGGTAGAAGTACTTGCCACGGCCCTTGGGCTGGCCCCACTCGCGACCGCCGATGTTCACGTCGAACCCGTGCGCCTGCGGGGTGTGCAGCGCCTGCTCCCGCTTGGTCCGCTCGCGCGACCACCGCTTGTCGATCGGCTGCAGGTGCCACTTGCCGAGGAACCAGGTCTGGTAACCGGCGCCGCGCAGCGTCTCGGGCAGGGTGTCCAACTGCGGGTTGATCTGCCGGTCCCAGTCCGGGATCGCGAGCGGTGCGTTGGGGTGGGCGTGGCCGGGGATCCAGTCCGTCAGCCGCAGCCGCGCCGGGTAACGCCCGGTGAGCAGCGCCGCACGGCTGGGAGAGCAGACGGTGCACGCCGCGTACGCGTTGGTGAACCGCATGCCGCGCTCGCACAGTCGGTCGAAGTGGGGTGTGTCGTGCATGGTCGATCCGTAGGCGCTCATCGCCCCCCAGCCGAGGTCGTCGACCAGCAGGAACACGATGTTGGGCCGCCGCGCAGCCGCCGTCGAAGCCGCGGTCAGCAGCACGACCAAAGCCAGGTGAGCAGAACGATTCATAGCGCCGCCTGTCGAAAAGGGGTCACTTCTTGCCGGCTAGGACCTGCTGCTCACGCAGCAGCACCTCTCGCAGCTCCGCGTAGTGAACGTCTTGGGCGTCGATGTCGCGCTGGACGGCGATCGACGCCGCGGCCGCGGACGACTGGCCCAGGATCATGAACACCGGCTCCATGCGGATCGAGCCGTACGCGATGTGCGACGCCGACAAACAGACCGGCGTCCAGAGGTTGGTGCACTCGCCGGCCTGCGGGACGATCGACCGGTACGAGATTGGGAACGGAGGAAACCCGCCGACCTGCACGTCGCCCTCGTTGCGGGCGTGGCCGTCGTGGTCGACGTATCGCTGCACGTTGTGCGAGTCCATCGTGTAGGCCGCCATGCCGACCGAGTCCTCCGCCAGCTCGCGACCCTGGCAGTGGTGCTGCGTCATCACGACCGGGCCGACCATCCGCCGCGCCTCGCGCACGTACAGGCACGGGGGCCAGCCCTCGGTCTCGGTGAACTCGTCGCGGCAGACGCCCCACTCGGACATCTGGTCGCGGATCTTCTGCGGCACGCGGGGGTGGTTGGCCAGCACCCACATCAGGCCCTGCTGGTAGGTGAGGTGGGACCGCAGGATCTCTGCGCGGCGCTGGTAGCCCGCCTCGGGGTACTCGTAGTTCTGCCCGATATAGTCCGTGGAGAACCCGCCGTTGTTGTTGCTGTCGGTCTTGAGGTTGGGCATCCGGTGCAGCGTGAGCGGCGCGAAGTCGAGGCCCGCCTCGAAGTTGCGGAAGAGCAGTTCGTACTCCTCCTCACGGAAACCACTGGGTCTGTGGAACGGCACGCGGTTACCGGGCGCGTCGGTCAGGCACATGCGGAAGCAGTAGGCCTGCACGCGGTGGTCGGCGGCTCCCTCGGCGCCGGGGCCGGTTGGGTCGATGCCGGGCAGCAGGCCGCTCGACGGGTCGCCCGGCCGGGCGTAGGCGTCGACGCCGGGCAGCAGCTGGTGGTTCACGGCGTGGGCGGTCTGCACGCCGTTGAGGGTTTCGCCGTATTGGGAGTTTGCTTCTCGCCCTACCGTGTATGAGACGCCGGCCGCGGCCAGCAGGTCGCCCTCGTAGGTGGCGTCGATGAACGCGCGGCCGGTGATCCGCTGGCCGGATTCCAGCTCGATGGAGCGGATGCGCCCTTCCTCAACGGTCACCCCGCCGGGCCGGACCAGCCGCTCGCCCCGCAGCACACGGATGTTGTCGCGCTGGACCCAGTCCTCGAACACGGCCAGCGCGGCGCTCGGCTCGAAGGTCCACATGGCCTGCGTGTCGGCCTTCGCGACCCCCTGCCCCGCGTAGCGGTAGTCGGAACGCCGCTGCTGCCGCCAGGCGTCGGGCGACTCGTAGTACGCGCGGATCGCCTGGTAGAACTCCAGCGACACGCCCCCCACGATGTGCTTGTTGCCGATGTCCGTGTGGCCCAGCCCGTTGGTGCTGAGGCCGCCGATCCGCTGGTCCGGCGAGACCACCACCACCGTGCGGCCGTGGCGGGTCGCCTCGACCGCCGCGGCGATGCCGCCGGACGTCCCGCCGTACACGACAATGTCGAACGATGCGGGGGGAGGCGCCGCCGAAGCGGCGCAAGCGGCTGTCAGCACGAGGGCAGAGAAGAGTAACAATCGGCGCATGGCGGCGGCTCGGTGCAGTTGTGTGGAGCAGGCTCCTTAGAGCTCACTTCACGCGCCTGTAGCGTTGCTAGCGGGCTGCGGATTCGCTATCGACGTTACAGTTGCGTGAAGCACGCTCTAGATCCTACTGCAACCCATTGGCCGCCTGTTAGCGGTTTGCGCTATCCAGAGAATTGGCTACGCCCCGGGCGTCGCGAATCAGTAGCCCAACGCGACGCCGTCCTTGCGGGACTCGGTGGCGCCGAAGTACACGTTTTGCTCCTGGTCGTACCAGATCGCCTGGTAGCCGCCGAACGAGCCGTCGCCGTCGGCGGTCTGGTGCCCGCGGCGGCGGAGCTCTTCGATGGTGTCGGCGTTGTAGCCTGTTTCGAGCAGCACCGTGCCGCCGTTGGGCTCGGCCGGGTCGCCGGTTGGCGTGGGCGAGCCGGCGTGCCTCACGCGCGGCGCGTCGCCCGCTTCTTGCAGGCCCATACCGAACTCGAACAGATTGAGCAGGATCTGCACGTGCCCCTGCGGCTGCATGTCTCCCCCCATGACGCCGAAGCTCATTAGCGGGCGGCCCTCTTTGGTGACGAACGCGGGGATAATGGTGTGGAACGGCCGCTTGCCCGGCGCGTACGAGTTGGCGCGGCCGGGCGTTAGGTCGAACAGCTCGCCCCGGTCCTGCAGGCAGAAGCCGAGCCCTGGCGGGCAGGGCCCCGCGCCGAAGCCGCGGTAGTTGCTCTGGATCAGGGACACCATGTTGCGGTCCTGGTCCGCGGTGGTCAGGTAGACGGTGTCGCCGTCGCGGAGCGCCGGGTTGCCGGGCTCGTATGCGGCGCCGGCGGAGGTGGGGCTGATCTGAGCGTACCGGCGGGCGCCGTACTCCGGCGAGATCAGCGCGTCGACCGGCGCCTTGGAGAAGTCGGGGTCGGCGTAGAACTTGGCGCGGTCCGCGAACGCCAGCTTCTTGGCCTCGACCAGGAAGTGCAGGTGGTCGGCGCTGCCGAAGCCTGCCGCGGCCAGGTCGGCGCCCTTCAGCACTTGCAGCATCTGCAACGCGGCGATCCCTTGCCCGTTGGGCGGCAGCTCCCACACGCGGCAGCCGTGGTAGTCCACGCCGACCGGTTCGACCCACTCGCTGCGATGGGCGGCCAGGTCCTCGCGACGGAGGTAGCCGCCGATGTCGCGCATGAAGCGGTCGATGACGTCAGCGATGTCGCCGCGGTAGAACGCGTCGGCGCCGCCTGCGGCGATCGCGCGGAGCGTCTGGCCGAGAGCCGGGTTCTTGAATGTCTGGCCGTGGGCGGGGGCCTCGCCGTCGGGCGCGAACACCTCCATGAAGCCGGGGTGTTCGCGGTGCGCAGCAACCCCGGCCTTCCAGTAGCCGGCGATCACCTCGGTGACCGGGAAGCCATCTTCAGCGCAGCGGATCGCGGGCGTGAGCACCTCGCTCAGCGGCAGCTTGCCAAATCGCTCGTGCAGTATGATCCAGCCGTCGACGCAGCCCGGCACGGTGATTGGCAGCGGCCCGTAGCTGGGGATGCTGGTGAGGCCCTGCTCTTTGAACACCTCGGCTGTTAGGGATTTGGGGCTGCGCCCGCTGCCGTTGAGCCCGTAGAGTTGTTGCGACTTGGCGTCCCAAACGATGGCGAACAGGTCGCCGCCCAGGCCGCAGCTCGTGGGCTCGGTGACGCACAGCACCGCGTTGGCGGCGATCGCGGCGTCCACCGCGTTGCCGCCGGCCCGCAGGATGTCCACCGCGGCCAGGCTGGCTAGCGGCTGACTCGTGGCCGCCATTCCGTGTCGCGACACCGCGGGCGAACGGGTCACGAAGTCGCGGCCGCTCGGGCGGTCCGCGGCCCTGCCGCACAGGGGCACGTAGAGCGTCATCAGGCAGACCAGGGCTAGTGGGCGTGGCATTGGAAACGTGGGATCGGTGGCGTGGGATCAGAGGGCGGTGTCGCGGGGGCGCCTGACGGGTCCTCTTGCAGCAGCCGCTATTCTACCAGACCGTGGACCCGCCTACCGGACGGGCGAGTTTGCCGGCGCCCGCATCGCACCACTATGATGAGCGGCTTGGATCTGAATTAACGCCGAGGGAATCGATCGTGACCAACACTGTGAAGAAGAACGCCGCGCTGGTGATCGTGCTGCTGCTGGGGATCGCCTGCGGGCGAGGGTGGGGGCAGCAAGAAGTGGCCCTGCCGCCGGTGGAGGCGGACGCACCGGTCGGGTCGTCGCAGCGGTACCTGCTGGACTCGTGCGGGTCTCAGTTTGGCAACGCGGCGTACATCGTCGACTCACACACGGGCGATGTGTTCTACGTGAAGAACTCGGGCAGCCCGCGGCGGATCGGGTCCGTGGCGGACTAGAGCGGACGCACGATAACTTCGGCCACGTCGACGGTCCCGCCAGACGGCTCGCCGTTCGGCGCCAGGCAGTACAGGCCGAACTTGGCGCCGATCCACTTCCCCTCGCGGGCGGAGAACGGCCCGCCCAGGTCCGACCACTCGGCGCCGGGAGTGCGGTAGCTGAAGCGGCACACGCCGCCGTCCTCGACTTGCAGCCGGAGCTCGACCTGCCCGCCCGGCAGCGTCGCGGATTCGGACTCGCGTTCGCGTTCGCCGCGGTCGGCGCGGCACGTGCGCTGCGAGACCGTTAGGCCGTCGTCCGACGCGCCGATGTCGATCGACGCGTAGTCGCGGCCCATGACGATCAGGCCGCAGTGGTCGCCCGGCGTGAGCGCGCTGGCGTCCAGCCGGCAGGTCGCCTGGAACCGGGGCGCCGGCATCTTCTGCAGCAGCGGGCTGGCGGCGTCCCACAGGTTGCGGAAGCCGTCGGGCCGCGCGGCGGCGGCCAGCCGGAGCCAGCCGGGGCGTTCGCTCAGCGACCACCAATCGTCCCGCGGGGCGCCCTGCCACTGCCACTGCAGACCCAGGGAGTCCGAATCAAAGCGGTCGCTGGTTTGCGGCACCACCGTGGAGGCTGAGTCGGCGAATGGCAGCGGGTGCGTTGCGACCGGTTGCCCGACGCCGTCGCCGTCCGGGTCCTCGCCGATGACGGGCCAGTCGTCGACCCACCGCATCGGTTCCAGGTGGACAAGCCGACCGTACGGCTGCACCTCCTGGAAGTGCAGGAACCAGGACCGGCCATCAGGCGTGTCGACCCACGCGCCCTGGTGCGGGCCGTTGACGCTGGTGTCGCCTTGGGCGAGCACGGTCCGCGTCTCGTACGGCCCGCGCACATTCCGCGACCGGAGCACCAGCTGCCAGCCCTCGGCCACGCCGCCGGCGGGCGCGAAGATGTAGTAGTAGCCGTTACGCTTGTAGAACTTGGGCCCCTCAACCGTGGGGTGCTCGCGGTGCCCGTCGAACACCACCCAGCCCTTGTCGATCGCTTTGGTCCCGTCGGCGGATAGCTCGACCACGGACAAGATCCCGTTGATGCCGGCCCGCGAGTGCGCGAACGCCTGCACCATGTAGACGCGGCCGTCGTCGTCCCACAGCGGGCAGGGGTCGATGTTGCCGCTGGCCTTCTTCACCAGCCTGGGTTCCTCCCACGCGCCGCGGGGATCCCGCGTGCGGGTCATGTAGATGCCCAGGTCGGGGTCGCCCCAGTAGATGTAGTACCAGCCATCGTGGAAGCGGATCGAGGGCGCCCACACGCCGTTGCCGTGCTGCGGGCGGTCGAACATCGGGTCGTACAGCTTCGGCAGGGCGTGGTTGACCAGCCGCCAGTGCACCAGGTCGGTCGAGTGCAGGATCGGCAGCCCGGGCACGCAGTTGAACGATGACGACGTCAGGTAGTAGTCGTCCCCCACGCGCACGGCGTCGGGGTCGCTGAAGTCGGAGTGCAGCACCGGGTTCCGGTAGGTCCCGTCACCGGGGGAAGGATCCCAGGCGGGCGGCGCCGGGGACGCCTGCTGCGCGAGCGCGGGGCGTGCGACCGCCGCGGTCAGCGCCGCGGACAACAAAGCGAGGGCGACGGGGCGGGCGTACGGCCAGACAGACGGCAGGTGCAACATGACTCGAGAACAGGGGGCAGAACGAGGCGAACAGCCCCTCATTGTACCCGCTGGCCGAGGCGGCTGATTGCATTGGGATGGCCGCTGACCGAACGCCTCAACGCCGTCGCCGCTGCCGGATCCGCCGGAGCGGGGCCACGGCCAGCAACGCGGCGAGGGTCAGCGCACCGGGCTCTGGGGCGGCCGCCGCGGCGGGCGTCGAAGGTTGGCCGTAGTTGTCCCTCCAGGCGGCGTACTGCTCGGCGCCGATCGGCCCGGCGTGCGGGTCGTTGGGCAGCGAGCCGGCGGGCGCCCCCAGGTGATCACGCCACACGGTGTAGTCGGCCGCGTCCACCTGGCCGTCGTCGTTGTAGTCGCCGGCGACGGGGACCGTGTGGGAGTGCGACGGAATGTTGGCTTCGGTCAGCACGCTCTGTTCGGCGCCGAACGGCTGCGCCCACAGCCGTGGCGTCAGCCCAGGCCCGGCGCCCACGCCCACGGCCGCCCTGCCACGCAGGTCCGGCAGCTCGAAGGTAACCTCGGCGTCGCCGCCGTAGTTGTTCCACAGCAGCGAGAACAGCGCCGTGTGCTGACTGATGGGCAGCAGCTGCCCCGACGCCTCGGCGTAGCCGCGCGGGACGAAGTTGCTGGCGAACATTGTCATGCCCGCTAGGTACGGATCGGTGCTCCCGCCGAGGGCGGCCGCGGGGCCGTCGTCGGTCTCGCCGCCAGTCGCGGCCTGGCTCGGGTAGATCCCTTCCAGCGCGATGCCGAAACGCATGGTGAGCGACGGCTGCATGTTCGACTGCGGCGCGCCGCCGCCTGCCGGGTCGGTCTGGCCACCTTGCTCTAGATCGTGCGAGTGCGCAGGCAGTTGAGGTGCAGAGAGGGACTCTTGCTCCTCGCCGTAGGTGATTCCCTGCCGGCGATCGCTGAGCCCGGCGCCGCGACCGGCGCCAATCGGCGTGCGGCCCCGCAGGTCGGGCAGCCGGAAGTTGACGCGTCCGTCACCGCCGTAGGTCGTGCCCAGCAGAGAGAACAACGCATCGTGATCGACGATGTCCAGCAGGCGACCGTCCGCAATTGCCCAGCCGCTGGGGACCTTGTCGTGCGCCAGCCAGGTCACTTCGCTGAGGTAGGGCTCGGCGCCGGCCGGCGAAACGCCCTCGGCGACCTGCCCGTCGGCCGTCAGCGCGTTGTGGGAAGGGTAAAGGCCGGTCAAAGCGATCACAGGCGTGAGCGCCAGCGAGGGCTGCAGGTTGGAGTGGCTGGACGCCTTGCCCGCGGCGCCGGTGGTCAGCCCGTTCGGCAGGCTGTGCGAGTGGACGGGTACGGCGGCGAGGGTTTGTTGGTCGGCGCCAACCTGTTCCCCCAGGCTGTAGCTGGTCAGGCCGGGTCCCGCGCCAACGCCAATCGGCGTGCGGCCCCGCAGGTCGGGCAGCGCGAATGCGACATCGCCGTCGCCGCCGAACGTGGCGCCAAGCAGGTCGAACAGGGCCGGGTGCTGTGCGATGGGGAGCAGCTGCCCCTCAGCCAACGTCCAGCCCTGCGGCGCGAAGTTGGCGGCGAACAGCCCCACCTCGCCCAGCTCGTCGTCGGCGCCCTGCAGGCGGACCATGTACCGCATGCCGAGCGACGGCTGATCGTTCGCAAACGGCAGCCCGCCGCCGGCCGGGAGGGAGTCCGCCGCGTGCCCGGCGGGCGTGAGTGAGAGGAATAGTAGTAGACACGCCACAGCTCGGAGCGTGGACATCGCGGGCCCGCCTTCGGGTCGGAGTCGTCGGATCATGGTGACGATCGGCAGTATAAGCCGAACCGCTCCGCGAAGCGCCGTCAGGTTCTTGCCTCGTGGGCAGGGGCGCGTGACGACGGTCGCGGTGGGGTGCTGCGGTTTGTGCGGGTTGTCGCCGGCAGCGGCGCGCTGTCGGCCGGTTTTTCTGCCGCTGACGCCCGCGTCGACCCGATCGGTGAGCTAGTCTTTGAGGACCCCGAGCCGGACGCTCGATCTGGGAAACCCACGATCACGGAGGAATCCAACGGTGCCGCGCGCCACGCTCCAACGCTGGACCCGCGTTGCGACGCTGCTGCTGGCGGCTGTTGGCGCGCGTCCCGCGCTGTGCAGCGAGGTCGTGTGGCGCCCGCCGGGCGTTGTCCCTTCGGCGTCGGCGTGGTCGGACACGGCGGGTCTTTCCGCGGCCGAAGCGACGTACGCGGCCGCCGTGCGGGCCCACGCCGATGGCGACCCCACCTGTGTCGACAATTATTTCCGGTCGGCTGCTCACAGTTGGCGTGATCTAGAAGCCTGCCTCGCCGCGGGCCGCCCCGCCCCGCCGCGCGTGACCGAGCTGTACGACTCGGCGCTCGCGCAAATGTTGATCACCGCGCAGCAGTTCGGCCGCTGGGACCCCTGCCGCGGGCTGTCCGCCGACGGCGTGGTTGTGCCGGCGCGTTACAGCGGATTCTTGTGGACTCCCGACGCGTTCGCCGTGCTGAACCCGGTTGGCTCGTACGAGGACCCGGTGCTGCTGCGCCAGCACCGCGGCACGGGGCTCGGACTGGCGCTGGTGGCCAGGCGCAACACAGCGAACCCTGCGCCGTTCACGCATGCGAGACAGGTGTTCTCGGCGACCGTCGTGCTACGCACTTCGGCCGACCGGTCGGGCTACGAGCTCCGCTTCTACGACCCGCTGCGCGTGTCGTCGACGATGGTCGCCGGCCGCCGCGTCGCGATCGAGCGCGACCTCAGCGCGCCATTCGCGTTCATCGGCCTGACCGACGACCGGCAGTGGATCGACGGCTTTATCCGGCCCAACGACGGCGGCCCGCGCGAAGGCCTGTACATGATCGAGCCGTTCCAGCCGGGCAAGATTCCGGTGGTGCTTGTGCACGGGCTGCTGAGCGACCCCCGGACGTGGGTCGCGATGACCAATGAGCTGCGGGCGCGGCCGGACCTCAACGACCGCTTCCAGTGGCTGGCGTTCGACTACGCCACCGGGGGCCCGTTCTTGGAAAGCGCGGCGCGGCTGCGGCGTCAGCTCGCCGAGTTCCGCCGCGTCTATGACCCCGCGCGACGCGACGCGGCGTTGTCGCGGACCGTGCTGGTCGGCCACAGCATGGGGGGGCTCGTTTCGAAGCTGCAGGTCACCGAGAGCGGCCAGACGCTGTGGGACGCGGCGGCCACGGCGCCGCTGGCGAGCGTCCGCACCACGCCGGAGGTGCGGCGGTTGCTCCAGGCGGAGTTCTACTTCCGCCCGTCGCCCGACGTGTCGCGGGTGGTTTACATCGCCACGCCGCACCTCGGCTCGTACTGGGCGAAGCGGCCCGTGGGGCGGCTGGTGTCGTCGATGGTGCGGCCGTCGGCCCGACGCAACGCGGAGTTTGACCAGCTCGTCCGCGACAACCCGGGCCTGCTGCGCAACGGCGACGTGGATCGATTGCCCACCAGCATCGACCTGCTGGAGCCGAGCAGCCCGCTGCTGCAGGCCACCGCCGCGCTGCCGTACAACCCCGCGGTGGCGCTGCACTCGATCATCGGCGAGGACCGGTACGACTGGTCCGGCGAGCCGACCGACGGCATCGTCCCCGCCTGGAGCGCCCGGCTCCGCGGCGTCGCGACCGAGCGGGTGGTGGACGCGTCGCACCTGCAGATGAACAAGGTCGAGCCCACGGTGAAGGAGGTCGAGAACATCCTGCGGCTGCACCTCGCGGAGCACGCCCGCCGCCTGGCCGCCCAGCGGACACCGGCCGACTGGGACTAACCGTGGGGGCGTGTCCCTAACGCGGCTGACGGGCTACGCTATTGGCGTCCCCCCTCGATCTCCCCACCGCGACCACCCCTCATGGCGTCCAGACCCGATTGGTGCTTCAACCAGGCCGGCGGCCTGCCATACTTTGACGAGGCGGGCCAGCCCCGCGTGGTGCTCGTGACCTCGCGGTCCGCGAAGAAGTGGATTTTCCCCAAGGGGATCATCGACCCGGGCGAGACCGACCGCACCACAGCGCAGAAGGAGGCCCTCGAGGAGGCCGGCGTGATCGGCAGCGTCGTGGGCGACGCGCTCGGCAGCTACGAGCAGGCGAAGTGGGGCGGCGTGGCCCAGATCACGATCTTCCCGCTGCTCTGCACCAGCGTGCTGGACGACTGGGAGGACTTCGGCGCCCGGCAACGCCAGGTGCTCTCGTTGGAAGACGCGATCAAGATCGTCCACGAACCGCTGCGTCCCGTGCTGCAGGAGCTAGAACGCGCCTTGGCGGACGGCGCCGTGCCGATTCAACCTCTCCGGTAGCGGTGGCCGCCGGCGCCCATCACCGCCAGCAGTGCCCCGGCCAGCGCTGCGGGCTCGGGCGCCGCGGTGGCGCTAAGCGAAGCAGCGGACGCGCCGTAACCCGCCCGCCATGTGTTGTAGTCCTGCGCCACGTAGCCCAGCCCCAGCCCGTCTCGCCAGACGGTGTAGTCCGCCGCGTCGACGGCGCCGTCGCCGTTGAAGTCGCCGCTCGGGCCCGGGCCGGCCAGCCGCCTGAGCTGGGTGATGGTCGCGGAGACCTCGTACAGCGTCGCGAACTCGGAGTTGTCGTTGAACCCCTCGGCCGTCAGCGTGACGACCGCCTGCTCGTAGTCCGCCAGGTTGAGCACGGAGGGGAGTTGGTCGTTCGCCAAAACGGTTGCGTCGGAGTCGGTCAGCGCCACGTTCAGCTCGACGTACTCGGCGTTGGGGTGCTCGACGGTCGACGGCGTGGTGTCGCCCGTGCCGAAGAACGATAGCCGGTCTCCCAGCGGCCCGTTGTTAGCCGTGGACGCGCGGAACGAATCGATTGTCTGGAAGTTGCCCGCGGCGGCGTTGGATCCTTCGATAAAGTTGTCGCCCGGCGGCGACAGCAGCCACGCGCCGAAGTCGGGCGAAGGGTTGTCGTCGTTGGCGATGATGGCGAGGTCGTACTGCAGCAGGCCGGTCAGCGGGTCGCCAATCATCACGGCGCCCGCCAGCACGCCCAGCGGGTCGTCGATGGCGTCGACGCTGGCGGTAATCTGGAACCGGACCAGCTCAGCCCGGCAGACTGGCGAAGCAAGGCACAACAGGACGGCAAACGCGGCAGCGGCGGATCTCATGGCGGTCACTCAGAGGAGGGCGGCTCTCGCCCCGGCTGCCGCCGGGACGCGCTGCTGCGCAGGATAGTTCGCGCCCCCGCCCGACGCAACTTTCTGGCGGGATACCGGGCGCATCGGCCGCTGGCGGGCCGTCGACGGCGGCCAACTCTGCTAGACTGGCCGCTTCCCGCCCGAAACGAGCCCTCCGCCACGCCCCGCACGCATGCCCTCGACCGAAGAACTCATTACAACGTTTGTCCTGCTCTGGGCGGTGATCGACCCCATTGGATCGGTGCCCGTCTTCTTGGCCGCCACCAAGGGACGCAAACCCGCCGAGCGCCGGCACATCGCCAAGGTCGCGGCTCTCGCGGCGGCCGGCATCCTGCTGTTCTTCATCGTCGCGGGCGAGCCGCTGCTGCTGGGCATGAGTGTGCCGCTGCCCGCGTTCCGGATCGCGGGCGGCATCGTGCTGTTCTTGTTCGCGCTGACGATGATCTTCGGCGAGAGCAAGCCGGAGGGGGAAGAGAAGCTGCTGCGGAGCGTGCAGGAGGTGGCCGTGTACCCACTCGCCACGCCGTCGATCGCGTCGCCGGGCGCGATGATGGCGGTGGTGCTGCTGACGGAGAACAGCGTGCACACCGTGCTCGACCAGGCGGCGACCGCCTGCGTGGTGCTGGTGGTCCTGGCGATCACCTACGGCTGCATGCTGCTGGCCGGCCCGATTGTCCGCGTAATCGGCGAGGGCGGGGCGAGCGTCGTGAGCCGCGTGATGGGGCTGATCCTGGCGTCGGTGGCCGCGACCAACGTGCTGGAGGGGACCAAAGAGTACTTTGCCTAGCGGGCCCCGGACCTGCTACAATAACAAGGCCGGGACGCGGCGTTCTTCTCACTCCAACGAGGGCCGAATATGAGCACCTTCGTTCACGTCACGCGCTACAGCGAGGCGGCGCCCCAACGCGGCGAGGTCCGCAACATCGGCCGCCGCGACATCGAGTCCGCCGTGGCTTCGCTGCCGGGGTACAAGCTGATCGAGCAGGACGGCGACCTCATCATCACGCTGCCCGGCACGCAGGCCGCGCTGATCAAGGAAGGCCCCAGCCTGTCCTGCCGGATCGACCCCCAGACCAGCGTCGACGAACTTCTCAGCCGGCTCCGCGTGCTGGCGGCCAAGATCCCCGGCGCCGTTGTCGAGGACGAGCAGAACGAAACCTACTGACGCGGCGCCCCGGCGCCATCCGCCGTGACACTCCTCTCCTCGTTCCGACGCGTCACTCTCCGTCTGGCGCTGACTCTCCCTTTGGTTCTCGCATCGGCCGAGCCAGCCTTTGCCGCCGACACGATCCGCGACCTGACGCACGCGTTCGACGCGCAGACCATCTACTGGCCGACCGAGCCCGGCTTCGTGCTGCAGCAGGAAAAGAACGGCGTCACCGAGCGGGGCTACTTCTACGCGTCCAACCGGTTCGCCGCGCCGGAGCACGGCGGCACCCACATCGACGCGCCGCACCACTTCTCCAAGCCCGGCCAGACCGTCGAGCAGATCCCGCTCACGCGGCTCGTCGGCGACGGCGTGTGCGTCGACGTCTCGCGGCGGTGCGCCGCCGACCCCGACTACCTGGTCACGGTCGAGGACCTGCGCGACTGGGAGGCGGAGCACGGTGGGTCGCTGGAGGACAAGATCGTGCTGCTGCGGACCGGCTATGCCGCGCACTTGGGTGACCGCACCGCTTACCTCGGCACCAGCAAGACCGGCGAGGCCGCCGTTCAAGAGCTGCACTTCCCGGGCCTCGACCCCACGGCCGCCGAGTGGCTGGCGACCAAACGCCGCGTCAAGTCGGTCGGCATCGACACAGCCAGCATTGATAACGGCCCCTCGCAGATGTTCCAGAGCCACGTCAACCTGTTCCGCCACAACGTGCCGGCGTTGGAGAACGTCGCGCTGCCGGCCGACCTGCCGCCCCGCGGCTTCCGCGTGGTCGCGCTGCCGATGAAGATCGCCGGCGGCAGCGGCGCCCCGTGCCGGGTGATCGCCATCGTTGCGGAATGACCGCAACCTCGCGGCCTGAGAATGGCGCCAGGTTTGCTTCTCTAGGCCGGCGGGAGGCGATGGCCCACTCACCCCGGCAGGCTTGTACATGCGTGTTTCCAATGCCCTAGCGCTCGCCGCGACCGGCGTAGCGGCCTTCTACGCGGCGCGGGCCGCCCTGCGGCGAACCCGCCACTTCGACTGGCAGGGAAAGACCGCCCTGGTCACCGGCGGGTCACGCGGGCTGGGCCTCGTCCTGGCCCGCAAGCTCGCCGACCAGGGCGTGAACGTGGTGATCGTGGCCCGCACGCAGGCGGACCTCGACGCCGCCGAGGCCGAGCTGCGGCAGCGCGGCGAGGTGATGTCGATTGTGTGCGACGTGCAGGACCCCGAAGAGGTCGAGCTGGCCGTCGCGCAGGCGCAGCAGCGGTTCGGTTCGATCGACCTGCTGTTCAACGTAGCCGGCGTGATCCACGTCGGGCCGCTCGACGCGATGACGCTCGACGACTTCCACGACGCCATGGCCACCAACTGCTGGGGAACCCTGCACGCCGCGCTGGCCGTGCTGCCGGGCATGCGCTCGCGCGGGTGGGGACGCATCGTCAACATCGCCTCGGTGGGCGGGCTGCGGGCGGTGCCGCACATGCTGCCATACGCCGCCAGCAAGTTCGCGCAGGTCGGCCTGTCGAAGGGCCTGCGGGCCGAGCTCGCCGCCGACGGCATTCTTGTCTCCACGGTCTGCCCCAGCCTGATGCGCACCGGCAGCCCCCGCAACGCGATCTTCAAGGGCCAGCACCGCAAGGAGTACGCCTGGTTCAGCATCGGCGACTCGCTGCCGGTGCTGTCGATGAACGCCGAGACCGCCGCCGATCAGATCCTCGCCGCCTGTCAGGGCGGCGTCGGCGAGGTGGTGCTCCGCGAGAACGCCAACGTCGGCGTGCTGCTGCAGTCGCTGTTCCCCACGCTCACGCAGGAGGCGCTATCCGCCGCCGCGCGGCTGCTGCCCGAGATGGGCGGCATCGGCCGCCACTCCGCCCGCGGCTACGACAGCCAGAGCGAGTGGTCGCCTTCGTGGCTGACGCAGCTCAACGAGCAGGCGGCCGTGCGGAACAACCAGATGCGTCAGCACGCGATCCGGTAAGGGCCGACTCAAGAATGAGTTCCTCACCTAGTCCCCCTCCCCGGTAGGGGGAGAGGCAAGGTGATGTCGCAACCAAGTTCGATTGACAGTTTCCTGCTGAACCGCGGAAGGTCTTACATCTGGACGATTTCTCTACGAATGGTCTCGACTAACTCCATGACGAAGTTGAGGGCCGCCACTCGAGACGTGTGGGAGCAGGCCAACACCGAAATAGATACAACGGCCGCTACGACCGCCAAGGTGTAGGCTCTCGTTGACATCGTTTGCCCTGGTGTTCGTCGGCGACTACTGATGCTTCAGCAGGCGGAACTCACCGGCGCCGCCGCGGGTGTCGTGCCAGACGCCGGTCTGGGCGGACGCGTCGGCGGTAGTCGCGCTCAGGAACACCAGGTAGCAGCAGGCGTAGCCTTCCTCGACCTGCTTGAACGTCAGCAGGCTGCCCTCGACGGAGTGAGAGACCTCGCCCCGGATCACGGCGTCACGTTCGCGGCCCGCCACGGGGCCGATGAAGTCGCCGCTCAACTCGCCCGCCACACACTTCAGCCGCACGGTGCACGACTTCGGCTCGGCGGCCAGCGAGCCGTCGACCACGTCGTCCCAGTCGAGCCGCCACTGGCCGGAGTAGTTGGGCGCCACCGCCACCGCCCGCCCCGCTTCAGGGGTAGGCACACTATCGACAAAGTCGCTGTACGGAATGGCGAACGCAAGCAAGGCGAGAACGGCAGGCGTCATGGCTGGCTCCGGGGGCTGGGGAATTGGGACCTCCAGTTCGACGTGCCGGTGGCTGGGTTAGTTCCCAGCCATGCGGCAGCCACTTCACAGACGCCGGCAGCGGAGTTGGCCCGCCATCATCCCGAGGGCGAGCAGGGCTAGGCCGCTCGGCTCAGGCACAGAAACCAGTGGCTCCCAGTCTGTGCTGTAGTACGGGTTTCTTGGCCACTCGTCGGCCCACCCGCCCAGCTTCTCCCCGGTGGCCGGATCGAACCAGGTGAACGCATTGCCTGGGATCTCGAACCCGTGCTGGACGTAGAGGAGGCCGTCGCGCGAAAAACGGATGCTGGTGAAGCCGTCGAGATGCGACAATGGGTCGAACTGCGGCTGCTCGGCGAAGACGCCCAGGTCGGCGCCGGTGAGCGCGTCAAAGTGGCGGATGGTCCGTTGGCCCTGGATCTCGTTGCCGAACTCGTCGAGCGTCTCTTGGACGTAGTAGATAGCGTTGTCGGGGCCGAGGTGGAACGAGTAGTAGGGATCAACCTCCACCAAGTAGGTGTTGACCAGGTCGAAGTAGGTCGTTGCGTCGGTGTACTTCTCCTCGTAGACGTTCATGGAGTCCCCGCTCAGCTCGTACAGCCGCGACTGCGGGCCGAGCGGCCCGGGTCCGAACGAAACCACCTTGTCAAAGACCTGCCGCACTAGCCCGGTTTGGCTGTCGAACAGCACGTCGTAGGTGGGGACCCGGATCGAGCCGAAGTTATCGGTATTGGCGTAGACCTCGGTGGCCAGGAGGTCGGCGCCGCCGGACGGGGCGTCGATCCTTTCGGAGATGGAATGGTGCGGCGCTGTTGCCGTCTGCTGCAGCACCACGTCGGTCCCGGAGGAGCCATCGATTTGGGCGTTGTAGAGGGGCTGCCCCTCGGTGATCCCGTAGTGGAAGTGGTACCGCCACGGCGTGCGGCCGAGGTAATCGCCCGTACGGACGTCCCAGCGGTCGCCCCGGGTGCCGACACCCCAGGTTGACCAGACGGTGAGGATGGACTGGTCGGGAGTGAAAGACTTGGGCCCTAGCCTCATGAACCATTCGGTCTCGAGGTACTCCTCTGGGATTTCGAAGCTGCGGACCTCCCGCCCGGGCCCCAGGTCGATCGATCCCACGTCTTCAATTCGATCCGCGCGGTAGATCTCAACGGCGTTGAGCAACTTGGGCGCAGCGGAGACTGTGGCCAGGATCGCGAGGGTTGCCGCCGCAGAACAGGCCGCAGGATTCGTGTTCCTGAGACGGAACCACATCAGGCCGGAGAAGACGCCTGACACCGGATTGAGCAGCTTGAGGGACGCGTTAGACATTAGTCACACCTTTGCCGTTGAAATCTTCCAAGGTTGCGAGTCAAGGCAGGACTTCCCGCCGGGAGTCCAGTTGCGCACGACCGCAGTCTAACTGGGCGGCGCGGCGGGTGCAATGAAGACAGCGCTGAGGCTTCCGATCGGACGCGTCGGCGGTGGTCGCGCTCAGGAACACCTGGTAGCAGCAGGCGTAGCCCTCCTCGACCTGCTTGAACGTCAGCAGGCTGCCCTCGACGGAGTGAGAGACCTCGCCCCGGATCACGGCGTCGCGTTCGCGGCCCGCCACGGGGCCGATGAAGTCGCCGCTCAACTCGCCCGCCACACAATTCAGCCGCACGGTGCACGACTTCGGCTCGGCGGCCAGCGAGCCGTCGACCGCGTCGTCCCAGTCGAGCCGCCACTGGCCGGAGTAGTTGGGCGCCACCGCCACTGCCCGCCCCGCTTCAGGGGTAGGCACACTATCGACAAAGTCTCTGTACGGAATGGCGAACGCAAGCAGGGCGAGAACGGCAGGCGTCATGGCTGGCTCCGGAGGCTGGCGGGAGTTGCGTCGCCCGGTTGGACGCCTGGGGTGTGTGCGAAGTTCCCAGCTAGGGAAAAGGCAACGCTACCTGGCCAGGGCTGGAGCGGCGGTATCCGCTTCAGCGGCGTTCGCCAGCCGTAGCGCCTCGTTGCGGCGGGAACGGGCGTGCTCGTGAAACTCGGTGGCGTTTTCGTTATCAGCGGTCTCACTTTCGATCTGGCCGAACAGCTCGGCGGCGTCGGCGTAGCGCTGCTGTCGCATAGCGATTTCGCCCTGCTTTTTGACAATGCCGAGCCGCCAGGGGCTCGATTGGCCGTGGGCCTTCGCCGCGAGTTTCTCCGATTTAACTAGTGCTCGATTCGCTTCGTCGAGTTCGCCGTTCTCGGTCAACGAGTTGACCAAACCCTGGTACGCGAATAGTAACTGAGAGGCCCACTGGCCACCGTCCGCATCAGGGTCTTCACGCGAGGAAAGCTGCTGTACGATTGACCGGGACAACCGAACCGATTCCGGCCAGTCGCCACAGCGGCCGACGGCTTCGGCGTGGAGGACCGCTATGCCAATGTCGACCGTGTTCTCCAAATCGATGCACTCGTCCTGGATGGGGGATAGTAACGCTAGGCACTTCTTCCACTCGCCGGTTCGCTTGCGGCAGGTCGCGTAGAGCAGCGTGTGCTTCAACAGGTGCGGACTAAGCCCTTCTGCGGGCGTGGGAAGAAAATGCTCGTAGAGAGCTGTTGCACCTGCGATTCTATCGTGAGCATAGAAGTAGGTGGACAACTTTAGAGCGAGGTCCAGTTCTAAACCATGCCTCCCCAGTGCGCGGCTTCTCTCGAGGGGGGCAAGGATGTCCCGGTACGCCGTTTTCTCTTTGCCGTTTCGATCGGCGATGCTTGCTCGCAGCATGTCGCATTCGACGCCGAGAACCGTGTCACGATCGGTCTTGCGAACACTGGCCACCAGCGAGGCGGTCGTTGCCTTGACTTCAGCGCGGCCATAGTTGGCGGCGAGTTGTGCGGAGGCGAGCGTGCACAACGCCCGGCAGGCAAGGAATCGATTCCGAGGCTGGAGGTTCTGAGCCATCTCGCAGGCGTCTCTCGCATACTCGACTGCTCGTTCGGAGTCTTCGGACGCGACGCAACACCTCGCGAGGGTGGTGAGTATCCGGGCACTGCAAGCGTCGTCCATGTGTGGCGAATTCAAGAGACGAGTCTCACACAAGTCGATGGCTTGCTTGTGCCGACCCGTGGCTCGCAGGACCTCGGCATGAGTAGCGACGATGCGAATCTCTAGCGGAGGGCGGCGCGCCGGAAGCGGACTGGCGATTGAGTGTTGTCGAGAAGTCATAGAGGGTCTCGCCGCCGACAATCGGGAGACCATACTCGACGAGGTCGATTGACGCGTCCCAGGTATCCGGGTGAGAGGTCCCTAGGCGATCCTGCCGTTCCAGTGCGACTTGGTGGACTAGGGTGTACGCTGCGTTTAGATCACCAGCCAGGTAGAGTAGTCTGGCGCGGAGATGGTTGTTGTAGGACACGGCCGCGGCATTGGCTTCCGCGGGTGGGTCGCCCTGAGTTTCTTCTCGAAGATTGCCAAGAGGCGGCAACAACCCGTGTGGCTTGGTCGCGGTCTTCTCGGGCAGTCTCGCGAGCAAATCGCGGGCCTTGTTGTCATCCGCCAAATACAGTGCTATTACGGCTCCCGCTACTGACTCGAGGTCAAACAGAATCGGTGGCGCCTCCGCATTGCTGTGTCGTGCAGCGCCAAGTTGGTCGAGAGCAGTGTTGGTATCTCCCCGACGCAGGGCCTCGAAACAGCTCCGAATAGCTAGGACACGGTCCTTCGCGTCACCGGCTTCCACGAGCCGGTCGACCTGCGATTGCTGCGCGTCGTAGATCTCAACCGCTAGCCGGAGGTCGAGGCTCGGTTCTTCTCCGATAGCGGTCGATGCGAGCAGGATCATGACGGCTGCTAGCAGGGTTAGCACTCCGCGTCGCATGGCTTGGTCCTTTCGCACGCGTGAGGAAGTGCGAGTGCTCTGTCGGTTCCGGTAGTCGCGGCAGCGTAGCACAGTTTGGGCACGTCGCGAACGCCGGTAAGCGTGCGTGCTGCTGAAGCAACGCTTACTCCCCACTTCTTTGTAGAAACCGACCACCCAGCGCGGTCCAATAGGGGTGCTGGGGGGCGGTCTCTCGGCGGCTGCTGGGTAGGGAAAAGGGGCGTTGGACTTTTGTCCCTATTGGCGCGTAGGGAGGGACAAAAGTCGGTGGCGATTCCTGATCGGGATCGCAGCCGAGGCTGCTATACAAGTGTAGAACGAAGGTCGGCGCGTCCGGTGGGGGACGACTTTTGTCCCTAAAAATCGATGCGCCAGAAGGGGACAAAAGTCGGGCTGGTTTGAGGGGCTCACCCTCTCCCTCCCCCTGCCGGGAAGGGGGACAACGGCGCGGCAGAGCCGCGACGCTTCATACCAACCACCAACCACTCACCACTCACCACTCACCACTCACTCGCCCGGGCCCCCGGGCGCCAGGGGCTTGTAGCGGCCGCTCGTCCACAGCGCGATGTCGGTCTGGTACCACTTGCTGAACGCGTTCTCGCTGGGGCCGCCCGGCAGGTTGGTGTGCGCGACATTCTCGGACATGTCGGTCACGAAGTGGTAGCTGGGCGCGAAGGTGGCCTCGCGGGTGGCGGTCTGGAGCAGGTGGCCCTGGAAGGGGGTGGCGTGATTGCCGGGCATGGGGGACTCGGTGGTGCGGATGCCGAGCAGGCGGCCGGTCATGCTCGCGCCGAAGAAGCGGTTCACGAAGTGGAAGCGGTTGACCTGCGCCCAGGGCTGCTCGGGCTCGGCGGCGGCGCGCTCGGCGGCGCGGCGGATCATCTCGCCCTTGTCGCGGACGCGCCACCAGCTGCTGGTGACCTTCCGCAGCATGCGGTCGGCGGCGGTCAGCACCATGCGTGAGAAGCCCATGCGGGTGGTGAGGTAAAACATCCGCCGCCAGCCGATGCCCTCCTCGTGGCCGAAGATCTCTAGCAGCACGTGCCGGTAGAAGTGCATGAAGAGGGTGGCCTCGGTGCTCTCGAGGTTGTAGCGGCGGTCCCACTTCTCCAGGCGGCGCTTGAGCGGGCAGTCGCCCACGTGGGCCAGCAGCACCGGCAGCAGGTCCTCGGCCTGCAGGCTGGTGACGTCGTACTGCAGGGCCTGCATGTCGGCCAGGGTGGCCTGGGGGAGCTCGGTCAGGCGCTGCACGATGCGGCGCTTGCGGTAGTCGGCCAGCCCGAACGCGTGCAGCGGCGGTCCGTCCTTGCGGTAGAGCTCCTCGTTGGCGCTGGCGACAAAACCGATGGGCGGGTCGTACTCGCGGGGCATGAGGTCGGCCGGCACCACGCCGAGCCAGTGGTTCGATTCCTCCCAGGCGGGCATCGGCACGAAGCCGCCGACGCCGGGCCGCCGGCGGGGGTGCCAGCCGCTGGCCTGCGAGCCGATGTGCCCCTGGCTGTCGGCGAACACCCACACCAGCGACGGGTGGGGCGACTCGCGGACGATGTCCATTGCCTCGGCGGCGTCGCCGGCGGCGATCACGTCGAGCCACGTGCCGATGGCGCGGCCCCCGCCCTGGTGGCTGCCGATCCAGGCGACCGACAGGTGCTTGCCGGGCTCCTCGGGGGCGAGCGTGAGGACGCCGACGTCGTTCTCGTAGACGGGCATCTCGATGCGCTCGCCGCCCTTGGGCTTGAGCGACTCGGTGCGGAGTCGGAAGTCGTGCCACTGGTCCTCGCCGCGGCGGTACTGCCAGCCGGTCTGGCCGCCGGGGCGGCAGTCCTCGATGAAGTAGTCGCTGGTGTCGGCGTGCATGTAGGTCACGCCCCACGACAGCCGCCGCGTGCGGCCCACGGCCATCAGCGGGCAGCCGGGCAGCGTGGCGCCGAGCGCGTAGTTCGGCTCGTGCTCGGGCGAGTCGCCCCAGTTGAGCGCGACCTCGTACCAGATGGCCGGCAGGCGGTTGACCTCCAGGTGCGGGTCGGAAGCGAGCAGCGCGCCGCCGGAGGCGCTGCGGGCCGGGCTGACCGCCCACGCGTTGCTGCCGGCCAGGCGGGGGAGGTCGGAGAGGAGCTCGAGCGCCTCGTCGGACAGGCGCTTGCTGACGTGGATGTCGCGGAGCGGCTCGAAGTCGATGCCGTCGAGGTAGGGGCTGAACAGCTCGCGGAGGCGCTCGTCGGGGATGCCGAGCTGGATCAGCTCCAAGAGCTGCCGCTCGGCCTCCTGCTCGCCGACCGCCAGCCCGGCGAACGACAGCAGGTTGCCGATCAGCATCACGGACTCGACGTCCCACGGCGCGGGCCGGTAGCCAGTGACCCACATCGGCAGCGTGGGGCCGATCCACGCGTCGGCCGACTCGAGCATGCCGTCGTTCAACCCTTGGCAGTACCACTCGAGCTGCTGCAGCACCCGCGGCGGCAGCAGCTTGGCCTCGTAGTCGAGCCGCAGGTGGATGCCCGCGCGGCGGAGGAACAGGTCCATCTCCAGCAGCTCGGGCTTGTTGGCGATCCTCTCCGACGCGACGCCGGAGGCGACCGCCCGGGCGAAGTGGATCTGCGTCGGGCGGTCCAGGGCGTGCAGGTAGCCGAGCGCGTAGAGCGCGTGGCGCCAGCTGCTGGCGTGCACGTGCGGCACGCCGGCGGCGTCACGCTCCGCCCTGAAATCGTACCGCGCCGCCTTGGGTTGGATGGCCTCCATGCGAGGAGTGTACGCGGTCTTGGGGGATTGGGCTACCGCGTTGCGCGGCGGGCTGAACCAAACCAACAGCGATCAGCCAACAGCCGATAGCCCGCCTACAACAGGTGCCGCGCCTTGATCTCCATGTACTGGTTGACGAGCGGCGCGGTGAGCTTCTCGGGGAAGGTGTCCACCAGCAGCACGCCCTTGGTCTCGAGGTTGGCGAGCACGCGGCGGCGCCACAGCAGGATGTCGGCCGCGGCGGCGGCCTGGTAGAGGCGGGGCTCGGGGATGGCGAGCACTCCGCCGGGCTGGTTGCCGCCGTCGGCGAGGTGGGCCTCGTACTCCGGCTCGACCGCGTCGATCGGGTCGAACAACGCGTGGTCCCGCAGCATCACGCCCATCGGCAGGTGCTTGCCGGACAGGGTGGTGAGGTGGCGGCTGACCTGATTGGCGTTCACCTCGTCGATCACGTTGGTGATCAGGATCACGAGCGTGCGCTTGCGGACGGTCTCGCTCAGGCGGTGGAAGGCCTCGTCGTAGCGGGACTCGACCATCCGCGGGAACTGGTTGTAGCAGGCGTGCAGGATGCGGTTCATCTGCTCGCGCCCGCCCTTGGGCGGCAGGAACGAGTGCACATCGTCGGAGAAGCACATCAGGCCGACCTGGTCGTTCTGGCGGAGCGCGACGAACGACAGCAGCAGCGCCGAGTTGAGCGCGTGGTCCAGCATGCTGACGCCGGCGGCCTCGCCGGTCATCATCCGCCCGCAGTCCACCAGGAACACGATCCGCTGGCTCTGGTTGGCCTGGAAGTCCTTGACCGTGAGCTTGCCCCGCCGCGCGGTGCTGCGCCACTCGATGTGCTTGTAGTTGTCGTCGAGCGTGTAGTCGCGGAGGCGTTCGAACTCGTTGTCCTGGCCGATCTTGCGGGTCCGCCGCAGGCCCATCAGGCTGAGCCGGTTGGTGCGCGCCAGCACGGCGTACTCGCCGAGCTGCTTCATGTCCGGGTACACGTTCAGCCGCGACTTGCAGGGCAGCCGCAGCAGCCGCTGCCACAGCCCGAGCCGGCTGCGGACGCTCAGGTGCACCTCGCTGAGGAGGAACTCGCCGCGGCTGGCGGCGCGGAGGTCGTAGCGCAGGGTGCTGCGGCTCTCGGCGGCCAGGTTGATGAGGAACTCGTCGGGGTCGGCGGTCAGTTCGGGCGGCACGCCGTCGCGGATGCGGACCGGCTGGCCGCGCGCGGCGCGGTTGGCGATGGTGAGCGACACCGGGTGCGACTTGCCGAGCGACGCGGTCAGGCCCACCTGCCGCTCGGCGGAGAACGCCTCGGCCCGCGCCAGCGAGAACAGGTCGACCACCGCCGCCACGGCCAGCAACGCGTTGATGGCCGCCACGCCGACCCACATGGCCGGCAGGAACACCAGCGACACCGCCAGCACGGCGGGCGCCAACAGCAGCAGCACCAGCGGCCGGTTGGGGTAGACCGCGCCCCATTTGGCCAACAGCCCCAACGCCACGCCCAGCACCACCAGCAGGAACACCATGGGCGTGCCGTCCGAAAACGACTGACGCCCCCACTCCAATAGGAACGGCGCCCACACCGCCACGATCACACTGCGCACCACCTTAGGGCTCCAGCCGAACACCTCGCGCGCGAGCCACGCGAACAGCGTGAGCAGCAGCGCGGCAGGGAGCAGGTAGGTGAGGAGCATAGGTTGGTGGCTGGTGTGTGGAAGTTGCGGGTGGGAAGAGAATCAGATTCTTGGAACCTCGACCGTGCGGATCAGCTCGCTGAGCACCTGGTCGACTTCGCGGCCCTCGACCTCCGCTTCGGCGGTCAGGAACACCCGGTGCCGCAGCGCGGGGAGCACGATCTCCTGCACGTCATCGGGGATGGCGTAGTCGCGCCCGCTGAAGGCGGCCAGCGTGCGGGCGCCCTGCACCAGCGCGATGCCGGCCCGCGGCGAGGCGCCCAGGTGGATGGTGGGCCACTGCCGCGTCTGGCGCACGATCTGGTTGATGTAGTTGATCAGCTTGTCCTCCACCCGCACCTGGCCGCACAGCCGGGTCGCCTTGACCACCTGCTCCGGGGACGAGACGGTCTGGACCTCCTCGGCGAGCCGCTTGTCGAGGTCGACCTGCAGGCTGTGCTCGCGCAGCACGCGGGCCTCCTCGTCCGCCTTCGGGTAGTCGACCATCACCTTGAACATGAAGCGGTCGAGCTGGGCCTCCGGCAGGTTGTAGGTGCCCTCGCTCTCCACCGGGTTCTGCGTGGCCATCACCAGGAACGGGGGCTCGAGCTTGTGCGTGGTGTTCTCCACCGTCACCCGCCGTTCCTGCATGATCTCCAGCAGGGCGGCGTGCGTCTTGGCGGGCGAGCGGTTGATCTCGTCGGCCAGCAGCAGCTGGGTGAACACCGGGCCCGGGCGGAAGTCAAACTCCTGGGTCTTCATGTTGAAGATCGGAGCGCCGGTCACGTCCGACGGCATCAGGTCGGCCGTGAACTGGATGCGGCCGAAGTCGCAGCCCAGCACCTTGCCCAGCGTGCGGACGAACAGCGTCTTGCCCAGGCCGGGGACGCTCTCGATCAGCACGTGCCCGCCCGAGAACAACGCGACCAGCGTCGACAGAACCAGCTCGTCCTGGCCGACGTAGACCTTGGCGACCTCGCGGGTGATGGCCTCGTAGAGCCGCTCCAGCTGCGTCTTCTCGCGTGGCGGCGCCGGGGCCGGCGCCGGCTCGGCCGGGCGGAGGGCCTCGCTGACGGACGGGTCGAGGATGATGTCGGGTTCGTTGTTCGGTTCGTCGGACATGGAAGGGTCGATCGCTCGGTTTGGGTCTCGTTGGTATCTGATGGCGGGCGCCGCGGGGCGCCTACTTGCGTTCGGTAAAGTACTTGCGGACCAGGCCGCTGGCGTACGCCCGGTCGCGTGTACCTGCCAGCAGCTTGGCCAGCGCGCCCACGTGCTTGCTGAAGTCGGTCAGCGCGGGGCGCTCCAGCCGGCGGGGAACGCCGAAAATGGGGAACTGCGCCAGCGCGAACACCACGCCCAGCGCCGCCAGTTGGGCCAGCACCGCTCCGATTGGCCACACGCGGAACAGCTCCAGCCCGGTGGGGGGCGACTGGTTGGGGTCCGAGTCGCTGATGGTGGGGGTGGGGCTCGCTTCGAGGAACACGACGTCCTTGGGCGATTCGCCGATGAAGTCCACCAGCCGGCCGGCCAGCTTGCGGTTCTCGTGGTTCACCAGCGGGGCGTTCAGCAGGAACGAGCCGTTCTCGATCAGGATCAGGTTCGATTCGCTGGCGTCCCAGTCGTCGCCGTCCTCGACGTACGCCTGCTCGCTCACCAGCGGGTGGCCGTCGCCGTCGGCCAGGAGCACCGTCAGGTCGTCGTTGGGCCAGATGGTCTTGCTGTGCTCGATGGTCGACTTGCTGGCGTCGACGCCGCGGGCCCACGGGCCGGTGAGTTTCTTGACCTTGGTCGCCGTGCCGGGCGTGGCGATGTCGTACCACTCGTCGACCGTGCCCTTGCTCGGCCCGGCGGGGCCGGTGAGTCCCTGACGGGGCGCCTGCGCCAGCTTGCCTGCGTAGGCGCCCTGCAGGCCGGTCGGCGCAGAGGCCTGGGTCTGCTTCCAGTACATCTCCTCGGCGTCGTAGGCGCGGCCCACGAGGATCAGGATCTTGTCCTCCGACTGGTAGGTGTCTTCGTCATAGCTGTAGCAGAGCCAGTCGTACAGCCAGGCCGAGGCGTCCGGCGACAGCGGGCCGCTCTCCGTCGGGAAGTAGACGATCACGTCCGCCTTGGAGAGTGAGGGGGACATCAGCCGCCAGGACCGCACCCGGTGCCCGGCGTTCTCGAACATCCGCCCCAGCACCGAGGTGCCGTTGACGCTGCTCGCGCCGTAGCCGCTGCGGCTGCCGTACTCGGTGCGGATATCCTTTTGCCCGCAGCCTACCAACAGCAGCAGGGCCGAAGCCAGTAGCAGGGCCGCAGTTGTAGCGGGCGGGCGTGATCGGACGTTTGAGGAAGGGGGAGTCATGCGGTCACCTCCTCGACGGCGAGCAGGCGTTCGAACTCGCTCGCCTCTTGCCAGCAGCTCTCGAACGCGTCGCGGGTGGGTGGGTGCGCGCCGAAGAACGCGGCCTCGAACACCCGCACGGTGCGCCCCAGGATCTCCGCCAGCCGCGACGACGGCTCGGCGCCGCCGCGGAGCTCGCGGAGGTACTGGCGGTTGGTCTTGCCCTTGACCAGCCGCAGCCTGGCTGCGCGGTCCAGCTCGATCAGCTCGTGGCTGAACAGGTAGACGATTGCGCGGCTCAGGTCGCCGGCGTCGTAAGCCTGGCGGGCGGCGTGCAGGTAGTTGTCCACCTTCTCTTCGAGCGTGACCGGCAGCGCCTCGACGCGCTGCAGGTGCGCGCGGGCGTCGTGCTCCTGGGCGGTGTCGAGCGCGGCGGACTGCTCGGTCTGCTGGTAGGCCTTGATCAGCGCAATGATCAGCCACATCAGCAGCGCGGCCGCCACGAGCCACAGCAGGAACACAATCACCTCGCCGAGGCCCCAGCTCCATCCCCAGCCGCTGAACAGGCTGTCGAGCCAGTCCCAGAACCCAGACCGCTGCCGCGGCTTGGGCAGGTCGACCGGCTGGAAGCCGTCGGCCTGCTCGTCGTACCAGTTGAGGTCCCAGTGGTCGGCCAGCGCGTCGCGGCCGGCGTCCACCGCCGCCTCGGGCTCGGCCAGGTCCTCCGCCGCGCAGGGTGACGCGCAGCAGAGCAGGGCGGCCAGCAGGGTTCGAGTTGCCAGGTTCCTGATCACGCCATCCCCCTGGCCAGCCTGGCGGCCTCGCTACGCATCTTGAGCTCGACCTCCCAGCCCTCACGCTGGATCCTCAGGTCCAGGTAGGCCAGGAACCGCACCACGGCAAAATAGCAGACAACCATCCACACGCAGATGGGGACCAGCACCGTGATGAGCTGCGTGCGGGAAATCTCGTACCCGCCGAGCTGCGAGGCCGCGGTGTGCAGGCCGCCGACCAGCGCCAGCACTAGCAATACCCCGGAGCATAACGCCGCGAGCCAATGGCCAAACAGGTCGCCGCTGGCGCTCTTGTGCAGGTTGCGGCTGCGGCGGCGGGTGGTCATCCGTTTCTCTTTGCCCGGCAGCATCGGGTTGCGTTCCAGCAGGATCAACTCCTGCGTGAACGGGGCGAAGCCGTACGGCAGCACCAGGCCGATGAAGGTCACGGCCATGACGGCGCGGAACGCGACGTGCCACAGCAGCTGGGGCAGGCTCTGCAGCAGGTCGCCGAGGATCCGCCGCGGGTCGGTCTGATCCTGGAACGTGACCTGGCCCATGTACAGCGTGATGGGGGCGGTGGCGAGCGGCGTCTCGACCGCGACCAGCAGACCCATCAGCGTCAGGAACCAGGGGGTCTGGTCCCAGATGTCCAGGTCGGAAACCATCCCGTCCAGCAGCAGCCCGTTGATCACCGCCCACGGCGCCGCGCCCGCCAGCCCACACAGCACCAGCGGGCCGAGGTGGGCGCGGATCACCTTCAGCGCAAGGTCCATCACCTCGGCAAAGCCGCGCTCGCGGATCGCGATGTGGGTGGCGTCCAGGTTCATGGGGCAGAGCTAGCGGGTAGCAGCGCGGCGGGCGGGTTCACTGCACCGCCAGGCGTTCGTCGGTTTCGTCGTCGGGTTGGGCGGAGTAGCCGAGCACCACCAGGTAGCCCAGCAGCATGAGCGTCGAGATCATCGCCACGAGCGCCTTGATCTCGTAGGGGATTTCGGTTGGCGAGATGAACCCCTCGATGAACGCCGCGCCGATGAACAGCAGCACCGCCGCCATCATCGTCGGCAGCGCCTGCCGCGCGGCGGCCTGCACCGACTCGCGGCGGCTGAGGCCGTTGGTCTTGACCACCGCAAACCCGAGCCGCATGCCGGCCGCGCCGGACATCACGATCGCGGTCAGTTCAAACGGGCCGTGGGCCGTAACAAAGTTGAAGAAGTTGTCGCTCTGGGCGGTGGTGGACATGTGCCCGAACACCGCGCCCAGGTAGACCGCGTTGAACGAGATGGCGAACAGGCCGCCCACCCCGAAGAACGCCGCGCCCATCACGAAGCACCTCAGCCCGATCCCGGCGTTGTTGTAGATGTAGAAGCCGGCCATGATGAAGTTGTCGTCCATGGTCCGGTTCACGCCCGGCGGGTCGGCGTACATCTCCTCGACCGCCAGCATCCCGTCCTTGGTGATCACCTGCTCCGCGAACCGCGGGTACGGCGTGAAGTCCGACGCCAGGAACGCCGACAGCAGGAAACCGCCCCAGAACAGCAGCGCCGACAGCCGCAGCGACTTGTCGTGGAACAGCCGGCGGGGCACCCGCTGGAACATCTCGGTCATCCACGACTCGGTGGCCATCCCCTGCGTGCGGTACAGCTGGTTGTGGGCGCGGCCCACCAGCTGGTGCAGGTAGCGGACGGTCTCCGACGGCAGCTGGTGCGCGTCGGCGAGCGCGAGGTCGGCGCAGGCCGAGCGGTACAGCGACGCGAACTCGCTGCGGCGGTCGGCCGCCAGCTTGGCGCGCTCGCCCCGGCTCTCCAGCTGAATGCAGAGCGACTCGAGCTGACGCCACAGCGGCGTCCGCGTGTCGACAAGTTCGGCGGCTTTCATGCGGTTGGCGTCGGCGGTCGCCGGCGGGCGGGTTTCGGGGGCGGGGGCGGCGGCTCGGCCGGGATCGGCACCCGGGGGGCGATCACGGCGTCCTCGGTGTCGCCCGGCTCCGCCTTGTGGAACGCCCGCACGTACAGGGCGCACAGCAGCAGGTCGTGGTCGGTGTCGGGCGGCAGCCGCAGGCGGTCGACTAGCAGGTCGCCGACGTGGCGGGCGATCTCCTGGCGCCGGGCGGGGCCGAAGTAGCGCCGCCGGCCCACGTAGTGCGAGATCGCCTTGGCCAGCGATCGGCTGGGCACAAAGTTGGCGGGGATGGACTCGAGCAGCTCCGCCAGGCCGGGCTCCTCGGGGGCCGGCACCTTGCCGAACCGCGACCGGTCTTCGGCCACCACCATCGTGCCGCACACCAAGTCGCCCACGCGCTGGTTGCGGCGGGTCAGCGCCATCGAGAACAACGCCAGCAGGTACGAGGTGTACACCAGCGGAGCTTCATCAAAGAAGAAACCCGGGATGTAGACAATCGGCAGCGCGTCCGCGATCCGCAGCACGTTCCGCAGCACCGCCTGTACAGCGGATATCGGGCGGCCGTCTGTCCGCAAGACGCGCAAACCGGTCATCCGCTTACCAGGCGTCTGGCCATTCCAGACCGCCTCGAAGAATCCGCCGTAGAACCAGTACAGCACAAACGCCACAACCGCGATGACGAACATCGCCAGGCCGCCCACGCCCAGGTAGCCAAGCACCATCCCGGAGACGATCGAGATCGCCAGGATCGCCAGGCAGAAGATCACCGTGTCGATCAGAAACGCCATGACCCGGCCGTAGGGGCCCGCCACACGGTACTCGAACGCGATGTTCTCCGGCGTCACAACCTGGACGTGCGAGTCGATTTGGCTGGCAGTCAGCGGCACAGGCGACCGAAGGCTAGATGTAGGGGGTCTCGTAGAGCGGGTGGTTCGCAGCCGACCTCCAATTATCGGCCCAATGCGGGGTGTTCCGCAACCAAGAAGTTTTTTCACGTTCGCCGCGGCGCCCGTGCGGCGCATAGAATAGCGGCGAAATGTTCGCCAGGTTTTAGTTGAGGATCGCGCCGGATGCCGCCAATTCTTCCCGCTCCTACCGTCGCGCAGGTTGAGGAGGAGCTCGCCAAGCTGCTCACCGGGTTCGAGGCCGATAGCGAGTCGCCCGTTCCACTGCCGGTGCAAGAGACCCTGTGGGTCGCCCGCCGGCTGCAGCAGCGGGCGACCGAGCTGCAGACCCCGCCCGAGCGGCGCCAGCAGGCCGAGCTCAACCGCATGATGCAGAACCCGGGCGACAAGGCGACCATGGTCCAGCTGACCGACCAGGCGTTCCGGTCCGGCGTGTGGGGCCGCGCGGCGGACCAGTTTATCCACGTGCTCGACGCGCAGGGCATCCCGCGGTTCTTCAGCCCGATCGAGCGCACCATGCTCCGCGGCTTCCAGTCGTTCGGCGCGTACCTGCCGGGCGTGGCGATGCCGATGGTGAAGGACAAGATGCAGCACGAGACCGCCAACGTCGTGTTGCCGGCCGAGGCGGAGCTGCTCACCAAGCACCTCACGCGCCGCCGTGAAGAGGGCGTGCGGATGAACGTCAACCAGCTGGGCGAGGCGCTGCTCGGCGAGCGCGAGGCTCAGCACCGCCTGGACGGCTACCTGGCCTCGCTGCAGAAGCCGGAGGTCGAGGTGATCAGCGTCAAGATCTCGACGATTTATTCGCAGATCTCGCCGCTGGCGCGGCGGCACACCACGGACGTGCTGGCCGACCGGCTCGAGCTGCTGTTCCGCGCCGCGTCGCGGGGCAAGTTCACCCGGGCGGACGGGCAGGTGGTGCCGAAGTTTGTCTACCTCGACATGGAGGAGTACCGCGACCTGCACCTCACCGCCGAGGCGTTCATGCAGACGCTCGACCGGCCGGGCCTCGAGGGCGTGCACGCCGGCATCGTGCTGCAGGCGTACATCCCCGACTCGTACGGCGTGCAGCAGCGGATCAACGCCTGGGCGCGCGAGCGTGTGGCCGCCGGCGGCGCGCCGATCACCATGCGGATCGTCAAGGGCGCCAACATGGAGATGGAGCGCGTCGAGGCCTCGATCCGCGGCTGGCCCCAGGCGCCCTACAAGACCAAGCTCGAGACCGACGCCAACTACAAGCGGATGCTGCACGAGGGCTTGTCCGACGAGAACCGCGCGGCGGTGCGGCTGGGCATCGCGTCGCACAACCTGTTCACGCTGGCCTACGGGCTGGTAGCTTCGGCCCACGCCGGCGCGCTGGCCGACGTGCAGTTCGAGATGCTCGAGGGGATGGCCAGCCATCAGCGGCGGGCGTTGTTCGAGCTGTCGCAGAACGTGCTGCTCTACGCGCCCACGTGCTACCAGCGCGACTTCATCCACGCGATCGGCTACCTGATCCGCCGCCTGGACGAGAACACCGGCCCGGACAACTTCCTGCGGCACGCGTTCAACATCAGCGTCGGCAACGAGGCCTGGCAGGAGCTGGAGTCGCAGTTCGTCAAGTCGTTCGAGGCGATCGACGACGTCCGCAGCGAGCCTCGCCGCACGCAGGACCGGCGTTGCGAAAAGGGAATGACGAAAGGGGAAAGGGGAAGCGAGCAAGCAAGTCCGGATCTCCGGTTCCCGGACTTCTCCAACGAGCCCGACACCGACTGGGCTCTGCCGCACCACAGCGAGTGGGCCGACTCCATCATCAAGGAGTGGGCGGCCAAACGCGACGACCAGGCCGCCGAGGTCCCACTGGTGATCGCTGGCGAGCAACTGGCGCCGGATGCCGCCATTTCCGAGTCGACCGACCCCTCGCGCCCCGGCGCGGTGGTCGCCCGGTTCCGCCAGGCGAGCCTCGAAGAGGCCGACCGCGCGCTGCGGTGCGCGGTGGAGGATCCTAGCGACTGGAGCCGGCGTTCTCCGGACGAGCGGCGCGAGGCGCTCCACCGGGTGGCTGAGGAGATTGCCGCCGACCGCGGCGACCTGCTCGGCGTCATGCTGGCCGAAGGGGGGAAGCTGCTCACCGAGTCCGACCCCGAGGTCAGCGAGGCGATCGACTTCTGCCGCTTCTACGCCGACAGCGCGTCGGCGTTTCACGCGTTGCCGGGCGTGGCCGCGCGGGAGAAGGGCGTGGTGGTGGTGGTGTCGCCCTGGAACTTCCCGCTCGCCATCCCGTGCGGGGGGATCGCCGCGGCGTTGGCGGCCGGCAACCGGGTGATCCTCAAGCCGGCCAGCGACACCGTGCTGATCGCCTACCGGCTGTGTGAGTGCTTCTGGCAGGCGGGCGTGCCGCGCGAGGCGCTGCAGTTCATGCCCTGCCCCGGCGCCAGCGTGGGGCAGCACCTGGCGGCCCACCCGTCCGTAGACGCGGTGATTCTGACCGGCGGCACCGAGACCGCGCAGCGGATGCTGGCCGCCAAGCCGTCGATGAACCTCTACGCCGAAACCGGCGGCAAGAACGCCACGATCGTCACCGCGCTGGCGGACCGCGACCTGGCGATCAAAAACGTGCTGCACTCGGCCTTCGGCCACAGCGGTCAGAAGTGCTCGGCCACGTCGCTCCTGATCCTCGAGGACGAGGTCTACCACGACGCCGGCTTCCGCGACGCGTTGGTTGACGCGGTCACCAGCCTGCGGGTCGGGTCCGCGTGGGAGCTGCCGACCAAGATGGGCCCGCTGATCCGCCCGCCCTCGGGCGAATTGGAGCGGGGTCTCAAGGAGCTGGAGGAGGGCGAGTCGTGGTGCGTGATGCCGAAGCTGCGCGTGGGCGACAACCCGAGCCTGGTCTCGCCCGGCGTGAAGTGGGGCGTGCCCGCGGGCGGCTTCACCCACAACACGGAGTTCTTCGGCCCGCTCCTGGGCGTGATGCACGCCAAGAACCTGCGGCACGCGATCGAGCTGGTCAACGCGACCGGGTTCGGGCTGACCTCGGGCATCGAGAGCCTGGACGACCGCGAGCAGGAGCTGTGGCGGCACACCATCCGCGCCGGTAACCTGTACCTCAACCGGTCGACCACCGGCGCCATCGTGCTGCGGCAGCCGTTCGGCGGCATGGGCAAGAGCAACGTCGGCCCCGGCATGAAGGCCGGCGGCCCCAACTACGTCGCGCAGTTCATGCACCTCGAGCGCAGCGGCCCCCCAGCGTCGACGGCCACATCAGCGGACCCCGACCTGGCGTCGGAGCTATCGACCTTTGTCGGTGAAGTCGCCGCCGCGATCGGGCTCCAGTCCGACGAGACCGCCGCCATCCAGGGCACGGTCGCGGACTACGCCGCCGCTGCCGAGTCGGAGTTCCTCCGGTCCCACGACCACTTCCGGTTGGTGGGCGAGGACAACTTCCGCCGGTACCTGCCGATGGAGGTGCTGCGGGCGCGCGTGCACGGCGACGACTCCGTGCACGACGTGCTGGCGATGATCGCCGCGGGCCGCGCGGTCGGCTGCCGCGTGATCGTTTCGGCGTCGCCGGCGGTGGCCGACAAGCGGCGGGAGCTCTTCGACGCGATCGACGCCGCCACCGAGCTGTGGGCCGGCGGGCTGGAGATGCTCGAGGAGTCGGTCGAGCAACTCGCCGAGACGGTCGCCGCCGGCCGCAGCGGGCGGGTGCGGTTCACCTCGCCCGACCGCGTGCACGAGGCGGTCCGCGAGGCGAAGGCCGCCGCGATGCTGTACCTGGCCGACGAGCCGATCACCCGCCGCGGCCGCGTGGACCTGCTGTGGTGCCTGCACGAGCAGAGCGTGTGCAACATGTACCACCGCTACGGCAACCTGGGCGACCGGGCGGACGAACAACGCGCCGAGCCGCTCTAGCGGCGCGGCCGCGACGCGACATAGCATCCACGCTTCGCCGTGGTGACGGCGGCTGTCACGCTCAGAACACGGGCGACAGCTCGGTGAGCCGCGCGGCGGTCTCGGCCATCAGGTCGTCCTCGGCGGCTTCGTCGGCCGCCTCGTAGGTGACGCTGAAGCGGAGGAACGAGCCGGCGTCGTCCCACGGCACGGTGCAGATGGACTGCTCGGTGATCAGGAACTGGCTGACCTCTTCGGCGTTGGCGAACTCCGGCCCCCCCTCGAACGCCTTGGGCGCCGGCGTGTAGAGGAAGTAGGTGCCGCCGGGCATCTCGCACTCGAAGCCGCACTCGGTGAGCGTGGCGACCAGCTTCTCCATCCGGCGGCGGTACTTGGCGCGGATCTCCTTGGGGATGGCCGGGTCGTCCAGCCCGGCGGCCGCCGCCTTCTGGATGGCGATGAACTGCCCGCTGTCGCCGTTGTCCTTGTAGTCGGCGAACGCGCTGACGATCCGCTCGTTGCCGCAGACCCAGCCGATCCGCCAGCCGATCATGTCGAAGCCCTTGGACATCGAGTGCACCTCGACGCCCACGTCCTTCGCGCCCGGCACGGACAGGAAGCTGGTCGGCTCCTGGTCGAACGACAGCATCGCGTGCGCGGCGTCCTGCACCACGACGATCTCGTTCTGCTTGGCGAACTCGATCGCCTTCTCGTAGAACTCGGTGGTGGCGGTCTTGCCGGTGGGGCTGTTGGGGAAGTTCAGCACGATCAGCTTGGCGCGCTCCAGCACGTTGCCGGGGATGCCGTCCAGGTCGGGCAGGAAGCCGTTCTCCTTGAGCAGCGGCAGGTTGTGCACCGTGCCGCCGTAGAACCGCGTGAAGTTGCCCGCCACCGGGTAGCCCGGCACGGTCATCAGCGTGACGTCGCCCGGGTTGATGAACACGCCGGGCAGCTTGGCGTAGACCGGCTTGCTGCCGATGTCGTGGTTGATCTCGGTGGCCGGGTTCAGCTTGACGCCGAACTCGCGCTCCATGAACCGCGCGGCGGCCTCCTTGAACTCCAGCACGCCGTTGTCCGCGTAGCCGCGGTTCTCCGGCTTGTTGATCTCCTGGGCCATCGCCCTGCGCACGACCTCGGGCGCCATGGAGTCGTTCTCGCCGATGCCGAAGTCCAGCAGCCTCCGCTCGGGGTGCTCGGCCAGCGCCTTCCGCTTGGCGCGCTTGATCTTCTCGAACTTGTAGATGGCGCCATCCTTGCCGTAGTTGGCGCCGCCGATGCGGTCGGCGAAGAGCTTCTGGAAGTAGGGGTCGGACATTTCTGTATACAGTCAGCGAGAAACGAGTGGGGAGAACCGAAACAGCTTATCGGACGAACCGGTTAGCGTCGACCGGCGGCGGATCCCCCGTGTTTCCGCGGTTTGCGGTGGGCCACCCCACGTGGCCGCGCCGCCGCCGCCGTACTAGAATGGAGAGTTCCCCGCAAACCGCCCGCCAACCGCCGTTTCCCTAGAATGCCCAGCGAAGAAGAGCTCTACGAGGAGCACATCCTGGATCACTACGAGGACCCGTTCCACCGGGGCGAACTTCCCTCGCGCACGCACAGTCATGAGGACAAGAACCCGCTGTGCGGCGACGTCGTGCGGATCGACCTGAAGCTCGACGAGGAGGGCAAGATCGAGGACTGCTACTTCTCAGGCGACGGCTGCGTCATCAGCCAGGCGTCCGCGTCGATGCTGCTCGAGCAGATCCAGGGCAAGACCACCGACGAGCTCAAGCAGTTCACCGCCGAGGACATGCTCAAGCTCTACGGCCCGCGGCTCACCCCCAACCGGCAGAAGTGCTGCCTGCTCTCCTGGCGGGTGATCCAGCAGGCGGTGCACTCGCCGGTGGGCGCCGGCGAGGGCTGACCCGAGGAAGGGCGAACACCACACCATGAGCGAAACTACGCTAGCCTCGCCGCACCTGCTGCCGGAGTCGGTGCGCGAGGACTTCCCCATCCTCGACCAGCGCGTGCACGACGGCCGTCCCCTGGTGTTCCTGGACAGCGCGGCCAGCTCGCACCGGCCGCGTCAGGTGATCGACGCGATCGTGCAGTGCTACTCGCACGACTACGCCAACGTTCACCGCGGCATCCACACGCTTAGCGAGCGCGCGACCGACGCCTACGAGCTGGCCCGCGAGAAGGTCCGCGGCTTCCTGGGCGCCGAGCACGCCGAGGAGGTCGTCTTCACCGGCGGCACGACCGCGGCCATCAACGCGGTGGCCCGCGCGTGGGGCGACGCCAACGTCGGCCCCGACGACGAGATCCTGCTGACGCCGATGGAGCACCACTCGAACCTGGTGCCCTGGTTCCAGCTGGCCGAGCGGACCGGCGCGTCGATCAAGCACATCCCGCTCACCGAGGACGGCCGGCTCGACCTCGACCGCCTGGACGAGGTGCTGACCGACCGCACCAAGCTTTGCGCGTTCGCCTCGGTCAGCAACACGCTCGGCACGATCAACCCGGTGAAGGAACTGACCCGCCGTGCGCACGAGTCGGGCGCCGTGGTGCTGGTGGACGCCGCGCAGAGCGCCCCGCACATGGTGACCGACGTGCGGCAGCTGGGCGTCGACTTCCTGGCGCTCAGCGGCCACAAGATGTGCGGCCCCTCGGGCGTGGGCGTACTGTACGGGCGGCGGGAGCTGCTCGCCCAGACGCCCCCCTTTATGGGCGGCGGCAGCATGATTAACCGCGTCTACCTGGACCGCTTCACCCCGGCCGACATCCCCACCCGGTTCGAGGCCGGCACGCCGCCCATCGCCGGCGCCATCGCGCTGGGCGCCGCGGTCGACTACCTGCAGTCGGTCGGTCTGGACGCGATCCACCGGCACGAGGAGGCCCTCATCGACCACGCCTGGGAGCGTCTGCAGGAGGTCCCCGGCATCCGCCTGCTGGGCCCCGGCCCCACGCAGCGCGCGGGCCTGGTGAGCTTCGTGCTGGAGCGGCCCCACCCGCACGACATCGCGCAGCTCTTGGACTTCGACGGCGTCGCGGTCCGCGCCGGGCACCACTGCACGCAGCCTCTGCACGACCTGCTCGGCATCACCGCCAGCACCCGGGCCAGCTTCTACCTGTACAACCGCCCGGAAGAGATCGACGTGCTGGTCGAGTCGCTCAAGAAGATCGGCGACCGCTTCAAGCCGTCGGGGCGCAAGCGGCGGCGGAAGCAGTAGCGGCCTAGGGTAGAGCGTCGAGCGTTGTTGAACCGCCGCGCTCCGCCTGGCTATGATACGCCTGGGTGTTGGCGCAGACTTCCGAAGCACGGGCTTCGCGATCGCCACGCCCGTCACCGATCGGTCAATCCATGATCCGACTCCTGAGCCAGTCGCTGGCGATCTTCGCGTCCAATCTGCCTGCGCTGCTGGGGATCGCGCTGCTGATCTACCTGCCCGTGAATGTGGGGCTCAACCTGCTCGTGGACGAGAGTTCCGCAGATGAGTTCGACGTCGCGGCTTTCCAGGCGTACGGCCTCTCCGAGGTGCTGTTCGGCTCCCTGGCGGCGGGCTTCGCAACCGTTGTCGCCGCCCGCTCGCGGATGGCGGAGCCGGTGCGGTTCCTGCCGGCGCTGGGGCAGGCGATGCGGCATTGGCCTGCAATGGTTGGCGCAACCATCCTGTTCAACATCGGGGTCACCCTCGGGCTGGTGGCGCTGGTGATCCCCGGCGTGTACCTCGCCTTGAGGTGGGCTTTGATCTACCCCTCGATCGTGCTGGACGACGCGGGCGTGAACCACTCGTTCAGCAGGAGCACCTGGCTGTCTCAGGGGTACCGCTGGCAGATCCTTGGGTTTGCGGTGCTTGGGCTCCTCGCGGTTTCCGCGCTGACGATGCTGCTCTACCTGTCGTTCGAGTGGCTGCCTGCGGACCTGTACTTCCCGGCGGTGATCGCCATCGACACGCTGGTGAGTTGGTTGTCGCTGATCTGGCCGATCCTGCTGACGCTGTACTTCCTCGAAGCCCGCGCAGCCGTCGAGGACCAGGACCTCCCCGAGGAGCCTTACCGAGAGCCGAACGAAGGCGACCGCGAGGTGGTCGCCGACGCAGACAACCCGTTCCGCTCTCCGCAGTACTGATTGCCCGTCAACGCGTTGCGCGTTTGTCGCGGCCGCGTAACCAGATGGCAACGGGCGCCAGCAGCAGCGCCGAGGGTTCCGGAACCTGGTCAATTCCTATTCCGGCCGCGCGGCCGAAGTTGTCCCGCCACACCTCGTAGTCCTGCTGGTTAACCACGCCGTCGCGGTTGCCGTCGGCCGCGGCGAAGCCGCCGCCCAGGTGGTCCCGCCAGACGGCGTAGTCGGCGGCGTCGACCGCCGAGTCGCCGTTGTAGTCGCCGGGGATCGACAGCGAGGTGAGGGTCTCGAACTCGACGCGGCGGAAGTTCATCACGCCCGAGCCGCTGGCGGCGCTCGCGCCAAACTGGTACACGTTCCCGCCGGGGCCATGGACCGAGGGGACGCCGTCCCAGTCGGTTATGTGGCGGCCGTCGAAGTAGAGCGACGCCAGCCCGCTGGCGGGCGACCAGCGGAGTTCGTAGTCGTGGTACGCCTGCGCGTCGGCCACGCCGGTGAGCGGCTCGCTGAGGATCCGCACCGGGTTGTTGTGGTCCCACAGCGAGGCGACCAGCGCGCCGCCTTCCAGGTCCAGCTGCAGCAGGTACGCGGCGTTGTCGAAGTAGACGCCGATGCCCATGCTGGGCAAGCCGCCGCTGGGGCTCACCAGCCGCGCGGCGGCCGTCATCCGCCAGCCGAGCTGGCGGGCGTCGGCCAGGTAGCGTCCGCTCAGCGGCTGCAGGTAGTGCGGCGCCGCGCCCCCGACGGCGCTGTCGGCAATCTGCCAGGCGGCGCCGGTCCCGCCGACCGTGTCGAGCACCGCCAGGCCGGCGTCGGCGGCGTCCGCTGGGATCCAGCCGTACAGCTCGGGGTCGAAGGCCACGGTGGCGCCCGCCTGGTAGACGCCCACCTGCTCGGCGCGCGCGGGGGCGGTGATAGCGACGCACGCAACGCCGGCCACAACGCCGTAGAATGCCCGAGTGATGCTGCCCATGAAAGACTTGTCGGCGCCCGGCCGCGGTCTGGGTGAGTCGTCGAAACCGTCGAGGGTAGCGGATTGCCGGCGGGCGGCGCCATCATTCGGCGCTGCGGGTTGGCGACGCATCCGCCGTGCTAGTCACCCGCGTGCTAGCAGGGAACCGCAGCGCAAACTGCTCTGAGTCGATCTCGAGATTCAGCCGGGCCTGCTCAACGCGCCCCGTGACGGTTTCCGTTGGGGTGTCCGCCGATCGATCGAACCGATGGCGGGTCCAGTCTGAGGGCGCCCACCGCTCGTTGGTTAGGGCGTAGGCGATGTCCAGCGAGCTCCGGGTCTGGCCGCGGTGGAGCACCACCCAGCGGACCGGCAGGCAGCCCCGTGCCGGGTCCACGCTTAGGCGCCCCACCGTGTCGCGGTCGCCGTGGCGACGGGGGAAATCGAAGGCGACGAGCCGGCTCTCGGGCAGCGGTTCCGCCGCCGGCGACGCCCGCATCCGCCGGACGTCCCACCCCTGCTGCCGCAGCACGGCCATCGGGGCGAGCCACAGCCGGACTGCCATCACACCGGCCACGTTCGCCCACCCCGGCGGCTGTCCGCCGCGGTGCTCGCGACCGGTCGGGGGCTGGTCCGAGTAGGGCGTCCACAACGCCCGCGTCGATTGCTGGTCGAAGGCGACCTGCAGGCGCCGCACCCCTCGGCCGTGGTCCTCTACCCGCTGGCCGTCCCGCGCGTGGAACAACTGGTCGATCGAGAACCGGCCCGCGTGGTAGTAGTAGTCGATCGTGGAGGAGTCGGTCGTGTGGCTGGTCGCGAAGGGGTCGTCGGGGGTCGCTGGCCGCGCGTCGCCTTGGCGGGCGTGATCGGCGCGGATCGTGAAGTGGACCGACTCGAGCTCCGCCCGCCGCTGACTCCACTGCCGACGCGCGGCGGCTTCGATCGGTTCGCTGCCCTGGGCGGCCGGGCAGAAGGCGGTGGCCAATGCGGCAACGCAGGCCAGGCGAGCGGCGGTGTCGGGCACAGGGCGACTCGTTTGCGGGGACGGGCGGAGGCGCGAACGCGTAGATTCATCCAAGAGCCGGGGGATTATTCCCGCGGCCTCAACCATCCCCGAGCCGCGTTACTCTTTGTCGTCCGCCGGCTTGGCGGCCGCCTCGGCCTTCTTCTCGCGGTCGGCCTCGGCGGTGCGGAACTCGTCCAGGTTGTCGCGTCGGACAACCTTGGTGGCGATGGTCATCGTGCTAAAGTTGCCGGGCGGCGGGATGGCGCTCGCCTGGCGCTCGCAGTAGGAGGCGAGCACGCGGGTCGCCTCGTAGCCAAACTGGTAGGGGTCCTGCGCGATGGTGGCCGCGATGTGGCCCGACTCGATGCCGCCGAGGGTCTCGTCCGAGGTGTCGAACGTCACCAGCGGGATGTCGCCCAGCCGGCCCTCGTCCTCCAGGACCGACAGCAGCAGCCCGCCGTGGCGGGCGTTCATGCCGACCAGGCAGGCGAGGTCGCTGTGCTGGGCCAGCAGCTCGCGGAGCTGGTCGCCGGCCCGTTTGTCGTTCCCCTCGTCGACCAGGTAGGCCACGATCTCGTAGGTCCCGTTGGCGTTGGCGTCCTCGTCGTCGCCGCCGATGAGCTCTTCCTGGAAGCCGGCCTTGCGCTCCAGCATGTTGTCCTTGGACAGGTTGGCCAGCAGCACGGCCACCTTGCCGCCGTCGGGCACGGACTCCTTGACCAACGCCGCCGCCTTGGCGCCGGCCGACCGGTTGCTGGTGCCGACGTAGCACAGCCGGTCGGAGAGCGGCGCGTCGGAGTCGACGGTCACCACGAACACGTCCTTCGCCAGGTTGTCGATCAGCCGCGTCTGGCTCTCGGCGTCGAGCGGGCTGAGCGCGACGCCCCGGACCGAGTCGGTGTCGATCTTGTTCAGCAGCACCGCTTGCGACTGCACGTCCTCGTCGGCCTCGGGCATGTAGACCTTGACCTCGGCGTTGACGTCGCGGCCGGCGGCCTCGGCGCCGCGGGCGATAGATTGCCAGTAGGGCTCGCTGCCGCCGGTGACGATCACCAGGCTGGGGCGCTCGACCATCGGGGTCGGCTTCTGGAAGACGCTGATCCGGTAGACCGCGACGCCGATCGCCGCGGCGATCAGCAGTGTCATGAGGACGGTGCGTTGTGTGGACATCGTACACAACCTTCTGCTAGAGGAGAGGACGTCCGCCCCCGGGCCGGGGCGCCGAGAGCGCGCCGCGCCGAGCGGGTCCGGTCGAATCTTACCACGACCGCCCGCTACACCAAAAAAAGAATCAACGCGGCGAGAAAGTGTTGCGCCGGGCGGAGACTTTTCAATAGAAACCGGCCACCCAGCGCGGTCCAATAGGAGGCGTGCTGTGCGTCGGTGCTTTAGCGCAGTCAGCGCGCAGGCCCCAGCAGCGTCAGAGAACTAAACTTCGTTGAGGTGTTTGCGTGGAGGGTGCATGCGAAGGTCACCGAGGCGTGCGGCCGTGGTCCGTTGGGCGCCCGGACATTTGTCCCTGTCGGCGCACACGCGTGGACAAAAGTCGGGGCCGACACCACCGGGTTAAATCAGAAGACACTGCTATAGCAGGGTGAAACGCGAATCGGCACCGGCGGTAGGGTCCGACTTTTGTCCCTAAAAATCGATGCGCCAGAACGGGACAAAACTCTGGGCCGGCGGAGCACCCTGAGTGCGACGGGGCCGCTGCTTGCGGCGGGGGCGGGCGGCTAGCTGCCGAGCGACTCTTTCCACTCCCGCAGCATGAGCAGCGCGTCGATCGGCGTGGTGCCGTCGATCTCCAGTCGGCGGATCTTGTCGACCAGCGGGTGCTCGTACGCGTCGAACAGCTGCAGCTGCAGCCCGTCGGCGGGCGCGGCGGGCTTGCTGACCACGGGCTGGGCTTCGACGGGGGTGAGCTGAGTTTCGGCGTCGTGCTGCGACTCGAGCTTAGAGAGGATCTCCTGCGCGCGCTGGTTCACCCCGCGGGGCACGCCCGCCAGCTTTGCCACGTGGATGCCGTAGCTCTTGTCGGCGGCGCCCTCGACAATCTGGTGCAGGAAGACGACGTCGCCCTGGTGCTCGTGCACCGCGACGCTGCGGTTGGCGACCCCGTCGAGCTGGTCGGCCAGGTCGGTCAGCTCGTGGTAGTGCGTGGCGAACAGCGCGCGGCAGCCGATGTCGTTGTGCAGGCACTCGGCGATCGCCCACGCGAGCGACAGCCCGTCGTACGTGCTGGTGCCGCGGCCGATCTCGTCCAGCACCACCAGGCTGCGGCGGGTGGCCGTGTTGAGGATCCGGGCGGTCTCGGTCATCTCGACCATGAAGGTCGACTGGCCGCGGGAGAGCTCGTCCGACGCGCCGACCCGGGCGAACAGCCGGTCGGCCACGCCGACCGTGGCGCGCTTGGCCGGCACGAAGCTGCCGATCTGCGCCAGCAGCGTGATCAGCGCCGTCTGGCGGATGTAGGTGCTCTTGCCGGCCATGTTGGGGCCGGTGATGAGGAGCAGCGAAGGCGAGGTTTCCGGGTTTCGGGTATCGGGCTTCGGCGCGCCGGAGTTGAGCAGCGCCTCGGGGTCTTCTGTCCGCGCGGCGCACGAGACGCCGTTCGGAACGAACTGGCCTTCGGGCTGCATCACGTCGAGCACCGGGTGGCGGCCCTCCTCGACGTCCAGCACCGGGGCGTCGGTGATGGTGGGCCGGGTGTACGCGCGGCTGCGGGCCAGGTCGGCCAGCCCGGCCAGCACGTCCAGCTCGGCGAGCGCGGCGGCGGTCGACAGCAGCCGGCGGCCGGCCTCGATCACCTGCTCGCACAGCTCGGCGAACACGCGCAGCTCGATCTCCTTGACCCGCTCCTCCGCAGACAGCACCTTCTCCTCGTACTCCTTCAGCTCCGGCGTGATGTACCGCTCGGCGTTCTTGAGCGTCTGCTTGCGGATGAACGAGTCGGGGATCTTGTCGCGGTGCGCGTGGGTGACCTCCAGGTAGTAGCCGAACACCTTGTTGAAGCCGACCTTCATCGACGGGATCCCGGTCTCCTCGACCTGCTGCGCCTGGTACTTGGCGATCCACTGCTTGCCGCCGGCCATCAGCTCGCGGCACTCGTCGAGCTCCGGAAGGAACCCCGGGCGGACGAAGCCGCCGTCGCGGGCCTGGTGGGGGCAGTCGTCCTCGAGCGCGGCCTCGAGCTTGGCGCGGAGCTCCGGGCAGAGGTCGATCCGCTGCTCGATCTGCGCCAGCCGCTCGCTAGACCGGCCGGACAGCTTCGCCTTGAGCGCCGGCAGCCCGGCCAGCGTGCGGCCCACGCAGGACAGGTCACGCGGGCTGGCGCGGCCGGTGGTCACGCGGGAGACCAGCCGCTCGATGTCGTACACGGCGCGGAGCTTCTCGCGGACCGCGTCGGTCAACGACGGCGCGTCCACCAGCTCGGCCACGGCGTCCAGTCGGCCGTTGATCCGCTCGGCGTCGGTCAGCGGCCCGCGGAGCCACTCCGCCAGCAGGCGGGCGCCGGGCGAAGTGACCGTGCGGTCGATCACGCCCAGGAGCGCGCCCTCGCGGCGGCCGTCGCGCAGCGTGTGGGCGATCTCGAGGCTCCGCCAGGTGGCGGCGTCGATCTGCAGGGTGGACTCGTTCTCGAACGGGAGCAGCCGGTCGATGTGTCCGAGCCGAGAGCGTTGGGTTTCCTGCAGGTAGTCGACGATCGCGCCCGCCGCGCGGATGGCCAGCGCGTCGCGCTCGGAGTCTTCCTCGAAGCCGAACCCGTCGAGCGACTTCACACCCAGCAGCTTCTTCAACGCCTCGGCCGCGACCTGCTGGCCGAACGCCCAGCCGGGCCGCCGGGTGCGGGTGCAGCGCTCGGGCAGGTCGGCAGGGTCGGGCAGGTCGTCGGACAGCAGGCACTCGCTGGGCGCGATGCGGACGATCTGGTCGGACAGCCGGTCGGTGGCCATCGCGGCAGCATGGAACCGCCCGGTGGACACGTCTACCCACGCCAGCCCGGTCTGCTCGCCGGCGGGCACAATCGCCGCCAGGAAGTTGCTGCTCTTAGGGTCGAGCAGCCCGTCCTCGGTCAGCGTGCCGGGGCTGACGATGCGGGTCACCTCGCGGCGGACGATGCCCTTGGCCTGCTTTGGGTCCTCCATCTGGTCGCAGATGGCGGCGCGGCGGCCGGCGCGGACGATGCGGGCGAGGTACTGGTCGAGTTGGTGGTGGGGGAAGCCGGACATGGGCGTCGGCTCGATCCCGCGCGCGGCGTCGCCCTTGTCGCGGGCGGTGAGCGTGATGCCTAGCAGCTCGGCGGCGTCCTTGGCGTCCTGGTAGAACAACTCGTAAAAGTCGCCCATGCGGAACAGCAGCAACGCGTCCCCCGCGGCCTCCTTGGCCTGGTGGTACTGCTGCATCATGGGACTAAGCGACATTGCTCACGGCTCCGCTGGTGGACGAAGCCGTGAATGCTAAACCACCGCCCGGGGGAGGCTCAAGTGGCTTGACAGAGCAGCCAAGCTCCAGGCGTCACCCTCAACCGGGGGGACGGCGGTGCGGGCGTTGGCGGTCCACCGGAACGGGATCGGCGGGCGGAAGCTAGGCCGCCAGCTTCGCCGCGGCGGGACGCTCGGTCTGGATGGCGATGACGTCATTCGCCTCGCAGAAGAAGCGGTAGCCGTAGCCGGCTAACCGGGCGAGGCAGGCGTCGATCTCCGCGGGCGGCACGTGGCGGTGCTCGAAGCGGATCAGCGCCGGGCGGAAGCGCGAGAAGTCGACGCCCTTGAGAATCTCGTGGTCGTAGCCCTCGGCGTCGATCTGCAGCAGGTCGATCGAGTCGACCCCGGCCCGCTCCAGCACGCCCTCGATGGTCAGGCACTCGACGTTGTGGACGATCAGCTCGTGCCGTGCGAAGCCGTACTTCATCACGTGCTCGGCGTTGAACGAGGCGGTCTGCGTGCAGTCGCGGGGGGGGATGTAGAACTCCCGCGTGCCCGGCTGGCGGTCAATGGCCGCGTTGACCAGCGTGAGGTGGTCGGAGTCGCCGTACAGCGACTCCAGCCGCTTGAACACCTCGGGCTGCGGCTCAACCAGCACGCCGCGCAGCCTGCGGCGGGAGATGACGTCGCCCAGGTCGTCGTGCGCGACGCCGTCGTACGCGCCGATCTGCAGGAAGGTGAAGTCGGGCTTGTCGAGCAGCACGTCGCTGATGGCCAGCGGCAGCACGCTGCCGTAGGCCAAGCCGGAGTCCATAATCAGGGGCAGCGGGTCGCGCGTGCGGCGCAGCCGCGCCTTGCGGAGCAGGCGGTCCTGCAGCCGCTGCAGGCCCTTGCCGCTGGGCAGGAACGGGCGGACGTGACGCTTGACTCGCTTCAGGAACGACATGCTGGTTGCCTACCGCATAAAGCCAACGTTGAACGTGAACACCTGCAGCTCGTCGGTGTCGGCCCGCGAGACGGGCCACGCGAAGTCGAGCGCGATCGGCGCCGGGCCCATGGCCGGCACCTGGATCCGCAGGCCGACGCCCGGCGCCACACGCCAGGTGTCGATCGTGACCGAGTCTTCGACCGTGCCGAAGTCGCAGAAGCAGACGCCGTTGACCATGTCGTCCGCGGTGAGCGGGAACAGGTACTCCAGCGTGTTGAGGAACATGAAGTCGCCGCCGGCGCGGGGCGAGGCGCCGCGGAAGTCGAAGCCACGCATGGTCGAGTAGCCGCCCGCGAAGAAACGGTCGTAGACTGGCGTGTCGTCGCCGGTGAAGCCCAGCCGCGTCTGCGCGACCAGCACGTGCCGGCCGGAGTGGTCGGGGCGCTCGTTCAGCAAGAAGTACTTGCGGGCGTCGACCACGGCCCGGGGGTAGTTGAAGCTGCCGACCACCTGCTCCAGCTGCAGCTCCACGTAGTGGCCGTCGGTGGCGAAGAAGGGGTTGTTGCGGGTGTCGTTGGCGATCACCACGCCGAACCCGTTGAGACTGTTGTCGCCGACGGTCTCGGCCAGCTCGGGCACGGCGATGGTGTTGGCGTCATGGATGTTGACGTTCTCGCCGCGGTAGGTGAGCCGGGCGGTCAGGTCGTTCTCGGTCCACTGGTAGCCCAGGCTCACGCGGCCGCCCAGACGCTGCTCGTCCCAGTCGGTGTAGCGGCGGTCGTAGAACGAGCCTGAGAGCGAGAGGCTGATCGGCGTGTCAAACAGGTAGGGGTTGGTGAAGCTCATCAGGTACCGCTGCACCTGGGTGCCCGGCGCGGCCTCGATGCGGAAGCTCTGACCCCCGCCCCGGAACGCGGTGCCGTTCACCACATCCTGCCAGCTGGTGGGGATCCGCCGCCAGTCGAAGTTGCGCTCGTCGATCATGATCTGGCCCACCACGCCCGCGTCCGAGTTGACGCCGACGCCCACCATGAACCGGCCGGTCTGCGCTTCGGCCAGCTGCACGTGCAGGTCGACCGCGGGCTCGCCTGTGGCGAAGCCCTGGTTGGGGAACAACGCGGGGTCGGGGGTCGTGCTGGGGATCTGCGGCGTGGGCGGGTAGGGCGTTCCGGCGGGCGGGATATCGCTAGGCGACGTCGGCGCAGGGTAACCGGGCGGCGGGTAGCCCGGGGGCGCAGCGGCCGGTGGCGGCGGGAAGCCCCCTCCGGTCGGCGGGGCGTACGCGGGCTGCGGTTCGTAAACGGGTTGCTGACTCGGCTGGTACTGCTCGTACTGCACGGGCTGGACCGGCTGAGCCGGCGCGACCGGCGCCGACGCGGGGCTGGTGGCGCGGGGCACCGTCCCGCCGTACGGCTGCTGGTACACCGCCTGCTGCGGGCTCTGACCGCGGATCTGCTGCGTCGGTGGGAGCTGCAGGTCGGCGTACGCGGCGTGCACGGGGCGGTTGGCGGACTGCCAGGCGCTGCGCTCGGTGATCGGCGGCTTGTACGCCACGTGGCGGTGCACGGGCTCTTCCACCGGCGGCAGCCGCCGGATGCTTGGCCCGCCGCTTGAGAACTGTGCGCCGGGGCTCAGGCGTTGATTCGCAGCGTCTGGTTGCGCGTCATCCTGCACGGGGGCGCCGGGCGCGGCGGTATCGACTGCGTCGGGCAGCTCGATGTGCACGTCCACGGGCGGAAGCGTCTGCTCCGGGGACGGCTGCTGCGGCTGGCGGCTGAACGCCTGGTAGAGCCGGCGGCCGGGCCGCTTGAGCTGCTCGACAATCCACGACTCGTCCTGCGGGCTCTGGCCGCGGATCGCGCCGCCGCCCGAGGCGACAAACTCCGTGTCGTCGAGCTCGGGGATGCGGTAGGTGATCTTCGGCGAAACGCCCCGCGCCGGGTCGGTCAGGAACAGCTGGCTGGCCTGCAGCCGCCGCTCGCTGGCGCGCAGCTCACGGATGTCCATGATCTCGCCCGGCCGGAGCGACAGCCGGTTGAGCGCGGTCTGGATGCGGGTGTGGGGGTTCTCGCCGTCGATGTGCACGAAGATGCGCCCCACGCGCCACTTCTTCCCCTCGTCGATGTGGTAGACCAGGTCGATCTTGCCGGGCTCCTCGAGAAATACCGGTTCCGCCTTCACGTCGGCGAACACGTAGCCCTGGCTGCCGTAGACCTCCTTGAGCCACTCGACGTCGGCGTTCATCTTGGCCTGCTCGAAGAACTCGCCCTGCGGCAGCTTGGCGCCGAGCGCGAGCGAGTCGTCGCCGAACTTCTCGTTGCCGACGTAGCGGACCGTGCGGACCTCGTAGCGGGGCCCTTCGTGGATCACGAACTTCACGGTGACCCACTCGCCGGTCTCGCCGAACTCGAGCGTGCGGCCGACCTTGGCCTGGAAGAAGCCAAAGGCGCGGTAGTACTCGGTCAGCTTGCGGAGGTCGCCATCGAGGGTCTCGCGGTTGAAGTTGCCGCCGATCAGGTAGAAGTAGCCCGGCTTGGTTTGCACGCGGGTCTTGAGCCGGCGGTCGCTGGCGAAGTCGGAGTCGTTGCCCTCGAACTGCACCTTCCAGATCTTCTGCTTCACGCCCTCGTTGATCACGTAGACGATGCCGCGGTCGTCGGCCTGGTCGCCCTCGAGGATCGTGACCTGGGCGTTGGGGAAGCCGGCGTCGGCGTAGGCGGCCAGGATCTTGCGGCGGCCGTCCTCCACCAGGTAGGGGTCGACGGCGGCGCCCTCCTTCAGGCCGGTTTCCTTGGCGAGCTTCTTGTCCTTGAGCTTCGAGTTCCCCAAGTACGAGACGTAGCGGACCGTCGAGCGTTCGACCACGCGGAGGATGACGATCCGACCGTTCTCGGTGCGCTCCGAGTAGGGACGCACGCTGACGAACCACGGCATCGAGGCGAGCTTGCGAACGTCGCGGGCGAGCGCGGCCGAGTCGAACGGCCGGCCTACCCGCGTGGAAAGCTGCGCCGTGATCTTAGGGGCAGGGATGGTCTTGTTGCCCTCGACGCGGATGTCGGCGACCAGCTCTTCTCCGGCCAGCATCGACAGCCCTGTGGGCGCCGGGGTAGCGACCGTTTCCGGCCCGATCCGCTGACTGCCGATCGGTGACGTCGGCAGCCCACGGCCCGGCGACTGGGCGTAGGCGGCGTAGGCCGCCATCGACAGCACGAGGGCTACACACAGGCGCGTCCGGGATGGGCTGGTCAATTGGTTTGTCATAGGTATCAGGCGTGTTGCTCGCGTCAGGCGTCTGTCGTGTAGCTCGCTTGAAGCGCCGGAGCGGACTCGGAAGGCCGCAACGCGTCGACTCGGCGGGGGCGCTACAAATGCCCTCCGCCGGGAAACGGGCCGCGTAGAGATACAAGAACCCCGCAGGCGTCACAAGGCAGATTGGCCCCGCTGCTAGCAGGCCGGCCCCGGCCACGGGGCAACGAAGGTCGCCGGCCGGCGAGTGGCCGCCGTCCCGTTTGCTTGACCGACGCGAAGTGGCTGCCTAGTCTACACTTGCGCGCACTTGGAGGCGGCGACGACGCCGGGTGTGCGAGTCTGGCGGCGCGGTGGTCCGGAACCCACCGCGGCTCGTACCCGCCACCCGTTCGAACGGCAGGCCGCGGCACGGTCCGCGGCGGTGAGGGTCACCATGGTGAATACTGCGCTGAGTTTCTGGACCAGGCCCGTTGTGCTCGTAATGGTCTGCCTGTCTTGCGCGTCTTCGCGCGGGCAGGGCGTATCGCTGGGCGGGTTCATTCCCTTCGTTGGCTTCGGGATGACCGACGAGGCCAAGTCGCTCGACGCGATCGACCTGGGCGACGTGCCGTTCATCTCCGACCCCGCCAACAGCCCCGGCGCGCCGCTGCTGGGCTCGGGCGCGACGCCGTACTTTGACATCGCGCTGTTCGACTCCGGCGCCGCCACCCACATCATCACCCAGGAGGCGTTTAACGGGTTCGACATCCAGGGCGCCGGCATGCGGGGCACGAACTCGCAGATCATCGGCGGCGCTACCGGCCAGATCCTGTTAGAGATTAATGACGCCGGCGGCATCTACGCCGCCGGCCTCGGCGACCGGACCTCGGCGGGCGCCACGCTGGGGATGAACCAGAACGCGCTGCGGGGTCAGACGAGCTTCGCCACCCTCACGGCGCCCGACGAGTGGGAGCTGCCGAACATCATCGGGCTGCCGATGGCGGCCCACCACACGGTGGTGATCCGCAACGACCAGCCGCAGATCTTCCAGCACGAGGGCCGCACGGTCCGCACCCCGCAGATCGAGTTCACCGAGCTGGGGACCGGCGCAAGCGAGGGCATCACCCGCCGCGCGCCGCTCGTGCTGCAGCCGGGCATCGGGTTCGTCCAGGGTCCGCAGTACGTGTTCAACCTCGACCTGGATGACATCCTCGGCGGCGGCGGCGAGATCAACGTGGCCAACAACCCGGCTTCGCCGTCGGTGATTCTGGACTCCAACGGCAACGGCGGCGGCATCTTCCTGGAGGTGGACCTGATCAACAACGGCCACAACCAGCAGGACAAGGCGCTGCTGTTCGACACGGGCGCCGACCTGACGGTGATCTCCGAGCAGATGGCCGTGCGGCTCGGCTTCGACCCCGTGCTCGACACGCCCGACTTCGTGCTGCAGGTGGAGGGCTCGGGCGGCGTGCAGGGCGGCGTGCCGGGGTTCTACCTGGATGAGCTCAACATCGACACCATCGGCGGCGGCTTCACGCTGACCAACGTGCCGGTGGCGGTGCTGGACGTGACCAACCCTAACAACCCGGGCAACATCATCGACGGCATCGTGGGCACCAACCTGTTCAACGGGCGGAACCTGGTGATCGACGCCAACCCGTCGATTGGCCAAGGCGGCGTGGGCCCCAGCCTGTACATCGGCGACCCGATCACGAGCCGCCACACCTGGGCGGCCGCGGCCGGACAGTGGTCGGAGCCCGCCCGCTGGGACGCCCAGGGCACGCCCGGCGAGTTGTGGGACGTGCTCATCCGGGGCGAAGCCGGCGCGGGGGTCGTCTCGGACGTGACGGCCGACCACACGGTGTTCCGCGTCACCGTCGAGGGCGACGCCCGGCTGCGCGTGCGGTCGGCCGGTTCGCCCACGCTGACCGTGTTCCACGATATGGTGATCGGCGAGGGCGCCGCGATCGAGCTTGAGGAGGGCGCCCGCATCGACGCGGCGTTCATCAACATCGAAGGGGGCGAGCTCAGCGGCGGCGGTGAGATCGCCGTGGGCAACGGCCCGATCAACGGCGCCGTCCGCAACCTGACGGGCACGATCGCGCCGGAGGGGACTCTCGATATTCAGGGCGACCTCGCCAACCTCGAGGAGGGCACGCTGCGGTTCGAGGTGGGCGACACGACCGATCAGATCACCGCCACCCGGTTCGCGTTCCTGAGCGGCGAGCTCGCGGTCACCCTCACCGCCGGGTACACCCCCTCGGCGAGCGACATGTTCACCCTGATCTCCGCCGACGAGGGCGTGGTTGGAGAGTTCGACGTGCTGAGCCTGCCGGTCGGCTACCTGTGGGACGTCCAGTACAACCCCAACAGCGTGGTGCTCGCCTACGCCGGCGTTAGCGTCGGCCTGCAGGGCGACTTCAACGGCGACGGCGCCGTCGACGCGGCGGACTACACCGTGTGGCGCGACGGGCTGGGGACCGTCTACAGCCAGCAGGACTACAACACCTGGCGCGACAACTTCGGCGCATCGCTGGCGCAGTCCACGCCTTCCGCTTCGCAGGCCCCCACGCCGGCCTCGGCCGCGCTGCTGTCGGCGGCGCTGCTGGTGGGCGCCGGCTTCAAACGCCGCTGCTAGCGCAATCGCCGGGCGGCTAGTCGAAGCCTTCCTTCCGCATCACGGAGGTCGCGGTGAGCGTCTTGGAGCCCAGGAACTGGGGCGCCGGCAGCCAGGAGATCGCCGAGTACGGCACCGACACCGTGACGCTGATCTCGTCGCCGGACCGCGCGGTGGACGGGTTCGGCGTGACCGTGACCACCACGCCCTCCACGCCCATGCCGTCGGCGTAGACTTCGGCCGCGTCCTCAACGCCGGCTTGTGAGGCGGTCAGCATCACGGCCTCGCGGGCGCCGACGCGGGACGCGTTGGTCAGCACCTGTTGCACCATGAAGCCACGGCTCAGCTCGATCGAGCCGAGGATGAGCAGGAAGAACAGCGGCGCCACGAGGGCGAACTCGACCGCCGCGACGCCGCGGCGCTGGTTGTCATTGCGGGGCATTTTCTCTCCCGGGGGTGTAGGTACGAGGTCGTCGCAACCGCCGCTCACTGGAGCAGCACAACGGGGGAGTAGACGTAAGAGCTGGTGCCGGTGACCGTGGACGGCACCACGCCGGAGGTGACCAGCGGCGCCGCCTGGATCGTGACGTGCTTCTTGTTCATCGGGCCGGTCAACTTCACGTCCATGATGCGGATGCCGTACCACTTGACGATGGTGTAGATGGCGTTGTTGCCGGGGCCGTTGACCTCGCTGAAGATCGGGATGCAGCGCGGCTGCCCCTTGATGGCGGCCAGCTCGTCCTTGCAGCCGGCGCTGATGCCGGTGTCGCCGTTGAGGTAGAGCTTGCCGTGTTCGTTAAACTCTAGCACGCCGCCGTGGTAGGACAGGTCGTCGTTGTTGACGCCGTACAGGATCTGCCGGTTAATATCCGACGTGCTGTTGTTGCTGCTGCCGATGTCCACCGTGCCGCGGTTGCCGGGCGAGCCCGTGCCCTGCGGGTAGAGGTTCACCTCGAGCTTGCCGTCGGGACCGGCGCTAACGGTCTTGGAGTGCTCGTTGTAGGTCCACTTGTCCTCGCCGTACCCGGCGACCCAACCGTTCCAGGTATCCAGGTCGAGCGCGAAGGGCAGGATGTCGATGTTCTGGCCGCTGTTAGTCGTCTGGAACCCACGGATGTCGCGGACGATCGCCGCGGTGGCCGAGGCCTCGAGCGACTGGCCCGTCTTGCCGAAAACCTTGGCGAAGAAGTACGGCGCCACGCCGTTCACGGTGTTGTCCCGCCGCACCTTGACCCGCACCGCGTTGAACAGGTTGGCGCCGCTCGTGTCGAGGGTGACGTTGGCGCCGTAGACGTCGCTGACGTGGCCGAAGACCAGGTCCCCCGCTGGCGAGTTGGAGTAGTTCGAGTGGAGGGCGGGCGCCTCGGTGCTCACCACGTTGCTGCCGGCGTAGCCAGCCGCGGCCAGCCGTGCGGAGCACTCCGCGGTGTCGCTGTCGGCGCCGTCGATGAGCTGCTGGCTGTAGTCCCAGCAGGCGGCCAGGGCGGCCGAGTCGGCGGTCCGCTGCAGCTCCTCCTTCACGGAGAGCATGTAACCCAGGTCGACCGCAAACGCGGCCATGCCCACCATCACGACGGCGAACACTGCGGCGAGGATTGCGACCACGCCGCGGCGGCGTGATGCGGGGGCGTGTCGACGGTTGGTTCGTTGGTTTCTCATGGCGTCGATCTAAGGGATAGAGTGAGGTGCGGGAGGGCCAGCCGGCTGTGCTACGGGTCCAGGCCCGTAGAGATATCGATCGGCGCGTTCAGCTCGTGGTACTGGCCGTCGGCCGTTTTCCAGACGAGCTTCTTGAGCGTCAGGGAGGAGACGCGGTTGCCGGCGAAGCCGATTCCGGACTCGGTGAGCGAGATCGCTGGAACGTAGGTGTTCAACCGCGTCTGGCTTACCGAGATGGTGTCCTTCAGCAGGCCGTTGGCCCCGAAGGTCCCGATGGACTCGGACGATCCGTCAATCACCTCAAACGAGAGCGTGCCGCCGTCGAGCGTCATCCGCTGCTTCCAGCTCACGGTCTCGCCGTCGTAGATCAGCGAGTACTTGCTGTAGCTGTTCTTGGCGTCGGCGCAGTGGTCGCCGATCCAGTGCTGCACCTGCACGCCGCCCGGGCTGAAGTCGGGGAAGCTGCCGTGGTTGACCGTCACGACGAAGAAGTTGCCGTCCAGGTGACCGGTCGGCGACATCACCATGCTGACCTGGGGCGCCGACCGGTCGGCGTCTGGTCCGCCCACCTGCAGCTCCCAGTGCTCTTCGATCATGAGCACGTCGGTGTCGGCCGCCTGCGCGGCGGGGGGCCCAGTCGCGATGAGCGCGACCATTGGGAGGAACGCGGACGCTGCGCGCAGTGTGGACCAATTCATGAAACGCCTCCCAGGCGCCGCACTGTGGCGGCTGCCCCCTGAATAGTGTTGCGATGAGATAGTTAGCGCCGTGCGCCGGGCAAGAGGTTGGCCGTCACGCCCCCCGCGTGGCTCAGCCTGTTAGCGCCGAACCGCCCCGGAAGAGAAGTGACGGCCCTGCCGAGAGTGCTGAAACCCATTTCTGGGTGGCCCGACTGCACTCACCTGCAATGCCTCTTGCCTAATAGAAACCGTAGCTTGCGTTTTCGCCCTAGGTCGGAAGTCTTTTACAACCCTGCGCACACCCGCCGGCGTTGGAGGGGGTGCGCCGTCCGAGCCGGTTAGACCGGCATGAGCGACTCGCGCTCCGCCTCCTCTAGGGCCTCGGCAGGGCGCCCGCTGTCGTCGACTGGGGAGTCGATCGCGGCGTTGTGCTTCTCGAGCACGCGGTTGAACGCGTCTGCAACATCTTGCCAGTAGTCGCCGTCGCGGAACTTGATCGGCCGCACCGGCTTGCCGTCGGCAAGGTCGTTCAGGCTGCATCGCAGGCGGTAGATCGGGCCCACGAAGCGGTTGCTGAGCTTCGAGAGATCGTACAGCACCACCGGGAGCATCAGCACCGTCACCACGAGGCCGACGGCGAGCACCTCGGCCAGCGGCGCCAACTGCCCCCAATCGGAAACCACGGTCGGGACGCCCGGCCACACGAACAGCCAACCGAGCACGGTCAGCCCGGCCACCATGCTCAGGCTCAGCACCCAGTACCGCGCGGCGCGGAACAACAACGCCCCTTGAACGGCGCGGTCGATGAAGTGCTTGCTGCGGCGTTTGATGTCCTGCATGTCGTGTCCCCCGAAGTGTGAGCAGAAGAATCCCTTCTGAAAACCTAGGCCACACGCGGACGCCGGGTCGGGCTAACCCGTATGAAGGTGCGGCGGGTCCCCGCTCGGGATGCGACGGTTGTGCCGGCTGCGCTAAGACTTGGTTAAGAAACGCCCACGCCCGTGGACACCCGATCGGACGGCTGGCTAGGTTGATCCGCTCTCGCCCGCCCAATGCTGTGACCGACTGATTCCGGGTAACCCTCGATGCCTCCGCTACGTTCCTGTTTGGCGACTGCCCTGTTTGGTTGGCTGGGCCTCGCGGCGGGCGTCGCCACCGCCGACTTTGTGAACGGCGGGTTCGAGTCCGGCGACTTCAGCGGCTGGACCGTCGCCGGGCGCACAGAGAACAGCATGGTGGGTCACGACGGCGACGAGATCGTCGGCGAGGGGAGCATCTTCTCACCTGCGGTGGTCAACGTCCGCTCGGGCGACTACGCCGCGGTCGCCGTTGTGGCGGCCACGCAGGGCGCCGGAGAGCACCTCGCGCTCAGCCAGCCGGTGACCTTCACCGACGACTTCTACGAGATCGGGTTCTACATTGGGACCGACGCGGCCGAGAACTTCGACGTGCTGCAGGCGATCGCCAGCGGCGGGCTCGGCATTTACGTCGACGGTAGCCCGCTGCCGCTGCACGTCGCCGAGCACAACCTGCAGGGCTTCGTGACGCCCGGCTCGGACCCGGTCGACTTCCGGTTGTTCGCGGCGCGGTACGAGGCGTCCGCCGGCACCCTGCCGGTGGAGCTGCGTGTGTCGGGCAGCGGCAGTTCGCGGGCCGGCATCTCGATCGACGACGCCTACGCCCTGCCGGTGAGCGAGCTCGGCTCTCTGACCGGCGACTACAACCAGGACGGCGTGGTCGACGCGGCCGATTACACCGTGTGGCGCGACTCGCTGGGGCAGACGGGCCTGACCCCCGGGGCCGGCGCCGACGGCAGCGAGGACGGCGCCGTGGGCCCCGTCGACTACGATGTCTGGCGAGACAATTACGGCCACGCCGACGCCGCGCCGGCCGCCGGGTCTGCCGCCGCGCCCGAGCCCGCGTCGGCCGCCCTGCTGTGCGTGGCGGCCGCCCTCGTCAGGCGGATCGGACGCCGCCGTTGACCACCGTTCGCCGCAGCCCAGCGGCGACTTTCTTGCAGCCTGCCGGCTGGCTACAATGGCGGCTCTCGTCTGCGGATCCTGGCCCGCACCGACTACCACCAATCGTGTCGCCCGGGCTGTCTGAGCCGCGGGCCTACAGCAGGGCGTGCTATTTATGGGCTTACTCGACGGCGTTGTCTTTGTCGCGTTTATCATCACGGTCATTGCGGTAGGCCTGTACAAGAGCCGGGACGAGGACACCGAGGGTGAGAAGGGCGCGTCGGACTACTTCCTGGCTGGCCGCGGGCTGACCTGGTGGCTGGTCGGCTTCTCGCTGATCGCGGCCAACATCAGCACCGAGCAGTTCGTCGGCATGAGCGGCGAGGCGGCCGCGTGGCTCGGCATGGCGATCGCCAGCTACGAGTGGATGGCCGCCATCACCCTGGTGGTGGTGGCGTTTGTGTTCCTGCCCAAGTTCCTCAAGAGCGGCATCTACACCATCCCGGAGTTCCTGGAGTACCGCTACGGCGCGTTCTCCCGCACCTGGATGGCGATCGCCACGATGATCATCCTGGTGGGCGTGCCCACGGCGTCGGTCATCTACTCGGGCGCCAAGGTGATCACCGGCAACTTCCAGGGGATCCTGGTCGCCGGGTACGACCTGGGCAACATCACGGTCGGCTGCTGGATCATCGGCACGCTGGCGGCGGCCTATGTGTTCGCCGGCGGTTTGAAGGCCTGCGCCTGGGCCGACCTGATCCAGGGCGCCGCGCTGATTGTCGGCGGCTGCATCATCGCCTACCTGGCGTTCGCGCTGCTGGAGCGGACCGACCCCGAGGCGCTGCTCGCCACGTCCCGCAACGCCGAGCTGACCGTCGAGGACATCCAGGACGAGGGGGGCTGGGGGCGGTTCTGGAAGCTCAACGACGCGCCGCTGCCCGAGGGCAAGCTGCACATGAAGCGGCCGCTGGACGACCCCAAGATCCCCTGGTCCGCGTTGGTGCTCGGCCTCTGGATCCCCAACTTCTTCTACTGGGGCCTCAACCAGTACATCACGCAGCGGACGCTCGGCTCCAAGTCGCTCGCCGAGGGGCAGAAGGGCGTGGTGTTCGCCGCGATCCTGAAGCTGATCATCCCGTTCATCGTCGTGATCCCGGGCATCCTGGCGTTCAACCTGTTCAACGGCGAGCTGAAGGAAGACGCCGTTGGCCGCAACGCCACGATCCTCGCCACGCACTCGCCCGACCTGTACGCCGAGCTGAGCGACTCGGTCAAACCGGACGCCGAGCTGGCGCGCAACAAGGGCCTGGTCGCCAAGCTCGAAGGGCTGCTGGCCGCCGAGCCCGCCGATCAGCGGCTGTACAAGTTTGACGAGGACTTCGCCGAGCTGCACCCGGCCGACGCGGCCAGGATTGTGGCGTACAACCTCCAGGCCACCGGCGGCGCGAGCGGCGAAGCCCCCGGCCCGGACGCGTCGGCGGCCGAGCTGGCCGAGGCGAGCGTCTCGTCCAGCGACACGCCCAAGGACGCCAAGATCGAGGTCGCGACCCTCTCTGCGCACGACTACGACAACGCGTTCCCGACGCTGCTCCGCGAGCTGCTGCCGATTGGCATCGGCCTGAAGGGCTTCGTGCTGGCGGCCATCTTCGGCGCGGTGGTCAGCTCGCTGGCGTCGATGCTCAACTCGGCGTCGACGATCGCCACGATGGACATCTACAACAAGATCCGCGGCGGCGCCGCGCCGGCGGCCGAGCTGGTCCGCGCGGGCCGGTTCTTCGTGGTGCTGTTCGTGGTGATCGCCATGCTGATCGCGCCGTTCCTGGGGCACCCCAGCTTCTCCGGGATCTTCACCTTCATCCAAGAGTTCCAGGGCTTCATCTCGCCGGGCGTGCTGGCGATCTTCCTGTTCGGCCTGCTGGTGCACCGGGCGCCCCGTGAGTGCGGCATCGTCGGCCTGGTGCTCAGCCCCGTGCTGTACGGCCTGTTCAAGTTCGGCCCGATGATCCCCGGCCTGGACGGCGTCGCGGCGCTGCAGTGGATCGCCGACCGCTCGTTCCTGGACCGCATGTCGATGACCTTCCTGATCATCCTGTCGGTGCTCACCGTGATGACCCTGGTGAAGCCGCTCAGGGCGCCGGTCGAGCTGCCGGTCAACGTCGAAATGGACATGCAGCCCAGCCGGCTGGCGCAGGTCATGGCGGTGTTCTCCGTCGGCCTGACGATCGTGCTGTACTACATCTTCTGGTAGCGGTGCGCAGGGCCGGCTGATGGTGGCGTCCCACGGCGAGCCCGCCGCGGGGCGCCCGGGCGGCGGCCCCGGTGGTCGCATGACGCCCAGCGCACCGCCACGGCCGTTTTTTCGCCAAGCTGGTATTGGCAGCCTGCCCAGATACGCTAGATTGTCCGCTCGGGACAGGGCCGCGCGCCAGGATGCGCCGGCCACAAATCTAATCGACCGGCCCTCCTGCGGCCGGCCGGGTGCAAGCATCTTATGGTTGGCCTCGCCACGCTCCTCGCCACCACCGGCCTGTTGGTCTCGGCCGGCGCCGCGGAGTCGTTTTTTCACCGCCGCCGCCTGAACCAGATCCCCACCCGGGTCCACGTGAACGGGACCCGCGGCAAGTCGAGCGTCGCGCGGCTGATCGCCGCCGGCATGCGGGAATCTGGCATCCGCACCTGCTGCAAGACCACCGGCACGCTGCCGCAGATGATCCTGCCGGACGGCACCGAGTTCCCCGTCTTCCGGCCGGCCGGCGCGAACGTGATCGAGCAGATCCGCATCGTCGACGCCGCCCTCGAGTTCGGCGCCGAGTCGATCGTCATGGAGTGCATGGCGCTGATCCCCTACCTCCAATTCCTCAGCGAGAACAAGCTGGTCCGCGCCACCCACGGCGTGATCACCAACGCCCGCGAAGACCACCTCGACGTGATGGGGCCCGGCGAGCGGGACGTCGCACTGGCGTTGTTGGGCATGGTGCCGCCCGGCCAGAAGCTGTTCACCGCCGAGCGTGACCACATCGACCTGTTCCAGAAGGTATGCGACGACCGCGGCGCTCAGCTCATCGCGGTCACCGAGGAGGACGTCGCGGCCATCACACCGCTCGACCTGGCCGGCTTCCCCTACGTGGAGCACGCGGAGAACGTCGCGCTGTCGCTGCGGGTCTGCGAGGACCTGGGCGCCGACCGCGCGACCGCGCTCCGCGGCATGTGGGCGGCAAAGCCGGACACCGGCGCGATGGTGGCCCACGAGATGGACTTCTTCGGCCGGGAGATCAAGTTCGTCAACGGCTTCGCGGCCAACGACCCCGAGTCGACCGAGCGGATCTGGAAGATGGCGCTCGAGCGCTACCCGGACGTCAAACGCCGGATCGCGGTGTTCAACTGCCGCGTCGACCGCCCCGACCGCTCCGCGCAGCTCGGCCGCGTCATCGCGCAGTGGCCGCAGGCGGACTACTACGTGCTGATCGGCACGGGCACCTTCATGTTCGCCCGCGAGGCGGTGAAGCAGGGCATCGACGCGCTGAAGCTGGTGTTCCTCGAGGACCGCAAGGCGGACGAGATCTTCGAGCGGGTGATCGAACTGTCCGCCGGGTCTGCCCTGGTGATGGGCATGGCCAACATCGGCGGCGTGGGGCTGGACGTGGTCCGGTACTTCGCCAACCGCAGCACCATGAGGGCGTTCAAGTGATTGATGTGGATATTGTGGCGGTGTCGATCGGGGTCGGGCTGGCGGTCAGCCTGATGTTCTCCGAGGTGTTCGGCCTGGCGGCCGGCGGCATGGTCGTGCCGGGCTACTTCGCGCTCTACCTCGGCAAGCCGATCGACGTGCTGCTGACGCTGGCCTGCGCGCTGGCCACGTTCCTGGTAGTGCGGCTCCTGTCGACCTTCATCATCATCTACGGCAAGCGCCGCACGGTGATGATGATCCTGGTCGGCTTCCTGCTCAACTCGATGTTCTCGCTGCTGCCGGTCGAGGACGCCCTGATCAGGGCCGGCTACACGCCCGAGCTCAGCAGCAGCGGCTCGACGATGGAGGTCATCGGCTACATCATCCCCGGGCTGGTCGCGATCTGGATCGACCGGCAGGGGCTGGTCGAGACGCTCAGCGCCCTGACCGCCGCGTCGGTCGTGGTGCGGCTGATCCTGATCCTGATCTTTGGCATGACCCTCAACCAGCTGTAGCGGGCGGAGCGTTGGGGCCCGCGTTCCGCGGCTGTTTTTGTTCCACCGACACGTCCGCTCAGACACAGCACTCGCAGCGTTATGAAAAAAGTCTACTGGCGTCCCCGGACCGTCTCACGCACGGCGCTGCTGCTGATCGCGATGCTTTCGGTCGCCGGGCTGGTGATCTCCGAGTTCACGAAGACCGAGCAGCGCCGCCCGTACCGCGAGTCCAAGCTGGCCGCGGCCCGCGCCGCGGAGGAGGCGTTCGAGATCATCAAGGAGGCCCGCGTCGAGGCCGGCCCGCCGATCGACTCCGACCACGACCCGTCCGAGACCGGCATCATCGGCCTGCCCACTTCTGTCATCACCAGCGTGCACGGCGTGCTGCCGGCCAAGCAGGTGTCCGTGAACCCGAACTTCGCCGCGGTGATGGTCGAGATGCTCCGCGAGGCGGGCGCCAAGAAGGGCGATGTCGTCGCGCTGGGCCTGTCGGGGTCGTTCCCGGCGCTCAACATCTGCGCGGTCGCCGCCTGTGAGACCCTCGGCCTCGAGCCGCTGGTGATCTCCAGCGCCTCGGCCAGCGAGTGGGGCGCCAACGTGCCGCACCTGATGTGGATCGACATGGAGCGGATCCTCAACGAGAAGGGCGTGCTGCACACCCGCTCGCTGGCGGTCTCGCCCGGCGGGCAGGAGGACGAGGGCCCCGCCACCGAAGAGGGCATGGAGGCCGTCCGCGAGGGCGCCGAGCGCAACGGCCTGAAGCTCATCGAGGAGGACTCCCTGGAGGACCACGTGAAGGCCCGCCGCGACATCTACCGCGACGCCCTCGGCGGCCGACCGATCAAGGTGTACGTCAACGTCGGCGGCGGCGCCACCAGCGTCGGCACGCACATCGGCAAGGACCTATTCGAGCCGGGGCTGAACCTGGTCGCACCGCCCCGCGTCGACCGGCTGCCGGGCGTCATGCCGCAGCTGGCCAAGGAGGGCATCCCCTGCATCCACCTGGTGAACATCGTGAACCTGGCCGCCCGCTACGGGCTGCTCCAGCCGCTCGAGACGCCCAGCGAGGAGGGGGACGAGTTCATCCAGCTCCGCGAGGTCGGCACGGCCGGAGTCTTCCAGGGGATCGACTACCGCAAGCCGGTCGTGGCGTTTGTGCTGGCGACCATCCTGTTCGCGCTGTGGGGCTTCATCCGCACCGACATCGGCTTCCGACTGCTCCGCGGCGGCGCCGCCCGCAAAGCCGCCGGCCCGCCGGAACCGATGGTGTAGCGAACGCCGCGGCGTTGTACGGCGGGGGTTGGTCCACACTAGGCACAGCGGGTGCTGACGACAGGACCCGGCCCGATCTATCGCGCGCTTGCTAGAACAGATCGACCGGTAGTCTCCGAGTGGCACCCTCGATGGCCCGCAGCGACCCGCGCACCTTTGACGGATCGCTTGCTGCCACGCCGTGGTCCTACCGGCTGTGGATGCTCGCCGGCAGCCGGGAGCGGTTCTTCGAGACGCTCACGCAGGAGTTCGGCGACTTCGTCCGGTACCGCGGGGTGCTCAGCTTCTACCTGGTCAATCACCCGGCGCTGGTCAAGCAGGTCTTGCAGGAGACCAACCGCGGCTTCGACAAGAACAGCCCGCTGTACGACCGCTTCCGGCGGGCGTTCGGCGACGGGCTCGTGGTGGCCGAGGGCGATCAGTGGAAGCGGAGCCGCGCGGTGGTGCAGCGGGTGATGGGTCCCGGCCCGGTGCGGTCGTACTTCGACCTGATGGTCGGCTCGGCCGACACGCTCGCCGCCGAGTGGACGCGAGCCGCGCGCGAGGAGGCGGTGTTCGACGCGGCCCCCGAGATGGACCGACTCACGCTCGAGGTGATCGGGCGGGCGCTGTTCGAGGACGGCTTCGACGAGGCGGCCGACTCCATCCGCCGGTGGACGCAGGTCATCGACCACTACAGCTCCAAGGCGCCGCTGCCGATTGTCCGCAGCGCCTGGTTCCCCTCGACGCTCAACCTCCGGCTCGGGTCGACGCTGCGCGAGTTCCACGGCTTCATCCAGGCGATGATCGACCGCGCCCGCGCCGCGCCGGCCGGGGGCGGGCTGCTGTCGATGCTCTGCCAGCCGGCGGAGGACTCTGATCTGCCCCGACTGTCCGACAAAGAGATCCGGGACGAGGCGCTCGGCATGATCGTCGGCGGGCACGAGACTTCGTCTGTGGCCCTAACCTGGATCTGGTACGAGCTGAGCCGCCACCCCGAGGTGGAGGCGCGGCTGCACGAGGAACTCGACGGGGTGCTCGGCAACGGGCCGCTCGCCGCCGACCATCTACCGCGGCTGGTGTACACCAAGATGGTCATCGACGAGACGCTCCGACTGCACCCGCCGTTCTGGTTCGAGAACCGCAACGTCATGCGGGAAGTACAGCTCGGCGGGCAGACGCTGCCGGCGGGGACGATGGTGGCCTTCAGTCGCTACGCGCTGCACCGCCACCCCGGCTTCTGGACCGACCCCGAGGCCTTCGACCCGGAGCGGTTCCGCCCCGGGGCCGAGGAGAACCCGCGCTCGACCCACGCCTACGTGCCGTTCGGCGGCGGGCCGCGCGTGTGCGTGGGCGTCCACTTCGCGGTCCAGGAACTCGTGGTGCTGCTCGCTTCGCTGGCCAGCCGCTTCCGGGTACAGGTCGACAGCAGCCACCGCCACGCGGTGTCCGCGCTGCTCACGATGCGCCCCAAGCACGGGCTGCGGGTCCGCGTTACTCAGCGGCGGCCCGGCACCGACCGGTAGAGCCAGTCCACCGGCTTGAGCGCAAACAGCAGCATGATCAGCGGGAGCGGCAGGTACCTGGGCGGGCGCGGCAGGCCGGCGTCTAAGCGGTTGTCGTCAGGGAAGTCGTAGTCGAGCGTGGTCGCCGGCGCCGTCAGCTGCGTCCAGCGGTCGCGGAGGGTCCGCGGGCGGGGGCCCGCCTGCATCAGCGCGGCGAGCTGGTCGCAGTACGGGAACATCTCGACCGGGTAGATCAGCCGCGTGTCGACGCCGCCGTAGCGCTCGCGCCGCGCGGCGGCGTCCGCGGCGTTCAGGCGGCCGACGCCGTCCGGACGCGGCGTCTGCCCGGCGATCAGCCGCGTCACGAGCCGCGCCTGGACCTCGCTGATCGACGGGATGTTGCCGATCACCGGCCGCGCGAAGCCGACCAGGAACAGGTCGTCGTGCTCGGCGTGGCAGCAGCCCAGGTAGAAGTCAGACACATTGGTCTGGTCGCCCAGCAGCTCGCCCAGCCGCGACCGGAAGCCGACCGCCGGCACAACCACGTCGGGCGTGATCTGCTGGGGCGCATCGCCATCGAACCCCTCGTAGCGGGTGAGCGTCGCGTCCGTCGGCGGGCCAACCACCTGCAGCCTGCCCTCGGCCACCGCGGTCAAGAAGTCGTCGCTCTTGTTGTGGAACATGTCGAACAGTCCGTGCCGGGCGTGCCGGTTGAGCCGCCGTCCCCACCGCTTGCGCTGCTCGAACACATCGCCGCCCGCATCGTTCTGCGTCTTACTAGACGAGGGGAACAGCCATTCAAACCACCCCTGGTGCCGGATTCGGGCCGCGACGAACCGCTGGCCGATCCAGTTGCGGATGTCGGGGTGGATCGACAGCATCAGGCGGTTCCGCAGGAAGTCCGACGGCACGCCGCGGATGGGGTGGTAGCGCGGGCTGACGCGGATCCCGGAGCGGAGCGAGAGGTACACCCGATTGCCGGCCGCTGGCTGCGCGAGGCGGTTGGCGAAGTCGGCCGCCATCTCGCCGCCGCCGATCACCACCACTGTCTTGCCGGTAATCTCCGCCAGCCCTGCGGTGGAGCAGAGCCGCCGCAGGTCGGCCAGCGTCGCCTGGTCTCCCAACGGGCGTGGCTCGGCGACCAGGCCCGTGCAGATGATCACCGCGTCGAACTGTTCGGAAGCTGATTGAGCAATGTCACGCACGTGAAACGTGACGTCCCACCCATGTCCCCCGGCGGGCCGGCGCACGGCGGTCACGCGGCAGCCGTGGGAGATATGCCGCCGCAGGTCGAAGTGGTCGGCGAAGTCCTGCAGGTACTCGCCGTACTCACCGTCGCGGAAGAACTCGCCGCGGCTGGCGCCGCCGTCGGGCCGGACGGTCGCGTCGTACCGCGGGTAGCAGGAGAACTGGGTGGTGTACTTCGTGGAGGTCGAGACAAACCCGTCGTAGGGGCGGCCCCACGCGCCGGTGACGCGGTCCGACTCCTCGAAGCACCGCACCTCCCAGTTGGGCAGCGCGTCGATCGCGTGCTTCAGGCTGATCAGCCCGCTACTGCCAGCGCCAATGATCGCCAGCCGCCGCGGCGTGTTGTCCCCGTTCATGACGACACCGCGGTAAGGCTGATCAGCACGAAGTTGAACTGGCCCGACTCTGGGACGAACAGCAGCAGCCGATCGCCGGGCTCAACCGGCTGGGTGTGCAGGTACTCGTCGAGCATGACAAAGATGCTCGCGGCGCCCGTGTTGCCGGCGGTGGCGAGGTTGGTCCAGTACGGCGTCGGCGCCTGGGGGTCGGCGCACCGCTTGGCGATGGCCCGCTCCATCTTGCGGCGGAAGAAGAACGAGGACATGTGCGGCAGCACCATCCGGTAGTCGTCGACCGAGTCGCTGCGGCGGCGGAACGCGTCCTCGAGGAACACGTCGACGCACGGGAACAGGTGTTCCGACAGCACCGACACGTCCTGGCTCAGCAGCGAGTTGCGGCTCTCCAGTTTCATGCAGAGCGGCGCGCGGTCCGCCAGCGAGAGGGAGTGCGTCCAGTCGACCCGCAGCGAGAGCCCGTCCTCCCGCGGCCGGTCCTGCAGCAGGAAGGCGCCCGCGCCGTCCGACAGCATGAAGCGGAGGAACACCGACATGAACCACCGGCTATTCCGGAGGTTGGCGTGGTCGGCGCGGTCGTCGACCGGCTGGATGACCGACGACTTGAGCACCTCGGACGAGTGCTCGGCGCCGACGCAGAGCGCGCTTGCGTGGTCGCCGCTGGCGACCGCTCGGACGGCCGCCGCCAGCGCCGCCGCCGCAGACGAGCAGATGCCCGCGTGCGAGCTGATCTCCACCGGCTGGCGGAGCAGCCCGGCCTCGGCGAGCCGCGCGTGCAGCAACGACGCGTACCCCGGCGCCGCGAGCGGGGCGAAGGTCGTGCCGGCCGACAGGTAGGTCGCCCCGCCGCAGCCGGCCGCCGACCCGAGCCTGCCGACCGCCTCGGCGCCCAGGCGGTAGACGTCGTGCGTGGGGCGCTGCCGCTCGTCCTGGGCGTAGTGGCGGCGGACAATGCCGTTCATCGTGAGGATCTTCTCGCGGACCGCTTCCTCGCCGTCCAGCGCGCCCAGGAAGAGCTGGATGCTGTCGTTGTCGACCGGGACTCCCGGCAGGAACGAGGCGGTCTGAGTGAGGTAGCACGGCATGGTCAGGTCGCCTGGTGGGGGACGGGCGGCACGCGACGCAGCAGGTCGTAGACCACCTCGTCGAACACGATGTGGTAGTACAGGTACTGGCTGGGGTTCGAGAAGAACGCGCTGGAGTTGTAGTGCCCGCGGTTGGACACCTCCTGCATGAAGAAGTCGAGGTCGGTCTGCACGGCGTCGTTGCCCTCGTAGATCCGCTTGACGCACCACAGCAGGATGGAGTCGGACCCGAAGGAGTTGAGCGCTGTGATGGTGGTCTTGAGGTCGCCGAACACGGTGATGGTCATCACCACCAGCATCACGATATTGGTGGGGCCCAGCAGCTGCAGCGAGCGTTTGCGGTTGGACTCGAGCACCGCCTTGCTCCACTCCTCGTGGTCGCGCGGCCTGGTGGAGCGGATGTGGTCGAGGTTGTCGAGGAACGCCTGTTTGTCGAACCGGTCGACGACCTCGTACGACAGCAGGTCGTGGCCGATGGTCAGCCGGTTCTGCAGCACGGTGCGGATGTCACCGACGCTGTAGTCGCCGTCGATGGTGTTCAGCTTCCGGCCCGTCGACGCGAGCGGCACGCCCTCGCGCCGCAGGATGTGCTGGTACAAGAGCGGCTCGATCTGCACGTGACGCATGAACAGCTCGGCCGCGTCGGCCCGCGCCAGGTACTTCATCCCGAACGCCATCCAGAAGTCGATCAGGTAGGCCTCGAACCCGAGCGGCCAGCGGTGCAGCACGAACTTCAGCGGGAAGCTGATGAACCGCACGATGAAGTACAGCACCAGCAGCACCGGCCGCAGCAGAATGAAGTCCCACTGCGTCTTCTCGCGGGCGAACACGCCGTTCACGTAGTCGGTGATGTAGGGGAACTGGTGCATGGCAGTGGATGGCTGGCGGGGCGGTGCGAATGGATCTCGCGTGGCGTCCCCGTTACGGAGGACGCACACGCGGCGCCAAAGCTTAGGAGTGTATCATAAGGCGTTTTGTTTACTGGACTTAGGGCGCCAGCAGCGAACGGGTGGGCGATCGTGGGCGGCTGGGGAGGCGGGCGCCCAGCGCCGGGCGGACTGGCGCCGGATGCCTGGCCCGCACGAACCCCCGCCGCGTCGGCGGCGACCGCCCCGTGTGGGCGCAGGGATTCTCGCGGAAAGGACATCCCCGGCACACCCGCGTAACACGGCGGTAACAAACGGGCCCTAGGATGGGCGTCGTAGCGCCAGTAGCGTTGGTTTACGCTAGAGGGCGCGGGCGTCTTCCGCGTGGGCCCTGCGGGGACGGCCGGCCCTGGCGACTTTTCTGATCGGAGTAAAGGAGCAACCCCATGTTGCGTTCACGAACATCGGCGGGCCGTCCGCTCGCCTTGATTGCCTGCCTGGTGTTGGCCGCCGCGGCAGCGCCGGCCGCCACAGGGTCGGAGCTGCTGGAGAAGGCGATCTACACCGAGGAGACCGTTGGCGACCTCGACCAGGCGATCGAGATCTACCAGAAGGTGGTCGCTGAGGGCGCCAAGTCGATCGACGCGGCGGCCGAGGCGCAGTTCCGCATCGGCGCCTGCCTCGAGAAGCAGGGCAAGACCCAGGAGGCGACCAAGGCGTTCCAGGCCGTGGTCGACGACTACCCCAAGGCGACCCGATGGGTGGCGAAGGCGAAGGACCGGCTGCCGGGCAGCCCCAAGCTGCTCGCCACGCCGTGGGGCGACGGCGACGAGCTGCAGTTCGAGATGAAGCTGCCGACCGGCATGGGCATCGGCTGCCAGATCTACCGGGTGGCCAAGCAGCCGCGCGACGGCGTCGAGGCGTGGAAGTGCGAGTCGTGGCAGGTGGTGACCCTCAACGGCGCCTTCGGCAAGAGCCGCGTGTGGGCGGACCTCGACACGTTCGCGCCGATCGAGAGCCACTGGCGGCACTCGGTGCTCGGTGAGGCCGACGCCGTGTACGAGAAGGACAAGGTGGTCATCACGCTGGCGGGCAGGAGCGAGCCGGTCACCCTCGAGTCCGAGGGGCCGCTCTACGACAACGAGCAGGCCGCCGAGATGTTCCGGCGCCTGCCGCTGAAGGAGGGCTTCAAGACCACGCCGACGGTCATCTCGAGCCTGACCGCGATGGCGATCCCGTTGAAGCTGAGCGTCACGAAGGTCGAGACCATCGAGGTCCCGGCCGGCAAGTTCGAGTGCTTCCGGCTGCACATCGACGACCTCAACCAGACCTTCTGGATCGCCAACGACGAGCGGCGCAACATCGTGCGGTTCGCGGCCGGCGGCGTCGTGGCCGACCTGATGGAGGTCCGCAAGGCGACCACCGGCGAGAGCGTGCCGCTCAAGCGGGACCTGTTCACGCTGACGCTGCCGCCCGAGTGGCACACGTACACGCCTTCGCAGTCGGAGCAGGACCCCCGCACCACGACCTGGCTGATCGACCCGGACGCCACGATGCAGTCCCGCGTCGAGGGGGGCGAGCTGACGCCGATCAAGGAGAAGTTCACCACGCCCAGCGACTGGCTGAAGGAGGCGCTCAAGAAGTATCGCGAGCGGCTGGTGGACCTGACGCTCGACGACGACTCGATCCAGGCCGTTGAGATCAACGGCCGCCAGGCGGCGGTGGCGGTGTTCGAGTACAAGGAGGGCGACAAGAACCAGAAGGCCCAGCGGGTCGCGGTGTTCGGCGACAAGTCCGCGGTGAACCTGCGGTTCTCTGCCCCCACCGAGGACTTCGACAAGTGGCAGCCCGCCATCACGAAGATCGTTTCCAGCCTGAAGGTCGAATAGGACGGCGACGATGCGTAGCGACCGCCTCGCGTGGCCTCTGCTGCTGCTCCTGCTGACGGTGCTCGTGCCGTCGGCGGGGGTGGTGTGGATGATGCGCGAGGCGGTTCGCAATGAACAGCTGGCCGCCAACCAACGGTTGCGCGACGCCTACCAGACGCAGCTCGACGCGGCCCGTCAGACGCTCGAGCAGCGTTGGTCGGAGCGCCTGCGGCGGCTCGCCGACCGGGCGAGCGACCAGCAGCCCGCGGCGGCGTTCGCGGAGATCGTTGCGAGCGGCGAGGTCGACAGCCTGCTGATCAGCGACGCCAACGCGCGCGTCGTCTACCCCGACCGCCCTGCCCCGCCGCCCGAGGAGCCGGCGGCCCAGTCGGCCGAGTGGGCCTCCGCCCGCCGGCTGGAGTTCGCCGAGCGCCGATTTGAGGCGGCCGCCGAGGCCTACGCGTTGATCGCCCGCGACGCCGCCGACGAAGCGACCCGCGCCAGCGCCCGGCAGTCGCAGGTGCGGTGCCTGCTGGCGGCGGGCGAGCGCGAGGCGGCGGTCGAGGTGCTGCAGACGCAGTTCGCCGCGCAGGAGGTTTTTGATGGCCAGGGCCGTTCGCCGGCGGCGGTGGCGGGCCTGCGGTTGCTCGAGCTGCTGCCGCCCGACTCGCCGGAGTGGCGTGGCGTCGCGGACCAGTTGGTCGCACGCCTGAACGACTACCAGCAGAACCCGCTGCTAGCGACGCAGCGTCGGTTCTTGATGGAGGAGCTGCGGCGGTGGCCCGAGCTCGGGTCGCGTCTGCCGACCCTGCCGGCCGAGACCCTCGCCGCCGAGGCAGCCGAAGCCTACGACGCCGGCTTCGCCACCGACTCGCTGCGCCCGACGCCGCTGACCGGCGTGTGGAGCCAGTCGCTTGCCGATGGTCGGGTGGTCGCGTTGCACCACGCCGACAAGCTCCGCCAACGGCTGCTCGCACTGACCGACGACATCGCGCTGCCCAGCGGCGTGGCGTTCACCGCGCACCAGCCCGGCGGCGAGCCCAGCGGCCTGCTGCTGGACGCCCCGCTGGGAGAGGGCGTGGGGCAGTGGCGGCTGGGGCTCGAGGCCGCCGAGGGCGACCCGTTCGCCGCCTCGTCGCGGCAGCGACACGCCGTGCACCTGTGGATCACGGTGCTGGTGATCGCGGCGACCGTGGTGCTGGCGTGGCTGCTGATCGCCGCGCTGCGTCAGCGGCTCCGTCTGGCCCAACTAAAGAATGACCTCGTGGCGACCGTGTCGCACGAACTCAAGACGCCGTTGGCCTCGATCCGCCTGCTGGTCGACACGCTGCTGGCCGAGGGCGGCAGCCCCACCGACGCGAACGCCCGGGAGTACCTCGAGCTCATCTCGCAGGAGAACGCGCGGCTGACGCGGCTGATCGACAACTTCCTGACCTTCTCCCGGATGGAGCGGGGCAGCCAGCGGTTCGCGTCGGCGCCGGTTGAGGTTCAGGAAGTGGTGCGGCAGGCGGCGTCCGTTTTCCGGGAGCACGTCGGCGACGATGGCGGCGCCCTGCGGGTCGACCCGGGCCCGCCGGCCCAGGTGCTGGGCGACGCCGACGCGCTGGTCTCGGCGGTGGTCAACCTGCTGGAAAACGCCTGGAAGTACAGCGGAGAGGCGAAGCGGATCGAGCTGTCGGCCGGCGTGGTCGACGGGCGGGTCGCGATCGTGGTCCGCGACAACGGCATCGGGCTCAGCACGCAGTCCGCCGCCCGCGTGTTCGACCGCTTCTACCAGGTCGACCAACGGGTCGCCCGCGACCGGGGCGGCTGCGGGCTGGGGCTCAGCATCGTGCGGACGATCGTCGAAGCGCACGGCGGCGAGGCGACCGTCGAGAGCCGGCCGGGCGAGGGGAGCGCGTTTACCCTCTGGCTGCCCGAGCTCGAACCGCGCCGCGCGGCGGCCTCCGAACGCCCGGCGGGCGAACAGGAGCAGCCCGCATGACTCCGCCCGCCAGCATCCTCATCGTCGAGGACGACCCGGCGCTGCTGCGCGGGCTCGGCGACAACTTCCGCATGGCCGGGTACGAGGTGCACACCGCCGCCAACGGCGAGGCGGGCCTGGCGCAGGCGTTGGCCCAGCCGCCGGACGTGCTGCTCTTGGACATCATGCTGCCGCTGCTCAACGGCTACGAGGTGTGCCAGCGGGTGCGGTCGGCGGGGCTGACCCTGCCGATCGTGATGGTGACCGCCAAGGGGCAGGAGGAGGAGATCGTCCGCGGCCTGGAGCTGGGCGCCGACGACTACGTGACCAAGCCGTTCGGCATCCGCGAGCTGATGGCGCGGGTCAAGCGGCTGCTGCACCGCCCGACCGCCGACGCCCCGGACCGGGTCGCGATCGGCGACGCCGTGCTCGACCGCGCGTCCTGCACGCTGACGCGCGCCGGCGAGGAGGTGCCGCTCACCGCCAAGGAGTACCGCCTGCTCGACTTCTTCGCGTCGCGGCCCCACCGCGCGTTCACCCGCAGCGACATCATCAACCAGGTGTGGGGTCGGTCGATCGTGGTCAGCGGGCGGAGCGTCGACCGCTGCGTGGCGACCCTGCGGAGCAAGATCGAACGCGACCCGAGCAGCCCCAAGCACATCCACACCCTTCGCAACATCGGCTACCGCTTCGAGCTGGGCGAGTAGCCGGCTGGTCGGCGGGCCGGACGCCGCTACGTTTAGGTATCTGGAGGATCGCTCAGAACCGTGGCGCTATGAACCAACCCCAACCCAGCATGCCGATCGGCAGGCAGGCGGCCGGCCTCGTCGGCTGGCTCGTGGTCTGCTTCGCCGCGTCGGCCGTCGGGGCGCTGGCGTCGGTGCAGGCGCGATCGTTCTACGCCGATCTGCAGCAACCCTCGTGGGCGCCGCCGGGTTGGGTGTTTGGCCCGGTCTGGACCGCGCTGTACGCGCTGATGGGCGTGGCGGCCTGGCTGGTGTGGCGGTCGGGCGGCTTCCGGAGCAACCGCCCTGCCCTGCTGCTGTTCCTGGTTCAGCTGGCGGTGAACGCGGTGTGGAGCTGGCTGTTCTTCGCGTGGCGGCTGGGCGGCCTCGCCTTCTTGGACATCCTGGCGCTGGCGGCCCTGATCGTCGCGACGCTGGTCGCGTTCTGGCGGGCGCGGCCGCTGGCCGGCGCGCTGCTGGTCCCCTACCTGCTGTGGGTCGCGTTCGCGGCGGCGCTGAACCTGGCCATCTGGCGGCTCAACCCGGCGATGCTGGGCTAGCCCGTGACCAGGTGGTGGGGCGACTGGGTCGGCTCGCCCATCCGCCGCAGCTCCACGTCGCGCAGGCACATCTTGGCGGACTCCAGGTAGACGCCGAACAGGCCCTCGCTGAACGTCGGGTCGGCGAGCGTCAGGATCACCCGCCCCTCGACCGAGAACTCGAGGTAGTGGCCGAACGCGATGAGCTGGATCTCGGCCTCGCCGGGGGTCTCGCTGTGCCAGTTGCCGCCCTGCAGCGTGCGGAACTGCATCATGTGCTCGCCGCTGCCCGGCTCGCCGGTCTGCCAGGCGCGGAGTTGGGCGATGCCCTTGAGCAGGTCGAGCGACAGGTAGTAGCCGTCGTAGGTCTGGGGGTCGACGCGGAACACGATGCCGCACTTCCCGAGCCCGTGCAGGTCGATCTTGGCCCGCAGCCGCGCGGACTTGATCGACCCGTCGAACACGAACGCGCGGAAGCCGGCCTCGCAGGCGAGCTCGATCTGGTTGCCGTCGACCGCGCAGAGCTGGTCGGTCGACTGCTCGTCGAGCGGGCGGACGCAGCGGGTCTCGATCCGCTCGCCGACCCAGTCGTCGAGGCCCTCGAAGGTGGTGGTGCGGATCAGCCCGCCCGGGGTGCGCTGCAGCCGCTTGGGCGGCGGCATGATGTTGTGCGACGTGCGGTCCGGCCCGCCCAGCGAGAAGAAGTTCCACACCAGCCAGCCCTTCTCGTCCTGGCACAGGCGTCCGGCGTAGTTGCCCTGGGCCAGCAGCACGTTGTCGTGGTAGCTCCGCCACGGCGCGCCGATCTGGTGGGTGTGCCAGTAGCGAATCTTGGCGTCCTCGCGGAGGCTGCCGATCAGGTAGTACTCGTCCTCGATCTTGATGAGGTTGGGCACCTCGATGTCGTCGTACAGCCCGGGGTGGTGCAGCGGCGGGCGGGTCTCGAACCGGCCGGGCGAGGTCTCTTCCATGACGCCCACGCAGCCCCGCCGCACGACCGGCCCGGTCTTGGTGCGGGCGGCCATGATCAGCCAGCCGCGGTCGCCCTCGCGGTAGTAGTAGGGGTCGCGGAAGCTGACCCAGTGGCGGCCCTCGTCGAGGGTCGCCTCGTAGTACTCGGGGTCGGGCTCCAGGGGGAACGCGCTGTCGGGCGACAGCTCGGAGTGGCGGCAGCTGGTGGGCTGCTGCCCGGCGATCTCGCGGGCCTTCAGCACGGCCGGCGGGTCGTGCGGTCCGCGCTCGTCGCGCCAGTTGACCGGCGCCTTGCGCCAGTGGTAGAGGTCGTCGCTGACCGCCATGCCGAGCCGCTGGATGCCGCCCTGCTCGCGCCGCGACAGGCCGGTGTAGAACATCCGCCAGCGGCCGGGCTGGTGCGGGTCGGGCGAGACCGCCATCGTCCACAGCATCAGGTCGTCCCAGGAGCCGGGGTCGCCGATGAACAGCGCGTTGCTGACCCGCCGCCAGTTGATGGCGTCGGTGCTGACCGCGTGGGCGATGAAGTCGTGGTTGGGCAGCACCAGGTGGAACAGGTGGTACAGCCCGTCGTGGTAGAGGACGTCGACGTCCCCAATGGCTTTGCGGCTGGCTTCGGTCTCGGTAAACACGGTGGGTCGGGCGCTGAGGGTTCGGGGAGGTCGGTCCTGCCCGGCTAGCATACCCGGTGGACGCTACCCGCCGCCAACCCGGTCTGCGGCGCCGCGCTTGACCTAGAGAAAAAAGGTGGCAGCCACCTCTTTCGCTCACCTTCTTGCGCCCTAACGAACGAGAGCCTGTTGTGGTTCTGGTGGATTCGTAGTCAGTCTGACAATCCCAGATTGGCCCCCAGAGCTCTCAGACATTTCACCCGCTGCGAATTGCCTTGTGTAAGCTCTGCTTGCACGGCAAGCTCTTCGGCCACTGCTAAGAACCGCTCCTTGGATAGGTCATCAAGGTTTTTGAGATGTGCCGCGATGTGTTCCAGCTGTTCTACGGCCGTATCCGGATCAACGAGGTCCTCTTCAGACGTGGCGAAGAATACGCATGTCTCAATTAGTGCAGTGGCGATGGAATCAACGTTCATGGCACAACCTTCATCGCGACATGGTAGATACCAAGCTCTTCAAACGGGCCAAGAAAAGGTGTCTGACCCCTTCTCTCTACCGGTTCGCGGCGCCGCGCTTGACCTGGTCCTCCATCATCCGGCGGGCCTGCTTGGCGGCGGACTTCCAGTCGCCGGACTCGGCGTCGGAAAGGATGCCCTGCAGCCAGCGGGCCTCGCGGTCGCTGAGGTCGCCCGCCTGGTGCGAGGCCTCCACCTGCTCGGCGACCGCGGGCACGCGGTCGGCCGCCTTCTGGTTGGAGAGCGAGTACAGGGCCATCGCGTAGTCGTACGCGACGGGGCTGACCTCGCCGTAGCCGCCGCAGCCGACGGCGAGCGTCAGCGCGAGGGCCAGGCAGGCATAGGTGGTGCGGGGTTTCATTGCGGATCCTGTTTGCGTGCTGCGCCTGTGGGGTTGCGCCTGCGGCCGGCTACAGCGCCTCGAGGCTGACCTCTTCCTCGTTCATGCTGGAGTGCTCTGCCCAGACGATCAGGTCGACGTCGTCCGTGACGAAGCGGACGGAGCCGTCGCCCAGCGCGACGTTGCCGCCGCCGGTGTGCTCGGCGAACATCTGCCCCACGTGGTAGGTCGGGAAGTTGATGGGGTGGATGATCGGCGCGCCGGTGATGTCGAGCTCGCCGCCCGACGGGCCCGCGTGCACCAGCACCAGCGTGGCGGCCGCGTCGGGCCCGTTCTCCGGCGAGCTGAACCGCGGGTGGGTGAACGCGCCGGGCACGACGCCGACCCAGGTCTTGTCGCTGAGGCCCGAGGAGTGTTCGCCGAAGAAGATGGTCTTCGACAGGCCGTCGGTGATCTGCTTGAGCCGCACCTGCGAGCCGCGGAAGAACGGCCCGTCCGCCACCTTCGACGCGTCGCCGTTGACGGTGATGGTCTCGGTGGTGCTGTTGTAGATGTCGGTGAACACGACGCCGGTCGACGCGGCGCCGCACTCGCCCCAGCACGACTCCTGCCCGTGGCTCGCCACGTAGTTGGACCGCCCAACGTAGGGCACGACCCCACCGATCGAGAGCGGGGCGCCCGGCTCGTCGAGCACCTGGAACGGGTCGCGCGGGCCGGAGCTGGACGGGCAGGAAAACGTGGTGGGCTCGGCGGCGATCGCCTGCTGGTGCTGCGGCGCCCAGATCGGCTCGGTGAGGTCGATCTGCGCCGCCAGCGCCGACTCTTCGATGTGCGGCAGCAGGTGGGCGCCCCAGCCCCAGCCGGGCGGCGCGTCCCAGGTTTGTGGGTCGCGCGTCGCGGGGGGAGGCGTCTGGGTCGAACGCGACGCGTAGCCCGGCGGCAGGTGCTTGTGGGCGTCCTCGAAGCCGAGCGTCGCGAGGCCGATCTGCTTCAGGTTGTTCAGGCACTGCGAACGGCGGGCGGCCTCGCGGGCGGCCTGCACGGCCGGCAGCAGCAGCGAGATCAGCACGCCGATGATGGCGATCACCACCAGCAGCTCGACCAGGGTGAACGCGGGGAGGGGGCGGCGGGAGCGGGGGGCGGGCATCGGCGGTCTTTCGGATGGGCGAAAGTTAGCACAGGCTAAACTTGCGGGGAATTTTAGCCGGTGCTAAACTGGCGGTCAAGCAGTTTCAGCAAGGAAGACGGCGCAGGCGACAAACCGTATGACAGGCAGCCCCCGACCCGCGGCCCCGTTCCGCCGCACCCGCAACGACCACGCTAGCGAGACCGCCGAGGACTACGTCGAGGCGATCTCCGACGTGATCGGCGAGAAGGGGCAGTGCCGCGCCGCGGACCTGGTGCGGCTGTTCGGCGTCAGCGCGGTGACCGTCAGCAAGACCGTGGGCCGCCTGCGGGCCGCGGGCCTGGTGGACGCCGAGCCGTACGGGCCGCTGGAGCTGACCGCCAAGGGCCAGAAGCTGGCGGACGCGTCCCGCCGCCGGCACGAGGTGGTGCTCGACTTCCTCCGCGCCATCGGCGTCAGCGAGGCGACCGCCCAGATCGACGCCGAGGGGATCGAGCACCACGTCAGCGACGAGACCCTCAAGCGGATGAAGTCGCTGATCAAGAAGCTGCGTTAGGCCCGGCCGCCCCGCCTTCTCACTGCAGCAGGAACTCGGCGTTCGCCGTTGCTTGCTCCGGGGGGATTCTTGTGGAAACCGGCCACCTGGTGTGGTCGAATAGGTGGTGAACTTACGCGCACACAGCCGGGAAAGGCCCACCGCAGCAGCGGGCGGGCTCGGCTCTTGCTGCGCGGTCAGTGATGGCGGCCGCTCGCGCGGCTGGGTTTCTGTTTTGTCCCTTGCGCGACCACGATCGGACAAAACCCTCGGGCCCGGTTCCAAGGCAAGCTTCGTAAGCGATTGTTTGAAAAGCACTTACGGGACATCGGGGCGGACGTGCGCCCAGAGTTTTGTCCCCTCCGCTCGTGTTTTTGGACAAAACGAATCGGACAAAACCCAGCAGGTCAGAACTCCGCCGACCGGTGGGAGCGGTCTGTTGGTGGGCGCCGGCCCGAACCCATGCCCCCTCCCCCGAGGCCGAGGGAGGGGGCCCAACCGGTTCCCCTAGAAGATGAAGTCGAAGGGGTCCGCTTCGACGTCGTCGTCCTCGTCGGCGAGGATGTAGTCGACCACGCCGTCGAGGGCCTCGATCTTGTCGGCGCCTTGGCCGCCGATGAGCAGGTCGGTGTCGTCGCCGCCGTTGAGGCGGTCGTCGCCGAGCTGGCCGAACAGCACATCGAAGCCGGCGCCGCCGAACAGCGCGTCGTCGCCAGACCCGCCCAGCAGGATGTCGTTGCCCCGCTGGCCGTGGAGGGCGTCGTTGCCGGCGCCGCCGTTGATGCGGTCGTTGCCGAGGCCGCCGCCGATGCGGTCGTTCCCGGCGCCCCCGCTGATGCGGTCGGCGCCCGACCCGCCGGAGATGGCGTCGTCGCCGGCGCCCCCTTCGATGTGGTCGTCGCCCAGCATGCCGTAGATCAGGTCGGCGCCGCGGCCGCCGCTGATGCGGTCGGCGGTGCGGACACGCAGGTCAGGCGCCGGCGCGGCGTTGGCGGAAAGCTCCCCGGCGTCGTCGGGGAATTCGGCGATCTCCTCCAGGCTGCGCACGAGCGCCTCGGCGTCGTCGATCGCGGAGTGGCGGGCGTCGGGCCGGGCGTCGATCGGGTCGTCGGTGGAGGGGAGCTCGTCGCGCGGATCGCCGACCAGCACGTCGGCGCCATCGCCGCCGCGGATGGCGTCGGCGCCCCAGCCGCCGAAGACAAAGTCATCGCCGGCGCCGGCCGAGATGCCGTCGTCGCCGCGGCCGCCGAGGATCAGGTCGTCGCCGCTGCCGCCCTCGATCTTGTCGGCCAGGGCGCCGCCGAGCAGTACGTCGTCGCCGGCGCCGCCGGAGAGCGAGTCGTTTCCGCGGCCGGTGTTGCCGTACCGGCGGGCGTAGTCGACCAGTCCGGCGTAGTCGTCGGGGACGTCGTTCGTGGCGTCGCCGAAGAGCCAGTCGTCGCCGGCGCCGCCGCGGAGGGTGTCGTGGCCGTCGCCGCCGGCCATGGCGTCGTTGCCGCGGCCGCCGTTGAGGTTGTCGTCGCCCAGGCCGCCGACCAGCGCGTCGTGGCCGTGGGAGCCGGCCAGGTGGTCGTTGCCTGCGCCGCCGATCAGCAGGTCGTTGCCGAGCCCGCCGCTGACGCGGTCGTCGCCGTCGCCGGCCACCACGACGTCGTGCCCTGCGCCGAGCACGGCGGAGTCGTCGCCCGCGCCGAGGTAGACCTCGGCGTTCTGGGTCACGTTCCAGCCGAAGCGGACGCGGTCGTCGCCGCCGCCGGTCTTCATGTAGATCTTGGTTATCAGGGAGTTGTCGTAGCTGGTGATCTCGCCGTTGACGTTGACCACAAGCCGGTCCCCGGAGACCGACACGCGGATGCGGTCGGCGTCTTCGGTGCCGACCACAAAGATCGCCCCCTCCGGTGGTTCGGCGGGCAGCGTGTCGGCGGCGGTCGGGTCGATCGCCATGAAGTCGGCCGCCAGCAGCGTGCGGCTCTCCAGGCGTTCGACCCGGGCGCGCCGCGCGGACGAACGGCGGCGGTTGAGCAGGCTCTTGCGGGCGTTGTGTTTCGATAGGTTGGCCATGGTTCTTGTCCTGTAGAAGAGTTGGTAAGCGCCCCTCACGCTTGGTGGGCGTCCGCTCGCGGAGGCGGACGGACAGCGGCCGAGCGGTGCTCGGCCCGAATGGCCTGGCCCCGTGCGAGGCCCCGGTCGCGGCTGGCCCAGCCCGCCGGTCTGCCTAGCACGTGCAGCGGCGCCGCCCCAGATGGCGCCGGCGGGGGCGTAAGAGAAGTTGTGCCCGCCGCTGATTCGAGTATTGGCGGCCGGTCGCCGGCGGATCAAGCGAGAACTAGGGTCTTTCCAGATAAGGGACGGCGTCTCTCAGCGGGACGCGTGGGAGTCTCGTGTTGGGATGCGCGGGCCGGTTGGGCGGTGCGTTTTGCGCCTCGTTGCAGCGGTGCGCGACGCGGGATTGAACACCGCCGCCTGGGGTGCGCGGGGCCGCGTGTGCGGGTCGTTGCGGTTGGCGCGGCGAGGGGGGGCGTCGGATGTTGCGAAAATGCGACCGTGGCGTTTGCACGACGCGCGTCGCAGCGCACAGTTGCTTGGACGAAACCACCGCGGCCCCCCGCGCTCCCCGCGAGCGCCCCGCCCCCTGTTTCCCACCTCCCCGCCGCGGCCGTCCAGGAGGGACAAGATGAACAAGACATGTTTGGCGCTTGCCGCCGCGATGGTCATCACCTCGTGCAGCGGCTGCTGCTTCTGCCGTCGGTTGTTTACGCCCCGCCCGGCGGTGGTGCAGCCGGCCCCGCTCTGCGCGCCGGCCCCGGCGCCGTCCTGCTGCCCGAGCTCGCCGTGCGGCGGGTGCGACAGCTGCGGCGTGTCGGCTGGCTACGGCGGGTCGGAGCTGAACTACGCGCCGATGGACTCGCCGCAGGTGATCTACGGCAACAACATGCTGCCGCCTGGCCCGCAGGGCTGAGCCACGCTACAGGCCAAACTTCGACCTCAGCAGGTCGTCAAAGGCGTCCGGGTCTTTCGGCACGCCCTGCACGGCGCTGTACTCGAACAGCATCACGGGCAGGCCGCCCTTGAGGCTCTTGAGGCTGGTGCACTGATCGTTGATGCGGTTGGCGACCTCGTCCCGCAGCTTGCTGCTTAGCAGGACGTCGTCGCCAACCAGGTCGGCTGCGCGGACCCGCGCCTTGGTGATCCGCGGCGGCTTGTCGCCCTCCATCAGCCAGTCGTGGTAGGCGGGGAACTTGTCGGGTGCCAGCCGCCACACGCTGATCGCCAGGCGGGCGTAGTCGCAGGCGTGCCGCGCGGCCTCTGACGGCTCCTTGCCGGCCGGGAAGTTCGGGTTGCACGCCGGGTTCAGCGGCAAGTTGTGCACCACAACCGCGACCTGCCCGTCGTGGTCCTCCAGCGCCTGCTTCACATACGGGTGCAGCGCGCGGCAGTGCTTGCAGGTGTAGTCGACCACCTCGACCATCACGTGCTTGGCGTCGCGGCTGCCGAGCACCGGCATCTGGTCGAGGTCGACCGGCTCGCTCAGGCCGACGAAGCGGAACTCACGGTCGCCGGCGCCGCCGGACGCGGCCTCGGGCGAAGCGCTGAGTTCGATCGGCTCGAGCGGGGGTGGGGCGCCGTCTTCGGTAGGGGCGGCAACCGGGTCGTCGTCGTCGGTTGGCTGGTCTTGATCGTTGCCGGCGTCATCGGTCGGGTCGGTTGGGGGCGCCTCCGCGTCGGCACTGGTCGCCTGGTCGGGCGTGGCGATCACGACCTCCTGCATTGCGGGCGACTCGTCCTCAGACGCCAATTGTCCGCCTACGAGGGCCGCCACACCGAGCACCGCGCCCAGCGCTCCCAGCAGCGGGCCACCGGACGCACGCCTCGGCGCCGCCCTACGCCGCACACCGGGCACCGTGGCGCTCACCAGCGTGGCGGCACGCTGCTCATCGGAGCCGGCTGCCGCTGAGATCAGGTAGAAGGTGAGCACCGCCGTCAGGGCCGCACACACGTGCACCGCCAGGCACCACGGGCAGAAGCCATGCAGCAGCACCGCCTGAACGCCGACAAACCACGCGCCGGCGCCAAACGCCGACAGCGACAGGCACGCCAGCAGCGCGAGGGTCGCCCGACCGGGCCGCAGAGCGGCCGCCCAGGCGGCTGGGATCATCATCAGGTAGACGCCTACCGCCAGCAGGCTGACCGGCACGCCAAACCACTTCGACCAGCGGCTTGCGAGGATCTCGTCGCATGCCGGCCCATCAATCGCTCCGCAGCCCGCTACGGGGCCGGCGGTGATGGACTTCCACGCCAGGTACGCGGACACGCCGGCGGCGGCCAGCGCGAGCAGCGAGATCAGCAGGGCGGCGGTGGTGCGTTTGTCCCGCATAGCGAGGCGGTTCCTTGGGCGGCGGCTACAAGGCCGAGGTCGAGTGGGTCGATCCTCGTATTGTAGTCGCCGCAGCCGGAACACGCTCGCCGGCGCTGCTCACCAAGCCTGGCGCCAGGCCCCGGGGGGCCGGTTGTGACGCGCCCCGCGTCGCACGACTCTCACAACCGCTAGGTCCCGCTCCAGACTGCGCTGCCGCGACCCAGCGTGGCAGCGCACGAAAGCAGCCGCCTGGGAGGCGGCTGCTGCGAGGTTGGATGAGCTGGGGTACCGCAGGCGACGCCGGTTGGCGGGGTCGAGTCAGAGTCGCTGGGGGGACAGCTTGCCAACCGACGCGCCTAGCGGGTGGAGCTACGCATTGCGGCGCGTCCGTCGAACAGCGCCCACGGCGCCAATCGCCGCCACGGCCAGCAGCGAGGTTGCCGGTTCGGGAACCGGGGAGACGGCCATCGCGGTGATCACGATGCCGCTGCCGATCTCGCCGATACCCGTCCCCGTGCCTGTGGTCAGGTCGACGGTCCAGAAAGTCGAGAATGAAGTGGCGGCGTCCTCGATCGCCATGTAGCCCACGCCCGTCGATCCAGAGATGTCGAACCCGCCGGTCGCGGTGACGTCGGTCCCGATCGAGCCAACCGTGCCAAGGGTGCCGGCCGAGTTGGCCTGCGTGACCAGGATGTCCAGGCCGGTGTCGACGCCGTACAGCTGCGTGGAGGTCGTGCCGGCGAAGCTGTTGGTGTACGAGGCGTGCACCACGTTGGGGTCTTCGTTCTCGTTGGGGTCGCCCGGACCGTAGAACAGGTCGGTCACGACGGTCGCGCCGCCCGTGTCCGGGTGCAGCACGTAGTTGGCGTTGGTGTCCGAGTCGAGGCGGATTCGATCGATCACCGGGTTAAAATCGAACCCAAAGTTGGAACCGCTGATCGGCGGCGCAAACGGGCCACTGCCGACCTCAGACGCCATGCCGGTCGACGTGTCGAGTGTGTAGAGCCGGCTGAAACTTCCGAGCGCATAGAGCTGACCGGTCGCCGGACGGAAGTCGATGCCAACGACCCTCTCGTTGCTCTGCAGACCCATGATCGCGGAGCCGCTCAGCAGCGCGCCGGGCGCGGTAGAGTCCCAGCTCACAAGGGTCTGGTCGTCGGTGACGCCGAAGACGATCTCGCCCGCCGGGGCGGAGCCGGCGATAGAGAGTGTGGCGGTCACGATAAACGCCAACGCGAGTCGTTGTTTCATTACAGCTGCTCCTGGTGCTTGCTTTTGTGGCGGGCGCATGGGCGCCCAATCCGATTACCGGAGCTACGGCCGGTCGCGTGCGACGGATTCAAGAAACTCGAAGTTTCCCTCAAGTGTTCGAAACCATGGTGCGAAATTGACCGACCCGGTCGCTGAGCCTACGATGCAGTCCGCGCTTCAGTAGCGTGCACCGCTCGTTGCTCATGTGTCTTGCAGCTCCTCTCTGAGGCCAATTGTGACGCCCGTTCCCCGTCCTGCCGCGCGACGAAACCGCCGTTGGGCGCTGATGGGCGCGCTGGCCGCGGCGGGGTTTGTCGCCGGGTGGCTGGGCGCGGCCGCGCCGCTCGGTTGGGCGACCACTGGTCGCACAACGACCAGCCCCAACTCCCAGCCGATCGATGGCCCCCCGCTGCCGGAAGAGCTGAGCCTCCCGCGGCCTGAACTTTCGCCCGGGCAGGTGGTGGCGGAGCAGATGGACGCGCTCTCCCGGTGCCGCCACGACCGCAGCGCAATCCACCAGGTGCGGGCGTTCGCTTCGTCGGCCAACCGGGCGGCGACGGGGACGGACGCGGAGTTTGAGAAGATGGTGTTGTCGCCGCCGTACGACACGATGGTGGTGAACCGGAGCTGGCACGCAGGTCGAGCGGCTCAGCACGGGGACCTCGCCACCGTGCTGGTAACCGTGGTCGGACCCAACAACGAGGTCGCGCTGTTCAGGTTCTACCTGAGCCGCGACGCGGGCGAGGCCAATGGCAGTTGGCTGACGGACCATGTCTACTGTCTGACGGGCGGAGCGCCGCCGGCGCCCGCCACCGAGCCGTCCCAGATCTAGCCGCAGGCGTCCGCACTTGCCAGAAGCCGCTCAGCCAGACGCCGCGCCCGACGGCCCGACCGACTCCACCTTGATGGACCGAGTGGCCCACGGGGACCGCGCGGCGCTGGCCGAGGTGTACGACCGCTACGCGGCGATCGTCTACGCGGTCTGCCTGCGGGTTCTGCGGCAGCCGGCAGACGCCGAGGCGGCAGTTTCGGATGTGTTTCTGGAAATCTGGCGGAAACCTTCGGGATTTGATGGCGCCAGGGGCTCCTGCCGCACGTACTTAGTAACGCTGGCCCGTAGCCGTTCTATTGACCGATTGAGGTCGGCCGCCACCCGCCGCGGCAAGACGGCCGAGGCCCAAGAATCGGGCGCCTCAGCGACCGGCAACGACGCGTCGGCCCCCGACCCCTCCGCGGCGGTTGAGTCGTCCGAGCAACGCAGCGCCGTGCGGCTGGCGGTGCGTCAGCTCAGTGACGAGCAACGAGAAGTGTTGATGCGGTCCTTCTTCGATGGTCTCACCCACAAGCAGATTGCTGAACAACTCGGCCTTCCGCTGGGCACCGTCAAGACGCGCATCCGGAGCGGCCTCAAGACGCTCCGACGTGTGCTGGCCGAGATGGGAGTGCGTGATGCGGTGTGACGAGGTTCAAGACCGACTGCCCGAGTACGTCGCGGGCTCGCTGCCCGAGGGCGAGCGGGCGCGTGTCGACGCGCACCTGCGCTCGGGGTGTCCGGAATGCGCCGCCGAGCGTGACGCCATTGAGCAGGCGGTTGGCCTGCTGGCTGAGGGCCTGCCGCCTGTCACGCCCCGCGCGGGTCTCCGCGACGATGTGCTGGCCGCCATTGAGAACGAACGCGTAACGCCGGCGACGGCCGGCAATCCGGCTAGTGAACAAAGCTGGGCAGGGTACCTGCCGTACCTGGCGGTCACGGTTTGTGCAGCCGTGGTCGGCGTGGCCGCTTCGTTGTTCCTGGGCCCCGGCGGAGCGACCGACCCTGGGGGTGTGGCCGGTGTGAGCGACCCCGCAGCCGACGAGGCGGGCGTCATCCAGTGGCGCCGGCGTGTCGCGGCCGCCGAGCGCGAGTTTGGACCGCCGCGGGCGCAATTGACCGGCATGCCGACCAGGTCCGAGGACCCGCGGATCCAGGCGGTTGTCTTCTACGACCCGCTCGCCAGCCAGATGCACGTGCTGGTGGCGGGCGTTGAGGTGAGCGATCCGGGACGCCGCGTGTGGGCCTGGTTCGTCGACGACGCCGACGCGGTGCTGTTCGGCGGCCCTCTCGACTCGATCGGCGCCGCGCAGGCGAGCGGCGTCGTGGATGTCCCCGGCGACACCACGCGTGTCCGCGGCGTGCTGCTCACCGATGAACCGGCCGGCGACCACGCCGCGCCCACCGGCCCAGAGTTGGGTCGGATGCAGATCGGCGCCGAGCCGTGACGCCAATTCCATTTCGCTACGGCGAGTCGTCGGGCCGCAGGTGGTAGAGCAGGAACGCGATGTCATCGGCGGCCTGCTCGATGAGCTTGGTGGTGGGCGTGCCGGCGCCGTGCCCGGCCCGCGACTCGATGTGCATCAGGATCGGCGCGTCGCCTGCCTGGGCGGCCTGCATTCTTGCTCCGAACTTGAAGCTGTGCATCGGCACGACGCGGTCGTCGGTGTCGGCGGTGCTGATCAGGGTCGGCGGGTAGGCGGTCCCGGGTTCGATGTTGTGGTAGGGCGAGTAGGCTAGCAGCGTCTCGAACTGGTCGGGCTCGTCGGCCGAGCCGTACTCGCTCCGCCAGAACTGACCGGCCGTGAACTGGTGGAACCGCAGCATGTCCATCACGCCCACGCCCGGCAGGCACGCGCCGAACAGCTCGGGCCGCTGGGTCATGACCGCGCCAACCAGCAGGCCGCCGTTGCTGCGTCCCTGGATGCCGAGCGTCTGGGGGCTGGCGTACTTGTGTTCGATCAGCCACTCGGCCGCGGCGATAAAGTCGTCAAAGACGTTCTGCTTCTTGTCGAGCTTGCCGGCCAGGTGCCAGTCCTCGCCGTATTCGCCGCCGCCGCGGAGATTCGCCACCGCCAGCACGCCGCCCTGCTCCATCCACTCCAGGCGGCTGACGGAGAAGCCGGGCGTGACCGAGATGCTGAACCCGCCGTAGCCGTACAGCAGAGTTGGGTTCTGCCCGTCGAGCTGAATCCCCTTCTTGTGCGCCAGGAACATGGGTATCCGCACGCCGTCCTTGCTCTCGTAGAACACGCGGCTGACCTGGTAGTCCGCTGGGTTGAAGTCGACCTTGGGCTGGCGGACCAGCCGGCTCTCGCCTGACGCGATGTCGTAGCGGTAGGTGCTGGGCGGGTGGTCGTAGCTGCTGTAGGTGTAGAAGGTTTCGGTTTGGTTAGGCTTGCCGCCAAAGCCGCCCGCGCTGCCGAGTCCGGGCAGCTCCACAGTGCGCTCCAGCTCGCCGTCGACGCTGTACACCTTCACCACCGACGCCACGTCCTGCAGGTAGCTGGCGATCAGCTTGCCGCCGACGTGCGACACGTCTTCCAACGCGGCGTCGGACTGTGGGATGACTTCGACCAGCTTGTCGAGCGCCGGCTCGTTGATGTCCATCGCCACCACCCGCCGTCGGGGCGCCTGGTAGTCAGTCAGCAGGTAGAGTGTGGCGCCATCGCTGCCGATGGGGGCGAACAGGTGGTCGAAGTTGTCGACCAGCGGGCGGAACTCGGCCTCCGTTTCCGCCGCCGGGCGGTAGTACAGATGGTTCTGCCAGTCGGTGCCGTGGCGGGCGGTCGCGAGCAGGTACTTGCCGTCAAACGTGCGGCTGACGCCGAGTGACCAGTCCGGGTGCTCCGGGATGCGGAACACCAGCCGGTCTTCCGCCTGGGGCTCGCCGAGCTTGTGGTAGTAGATTGCCGGGTTTAAAGCGGCCGATTGAAACTCCTCGCCTTCGGCCGGCTCGGGGTACCGTTTGTAGTAGAACCCCTCGCCCGGCTTGTCCCAGGTGACGCTGGTGAACTTCACCCACTTGAGCTCGTCGGGCAGAGTCGACTTGTCGTCGAGGTTCATCACGTAGATGGTCCGCCAGTCGCTGCCGGCCTCGCTCTTCTGGTAGGCCAGGAAGCGGCCGTCCTCGCTGGCCGACGTGCCCGCCAGGGCGACCGTGCCGTCGTTGCTCCAGGTGTTGGGGTCGATCAGCACCTGGCCGTCGGCGTCGTAGGCGTCGGTGATGTACAAGACGGCCTGGTTCTGCAGCCCGTCGTTCTTGGAGTACAGGTACCGATCGCCCACTCTGCGGGGCGGACCGTAACGCTCGAAGTTCCAGAGCTCCGTCAGCCGCTCCTTGACCGCTTCGAGCCCCGGCAGGTTCTCCAGGTAGCTGTCGGTGAATGCTTGCTGCGACTTCACCCAGTCGGCGACCTCGTCCGACACGCGCACGTCGTCCTCGAGCCAGCGGTACGGGTCCGGGACGCTCTGCCCGTGCAGCACGTCCACGTGGTCGACGGTCCGGGTCTGTGGGTACGGGGGCTTGTCCACGCTGGGCGCCTCGGCGGGTACGGGAGTGGGTACGACAAACAGCAGCGGCGTCATCAACCAGGCGGAGGGCTTCATGGCGTTGCTCAATGTGGGGCGAGGTTGGGTGAGAGGCGGGGCGTCAGTTCGCGGGCGGCCAGGCGCGGTAGGCGGACTGCAGCAGCCAGTGGGCGCCGTCGGGCATCAGGTCTTGGTGGATCGCCCAGAACGACAGACCCCGGTAGCCCTGCTGCTGGGCCCACTTGGACTTCTCGTCGATGCTGTTGCGGTCGTCGAAGCAGATCAGCAGCGGCGACTTCCGCTGCGCGGGGGGCCTCGCCCAGGGGGCATGGCTGTCGTGGTCCCACATGGCCGGCCAGCCCTGCCCGACGAGCTCGCGGACCTTGCGGAAGTCGAGCGCGCCGTGCTGCTGACGCTTGGCCGGGTCGAGCGGCTCCAGCGGCTTGGAGACCGGCAACGCCCTCCCGTACATCGGCAACCCGACGATCAGCTTCCCCTTCGGGACTCCCCGGTCCTTGTGCCAGTACTCCATGGCCGACTGCACCGATCGCCAGCTGCGCTCCGGGTCCTTCGGGGAAGGGAACAGCGGC